>JADGDX010000027.1 GCA_016744675.1 Desulfuromusa sp. | reverse complement strand
CCCCTGATGGGTCTAGGGACAGTCCCGAATTTACTGCAGTGTTGCTTGAGATAGAGCCAATCAGGGAGGTAAGTTTAGATTTTTTTGCCATTTGAGACGTTCACGTCTCGTTAGGCGACGAATACGCCATTCACTTTAATCCACCACTATTTTTTTCCAGACGTCACAATTCAGAACAGCTGCAACGAAGCTGAGAAGTGTTTTTTCAACGGTTAATTCTGAAAAATGGTAGGTGCTCATGCAGCAGCAATATAAAGAGTTTCTTTTGCATCGTTTTCTTTGCGATCAAAGAAAATGATGGCGGTCGTCGGTCCGCGAACCGACGGTTACGACATTGGCTTGATGGCATGGGTTGTGGATATTTTCTGTTTATTTTGCGGATCATGAGAATACGGTGGTTTGCGTCGTAAAATCTTGGGACAGCCCCCATTCGGGAGGGTTCCCTGTTTGTTTGAGAAAACTCATCATGCAACAGTTTAATTTGACAGAAGTTTTGGCTTTTTAAGTTATAGGTGTCAAAAATACAAAGATTAGTAGAAAGGTTAACGACTGACTTGACCTTGTTGTTTAAAACTGTTAAAAATGACCAACCTTTGAGGATGTTAACCTTTGATCCCACTACCGAGGAGCCTATGAAATCTTTATCACTTTTATTTATCATCATGTTGTTTGTGGTCAGTTCCAGTTACGCTTTTGATACTCCGATACGAATTAAATGTCAGCCCAATGATCAGGGAGCAAAAGTTTATATTAATGGTGAAAATAAGGGAGAATGTTCCTCAGACGGCCCTTTAAATATTTTTCTTTATGCAGGCCCTACCACAGTATTTGTCCATAAACAGGTGGATAGAGACCATGAGCAGGTATATCAGCACCAATTCACTGCAGTCGCCGGTGTTCCTAAAATACTAAAAGTGGTTCTTTCCTCACCACAATTGACCGAGAAGGCCCGTTTGGCCAAAGAACGAGCTGACAAGATGGCCCGTTTGGCCAAAGAAAAAGCAGACTTTGAGCGGGCCTTGGCAGCTGCAAATAATGGCGAACTTGAGGCCATGGCGACTCTCGCGCAGTATTACCAGCGAGGCACAGGAGTTGCGCAAGATAGCAGTAAGGCAGAAGCTTGGCTTTGGAAAATCGAAGAAATTAAGGCAAACAACGAACTTTCGACTGCTAAATCAGGCGATTTGAAAGCCATGGAAGCCATGGTGCAGCGTTATAAGCATGGTAAAGGGGTAAAGCGCAATATCCCGCAGGCACAAGAGTGGCAAGCCAAGGTGGATGCAGCTAAGAAGCTGGCGAAGGCACAACAAGAGGCTCAGGCACGGCGTGAGGCTGCAGCCCGGAAAAAGGCACAGTTGGAAAAAGAGTTGGCTCAAGCATCATTTCTACAAAATACTGAGAAATTTTTTAGAAGCGAAAACCCTGGTGATATCTTCGAAGTGTTAACCTTGGTTGCTATGAGCCCTATTTCCATGGCCACTGACTTAATTTCTTGCCCAACCCGATTGATGGAACGCAATGAGATCAAAAAAAGATTAGCAGCACATCCCGCAGCTTGGGCCAAACCAAACTCCATGATGGCCAAAGCCTACCGCAGTCAACAGCATAAAACTGGCTTCGCTCCACTTATTGCTGCCCGATGAAATGGCTGCTGCTGACCCTGCTTTTTCTAATGCAGGTCGGCTGTGCTATACGTCCCAGCACTTCTGGACTTCCTGCCCCCTTGCCACTCACTAACAAGCAGTGGCAAGGGCTTGCAGGTAAGCTTGTTTCTACCCCAGATGGACTCGCTCAAGCGATTGAGCGGGAAGCCACGATTCGTCTTGAGCAGCAGCATCTCTTATCCTCTGAGGTTGATCCTGCGATAGCATCAACAGAGCTGCTGGCCAATCTTGTTGGTACCAGTACCGAATCACTATTACAGGCAGATGAAAGGTTTAATCGTCTGCTTCATCTTGTTGATGGCAGCCAGCCAGAACCCAACATGCCATTTGCTCAGGCTCTGGCCAACTTTTTGCTGCAAGATGATTTTAGCTGTCGCCATCCTATTTTTCATACTTACTTTCAAGAGCGTTATCAAGTCAGTGCGACTCCCTGCCAAGAGCCCATACCATTTTTACTGGCAAGTCGTGATGAGGGAATTATTCCTCGATGGATAAAGCCCGAACAACTCAATTCAATTCATCTCTTTTTTGCCGGTCATGGTGAAAAGATGGCTTCTCGCTTTGGTCATGTGGCTCTACGCCTGATTGTTTGCCCAGATGGACGGCTAGAAGATGGGGTCTGCAATAGCAATCTGTATGAACATATTGTCCTTGGTTACATGGCTCATATTGACGAATTTGAACTGAATAGCCTCAAGGCATTAAGTGGCGATTACAAGGCTCACCTGTTTGCTTTTCCATTTATGGATGCTTACCGTGGCTATGCTATTGATGAGTTTCGGGAAATATTTTCCATACCTCTGCAGCTTAATCATAACCAACGCCAAATACTTGTTCGCCAGTTGGCAGAAATTCACTGGCGCTACACCGGTGGGTATAATTTTTTTAGTCAAAACTGCGCTACCCTTCTGCAGCAAGCTCTTCGTGACCTTTTGCCTAGGTTTAATCATCAGCCACAACTGACAGACAACTACCTGCGACCCGATAGTTTTTTTGAGGCCATAAAAGAAACGACACTGCTTGAGCCGGATCATCTTGACTCACTTGAACAGGCCGAGGAGGAGGGGTATTATTTTTCCAGCACGAAAGATTATTATAAACAAGCTCTCGGGCAGGTTGTCGCTGCCATGGTGACGCCACCTTTTACGGACATTAACAGCTACCTGCAACGCTCTCCGCAAACAAGACTTGATGCATTCTTTGCAGATAACCCCGCATATTGGAACAGACTATCCCATGACCAATATCTGCTAGAAGCCCAACTTCTTCTTGAGGAACTGGCTCTGTTGCGGGGAGAACGTCGTTTTCTGGCTGAGGCCAGTCGCTATTTTCGAGATTTCGACCTGGCAGATATCCCCATTGATGCAAAACTGACAACTGAAGAACAGTTTTTTTACGAACAATGTCTACTGCGTTCCATTAGGCAGGTCACTGAGCCTATTCCCCATCAACAGTCAATTCCAACCACAGACAGTGCCTTACCTGCTTTGCCCAAGGCTGATCAATGTCAGGGAATCGAGGGCAATACAAAACTGACCACTTTGCTGGGAAAAATTAACGATCAAGGCAGGCAGCAATGGCAGCGAGTTCTTGCTGCAGGCTATGATCTGGACGAAACAACAAAGAATATTCTTATTTTAGAGGAGTTACGTGATGTTACCAACTAACTCATCCTGGTCGCTACAGCATCAGGGGAGACGTTCTGCTATTTCAGTAGTTTATTTCCTTCTCGTCACTTTAGTGACCTTGATTTTTATGAGCAGTACTGCCGTTGCGTCCATTGATGAGGCTGAACAGCAAAAAATGCTCAATATGTTGGATATGCTGGATCAGCTTGAGCAGTTAGACCAGATTGAAAAAGCCGAGTTTGACGAGTCCCTCAATAAGGCAGAATTATGTGTTCTGGGGCGCAACTTCAATTGTGCTGAGAGGCATCTAGCTATAGCTAAAACGTATATTGTCAGTGATAGAGATATGCGCCTCTTTGAGCAAGGCCGCCGTAATCTTCGTTTGGAACGTGATGCACAACGCCGGGAAGAGGAGGAACTGGCACGCCTCGAAGAGGAGGAGATGGAAAGATTACAAGAAGAAGAGGAGGAGGCAGAACGCCAATATGCCCGGCAAATGGAGGAGAACGATTCCTCTTCTAACAGTGGCCTTGATATGATGAATTATATGATGCAGTCAGGCATTGAGATGCGCGAGCAACTTGCCCAAGTCGATCGTGACACGAATGCAGCCATCCGCCAAACCAATGAAGTCCTAGCTCAACAAGAACGCCAACGCCAAGCAGAGGAGCGTCGTGAACAACTTGCCTATGAACGCCAACGCCGCGCTGCGGAGTTGGATCAAGAAAGGCAAAGACGACAGGCTGAGCTTGAGCGGCAACGGCAAGAACGTCAAGAAGAATTGGAGCACCAAGAGAATGCAAGGCAGGCTCGCTTAGCACAGCAACAAAGAGAGCGTGAGGAACGCCAAGCTCTTAAAAGACAAGAAGAGCAAGAAAAGGAAGCCCGCAAAGAGAAGTTTTATCGTGATATGAAAAACGGCGCTCGCCTTCATGCCAGATCGTGTTATGGGCAAACCGTTGTTTCCGGAAGCCTACCTTCAAAGTCAGGATATAATATCTATTCGACCTATGTTGATATTCATTTCAGGGCTTCTTGTCCGGGAGGGCATCCGACCGAAACAGGGGTGATGAGCAATATGCAAGATATGGGAACCGGGTGCTTTGGCGATACTGTAAATATCAGCCTAACCTGTGATCCTGAATCCATTTCTGTCGTTGTTACAGACGCCACAGGCGGCAATTAGCTTGATACGGACTTTTTTGTAAAGTAGGAGGCAGTCCCGAAATTACACCATGGGTTGTTTGGATTAGCGTCAATTGGTGGTAAGGATTAGATTTTTTTCGCCATGAGAGACGTTTACGTCTCGTTAGGCGACGAATATACTATTCACTTTAATCCGTCTCTATTATTTTCCTGACGTTACAATACAGAACAGTTGCAACGAAACTGAGACATGTTTTATCAAGGGTTAATAAAAAAATGACAGGGATGCTTGCCGCAGCAATGTAAAGAGTTTCTTTTGCTTCGTTTTCTTTGCGATTAAAGAAAATGATGGCGGTCGTCGGTCCGCGAACCGACGGTTATAGTGTTCGATTGATGGAATAGGTTTCAGTTGTCCTATGCTCAGCGGATTTGAAAACCATCAAAAGTTTCTGATACTACTATCGTTTGCACGTGGTGGCTCTCCACCTGAGCCTGAACAGGCCCGGTTTTACACCATTCCACCACACTATTGACCGCCACTTCATCTCCCCAAAAAACAGCTTCGACAGAACCATCGAGGTTGTTGTGACACCAACCCTTAACACCATGCTGTTCGGCACATGTTTTCGTGCTTTGACGAAACCAGACCCCCTGGACTCTTCCGCTAACTTTAACGCTGACACAAATATCCATATTGCTTATTGCTCACTATAAATCATTTTTAAGAAATCGTTTTCACTAAGAACAGTGACCCCGAGCTGTTCAGCTTTAGCCAGTTTACTGCCAGCTCCCGGACCTGCAACGACATAATCGGTTTTTTTACTGACAGAACCGCTTGCACGACCTCCTTGTGCTTCGACGAGAGTTTCGCCTTCTTTGCGGCTGAATTGTTCCAGGGACCCGGTAAAAACAAAAACTTGCCCCTGTAGTTGATCTCCGACGACTTGTTCATCACTTTTGGGATTTACACCTTCTTTTAACAGATCTTCTAATAGGGCTTGGTTGTTCGTGTCGCTGAAAAAGCGGATCAGGCTTTCACTGACTTGTGGTCCGATTTCGTGAAGTGCCAGAAGTTGTTCACTCCTCGCGTGAGATAGCGATTCTAGGCTGCTAAATTGGTGGCTCAATACCTTGGCTAGGTGTTTACCAATATGGCGGATTCCAAGAGCGAAAATGAAATTTTCGAGAGGACGTTGTTTACTTGCAGAGATTGCTTGGAGCAGATTGTCGGCAAGTTTATCTCCCATACGATCAAATTGAAATAGATCTTCCCGGGTAAGATGGTAAATGTCTGCAAGGCTGCTAACGAGTTCAAGTCGTAAAAGTTGGTCAATCAGGCGATCACCAAGTCCTTCAATATCCATCGCACCACGAGAGCAGAAGTGTTTAAGGGATTCCTTTAGTTTGGCCGGGCAATTCACCCCCTGGCAGCGAGGAATAACTTCTCCCTCTTCTCGATGAACTGGAGAATGGCAGATTGGGCAATGTTTTGGTTCTGGGATGGATTTCTCTTTTCCACTGCGGTTATCGGTCACGACCCGAACAATGTTTGGAATGACATCCCCAGCTCTCTCAATGATAACGGTATCGCCAATATGAATATCAAGGCGGGAAATTTCATCCCAATTATGCAAGCTGGCGCTCGAAACCATCACTCCGCTGACGTTGATAGGTTTCAACTTGGCAACGGGAGTGATCGCTCCGGTACGCCCCACTTGAAGTTGCACTGATTCGAGGAGCGTCTGCTCCTGTCGAGCGGGGAATTTAGCCGCAATTGCCCAGCGTGGAGTGCGGCTTTTTTCTCCTAACTCTTGTTGTAGATTGCAGTCATTCACTTTGACGACCATCCCATCGATTTCGTAGGGAAGTCTCTCCCGTAACTCTTGTAGCTCTATATAGCGGGCAATAACTCTATCAATATTGCTGGCTTCTTGATTCATATCACTATTAACTTTTAGTCCCCATCTTTGGAGCGATTCAAGTGTTTCCTTGTGTGTTTTAAGTGTTCTGTCTGAGCTGATCCCGATCCCGTAGCAACTGATGGTTAAAGGGCGTGCGGCGGTTAATTTAGAGTCGAGCTGCCTCAAGCTTCCAGCTGTTAAGTTCCGCGGATTTGCAAACGTTGCTTCACCTTCTTCTCGACGCTGTTTGTTGAGAACCTGAAATGCTTCAAGTTCCATATAAATTTCACCACGAACTTCTAGCTGTTGCGGATAATCACCTTGGAGTTGTAACGGAATGGCCCCGATTGTCCGAACGTTCTGAGTGATATCCTCTCCCGTTGTTCCGTCACCCCGAGTTGCACCACGTATGAGTTTTCCTCGTTGATAAGTAAGTGCAACGGCAACCCCATCCAGCTTAGGTTCACACAGATATTCAAGATTCTCGACTCGTGACAGGAAGCGCTTGATTCTGCTGTCAAAATCTCTCAAATCCTCAGCATCGAAGGCATTTTCAAGGGACAGCATCGGTTTTGCGTGAGCTGCGGGAGAAAACCCGTCGAGAGGCTGACTGCCAACGCGTTGTGACGGGGAGTCTGGTGTCGCCAATTCCGGGAATTGCTCTTCGATAGAGAGGAGCTTTTGCAGGAGTTGATCATATTCGGCATCACTTATCTCAGGTTGATCAAGGGTATGATAGCAATAGTTATGATGATGAAGTTGCTGAGCGATATTATGGTGTTGCTGGTGTGCAGCTGTAAGGAGTGCGGGTGCCATACGATTTATGTTCCTCTTGGGTGTCTGATCAATTTATAGAGGCTTTATATATCATGTTGATGGATGTGCTGCAAAGCTAGCACTTTCCCTTTGCTGAAGATTGCGATAGACTTCGCAACCACGCTAGTGTTTGTTAATTATTTACGAATTATCCCTTTTTGGAGCATTGATGACTGACGAAATATCGTGGCGCCTGTTGGTTCTGTTGCTGTTGTTATTTCTCTCCGGTTTCTTTTCCGGTTCAGAGACCGCATTGTTGGCTCTCGATAAGTTGAGAGTGCGCTTTCTCCAACAGAAGCAGCACCCCGGTGCAGATAAGTTAGCAGCTCTTCTCGAAAGCCCTGACCGTTTACTGAGCGGGATTCTGGTTGGCAATAACCTTGTGAATATTGCAGCTTCAGTTATTGCAACAGGGCTTTGTGTTAGTTATTTCGGCGAAGGGGGAGAGTTGTTGACAGTGTTGATTCTGACCCCGGTTTTATTGATATTTTCGGAAGTTTGCCCTAAAACTTATGCAGCACAGTATCCTGAAAAGATGTCTTTTCTGGTTTTGAATCCGATCCGTTTTGTGGTCTTTGTTCTTGCCCCGGTTATTTTTGTCGTGTCTTCAATTTCGCGAGTAATGACAAGTTTTATCCGTAAAAAAGATGCAGAAACACTCTCTGTTTCTGAAGATGAAATCAAGGCTATGATTGAAGTGGGGGAGGAATCAGGAGTCGTTGCTGCCGAGCAGCGGCGTATGCTGCATGGAATTTTTGAACTATCTGAAACCCGGGTGCGGGATATCATGATTCCTCGCACTGAAATCGTAGGGATTGAAGGGGCTACACTTTTTGAAGAGGTGTTGTCGATAACACGATCCGCTCGACATTCGCGGTTTCCAGTTTACCACGATGATCTTGATACAATTATTGGTGTTATTCACTCTAAAAATATCCTTGATTGTGTCGATTGTACCAACTCTTTTTCCCTTAAAGACTTATGCCGTGAGCCATACTACGTTCCTGAAGCGATGCGGATTGGGGTCCTCCTACAAAGTTTTCGTAAAAGGCGTGAACATTTGGCGATCGTCGTCGATGAATATGGTGGTGTGGAGGGAATTGTGACCCTCGAGGATGTCGTTGAGGAAATCGTAGGTGATATTCAGGACGAATCGGACCAAGAGGAGCTTGATTTCAGAAAACTTGGAAAGGGACACTATCTGATTGATGCTGCGATGCCATTACGCGAAGTGAATAGACGTTTTAAGTTGACCCTTCCTGAAGAGCATGTCACTACATTAGCCGGTCATTTATTGCAGGTCCTAGGTAAAATCCCAGCCGAAGGGGATTGCTTTGAAGAAGAAAACCTTCTGTTTCGGGTGAAACGTATGGAAGATCGACGTATCGAAGAGATTGAGATGGTTATCTCTCCCTCAGATGTCTCCTGAGTTTCAGAAGGGCCCTGTCGGCGGACAGTTTTCCCTTTTTGCCCTGTTTTGAGAGAAGAAAACGCCCTCGTTTTTTAAAGAAGCTTATAATATTAGTCAGTTCTGAAGATAGCCTCCCCCCCCTTACTTTTCTCATTAGCCCAAGCCCCTGTCATAGCAACATTTTTTTGATTTAAGTAATCCACTTCTTTGAGTCTTTCTGCTTGACACATATTAATGGTATCGCTATATTTTGACCACTCTAGTGTCAAAAGGTGTCAAGTGGTGTCATTATGAAATTTTCCGGTGAATATAACGTTAGTATCGATTTGAAAGGACGGGTCAGTATTCCGTCTCCTTTCCGGGACGAATTGCGTCAAGAATATCAGTCTGAAGGACTGGTTGTCACTCGCTATAAAAAGGGTCTTGTCGCTTATCCACTGAGTCGTTGGGAAGCAATTTGTGCAAATGTGTTTTCCATGGAGCCTGGTCCAAAGCGTGAAGCAAATCTACGCAACCGAATTGCTCCGGCAAAAGAATGCTCTTTTAATGCTCAAGGGCGTATCCAAGTTCCACAGTCTTTACGGGAACATGCCAAATTGGATAAAGACGTTGTTGTTATCGGGATGTTTGAAAAAATAGAAATCTGGAGTCAGAACTCTCATGCCTTGATCGCCGCTGAATCCGAATCGATGTTGGATGAGGATGCGCAAGGTCAGGCAGATTTAGGATTTTAGTGATGGTATTGACTCCTTTTGAGCATCTGCCGGTGATGCCGGAGGAGGTTTTGTCCTGGCTTCAGCCCGAAGCCGGTGGCGTTTATTTGGATGGAACTCTCGGGGGGGCTGGCCATTCACAACTGATTCTTGAAGCAAGCAATAATAGTCGTTTAATTGGCCTTGATCGAGATCCTGCTGCTCTACAGAAAGCGTCTGACGTTTTAGCTCCTTACGGTGATCGGGTTAGCCTGCATCACGCAACTTTTGACGAAGCTGATCGGGTGGTTCTGCAGGAACTCGAAATGGACGGCCTTAATGGGATGCTTCTTGATCTTGGGGTGTCTTCCCACCAACTGGACACTCCTGAACGAGGTTTTTCTTTTCGCTACGATGCCCCTCTCGATATGCGCATGAACCCGACAGTGGGAATAACCGCTGCGGATGTGGTGAACGAGGCCGAAGAGGCAGAATTGGTTCGTATTTTTTTTGAATACGGCGAAGAACGTTTCAGCCGAAGGATTGTTCGGAAGATTGTGGCTCAACGTCAGGAATTACCAGTGACAACAACGGCTGAGTTGGCAGAGTTGGTTCGTCAGGCAGTCCCTGGTGGACATCGTCCGAGTAAGATTCATCCGGCCACCCGAGTTTTTCAGGCCCTAAGAATTCACGTAAATGATGAACTAGGGCAGGTGAAGCGGGGGGTTGAAAAAGGTATCTCATTGCTTAAGCCGGGAGGAAGGCTGGTTGTTATCAGCTTTCATTCTTTAGAAGATCGAATCGTTAAGCATCTATTTCGTGAAAAAGCTCAGGGTTGTATTTGCCCTCCACGACTTCCAGTTTGTCAGTGTAGCAATACTCCCGACGTGAAAGTCTTGACACGCAGGGGGATACGAGCTGGAGAAGCTGAAATTGCCCAGAATGTAAGATCAAGAAGCGCAATTCTGAGAGCTGTTGAGCGTTGCTGATCATTTAAAAATGTGAAAGGAGAGAGATATGTCAGAAGCGGTATCTCAAGTTACAGTTAAAATTACGGGATTTTCATTTTATCGACCACGCCTAAGTTCGGTTTTTGTGGCGCTCCTGTTGGTTTCTTTGCTCTCCTTATTATTTGTCTGGTCACGTATTCATGCGATTAATTTGGAATATGGGATTTCAAGTTTGGAACGGGATATTCGTGACCATGAGCAGCAGATTACAGAATTAAAAACAGAAGCTGCATATTTGGCACGTGATGAACGAATAGAAAGGTTAGCAAGAAAATCCCTGGGGTTACGTGCTCCTTCACCCGGTCAAATTATCAGGGTGGAGTAGTATGGCTTTGACGGAACGTGGAATTCAGATTCGTATCCGCCTTTTCGGAATATTATTTGTTCTGGTTTTTTTGTTGATTGCCGGCCGGGCTTATCATCTTCAAGTTGTTCAGGCTTCGGAGCTCCAGGGTCGTGCAGATCAACAGCGCCAACATGTCATTAAGCTAGCCCCCCAAAGGGGAAGTATTTTTGATGGTCGGGGAGACCCCCTTGCTGTCAGTCTGGTAGCCGAATCACTATACGCCGATCCTGTGCAAATCAAAGATCCTGAGCAAGCTGCAGCCAAACTGAAAAAGCACCTGAAAAAATCAGAAAAAGAAATCGTTAGATTACTTTCCTCAAAAAAACGCTTTGTCTGGTTGCAGAGAAAGCTTGATCCAACTGTCGCAGATCAAATACGTGATTTGAAAGTCTTTGGTTTGCAGTTCGTTACAGAGCGCAAACGCTACTACCCTCAAGCCAGTACCGCAGCACATGTTTTAGGTTTCACCGGTTTAGACCCAAGAGGTCTTGAAGGTGTTGAATTAGAGTATGACCGTCAGCTTCAGGGAGAGGCGGGGCGGCTAGTTTCGTTACGTGATGCTAGAGGACGCGGTTTGGCATCAGAAGATCAATTGGTCCAGGGGGGAGTCGCAGGCAATGATCTTTTCCTGACGATGGATCGATCACTACAATACATCGCTGAAAAAGAGTTGGCGAGAGTTGTTCAAGAAACGGGTGCTGTGGGCGGAACCGTTGTCATGTTAGAGCCTGCCAGTGGCCGCGTCTTGGCGATGGCGAGTCAGCCTGACTATAACCCCAACAGTGCGGGTCGCTATAAAGCGAGTAAACGCCGCAATCGGGCTGTGTGCGATATGTATGAGCCAGGCTCAACCTTCAAGCCTTTTTTGGTCGCAGGAGTTTTAGAAGAGGGATTGGTTCGGCCAGAGCAAAAAATCTATTGCGAGAATGGTCGCTATTCGGTTGGTGGGAAAACCATTCGCGATCACAAAAAGCATAAGAAATTGACATTAACGGAAGTTTTGAAGTTCAGCAGCAATATTGGTTCTGCAAAATTAGGCAAGGCTTTAGAACGGGAACGTTTTTATTCTTACATCCGCGATTTTGGTTTTGGGGAACAGACGGGGCTAGATCTTCCCGGAGAAGCTGGTGGATTGCTGCGTCCCTCTTCACGGTGGTTTGAGATTGATTTGGCCGCTATTTCTTTCGGCCAAGGCTTAAGTGTGACGCCGATACAGATGGCATCGGCAATGGGCGTTATCGCAAACGGTGGTTTGCTGATGGAGCCATATTTGGTTGAAAGAGTTGTGGGCTCTGATGGTCAGCAAATTCAAAAGCGCCTTCCTCAAGTTCGTCGTCGGGTTGTTTCTGAAAAAACGGCGAGCGAAGTTAAAGAGATGATGGTCACCGTGACAGAGCCGGGTGGCACAGGTACCAGGGCTGCATTGCCTGGTTATCGGGTTGCCGGAAAGACTGGGACCGCCCAAAAAGTCGATACGGTAACTGGTGGATACTCACCCGATAAGAGAGTCTCTTCGTTTGTTGGATTTGTCCCGGCAGATAATCCTGCTCTCGTTCTGTCGGTAACGGTTGATGAGCCTCAGGGGAAAGCTTATGGAGGCCTTGTCGCTGCTCCTGTGTTTGCTCGTATAGCCAGTCAGACTCTCAGCCATTTGAATATCCTGCCCAAGGGAAGCGTCGCAACATTGACAAAATCTCAAATGGATGAGGAGCCGCTGCCAGATATGGTCGCTGAAATCATTGATGTTGCGACAAGTGATGGATTGAGAATGCCGAACTTCTCAGGAATGAGCTATCGGCAGGTCCTGCAAATGATGGAGAAGAAGAATCTAAACCTCAAACTTTCTGGTAGTGGTGAGGTTGTGAAGCAATACCCTGCTCCTGGTCAAATTATTCGTTACGGAAAACAAGCCTGGATTCGTTTTGGTGTATAGATGCTGTTTTTTTGTAAGGACTACGTATGAAGTTTGAAGAACTGTTAGCAAAAGTTGAGCCTTTAGCAATTGTCGGATCTCCTGAAGTGGTTGTGTCTGACTTAAGTTGTGATTCACGGAAGGTGCGGGATGGAGCGTTGTTTTTTGCACTTCCTGGTGCCAATGTAGATGGGTTTGAATTCCTACCCCAAGCCCTGAATGCAGGGGCGATCGCCGTTGTTTCTGAGCAAATTCCCAAGGATTGTTTCGATAATATCTGTTACGTCAAGGTGGGAAATGTTCGCCATTCGATGGCCGTTATGGCAGCTGAATATTACGGAAATCCAACTGTCGACGTTCCTGTTATCGGCATCACGGGAACCAACGGAAAAACATCTATCACTTATCTGCTCGAGTCAATTTTTCGGGAAGCTGGTTTTTCTCCGGCTGTTTTTGGAACAATCGAATATCGCTTTGGCGAAATCAGACATGAAGCTCCAAATACGACTCCTGAGTCGATCGATCTCCTGCGAATGATGGCAGATTTTCGACATCGTGGGGCGAATGTATTGATTTTGGAGGTCTCATCACATGCATTAGAGCAGCATCGAGTCGATGGTATTTGTTTTGATGCCGCCGTTTTTACAAATCTGACTCAGGATCATCTTGATTATCATCAGACATTAGATCGTTATTTTGCTAGTAAGCGACGCCTTTTTGTTGAGCTACTCGGTTCGGGAATCGCGATTATTAATCGTGACGATGCTTATGGTGAAATATTGCTGAAGGAAAATAACAACTGGAAGTCTTACGGAAACGATAAGCTAGCGGATACTTATCCTGCTGAGGTCTCAGTTGAACGAGACCAGATCTGTGGAATCTTTGTCAGCAAGCAGAAGACGATTACCATTAAGAGCGGAATGATCGGCACTTTTAATGTGGGCAATCTTCTAGCCGCTGTAGCAACAGCACAGCAATTTGATATTGATCCCGAAATTATAGAGAAGGGGATCTCTCATGCGCCACAAGTTCCGGGGCGGGTTGAAAAAGTAAAAAATAATCAAGGGGTTCTTGCTCTTGTTGATTATGCACATACAGCTGACGCCCTTGAAAAAGTCTTGCAGACCTTATCCCAACTAGAATTTCGACGCTTGTTGACTGTTGTTGGTTGTGGCGGTGATCGAGATCAGGGCAAGCGTCCTGTGATGGCATCTATTGCTGTTAAATATTCCGATTTAGCGATATTTACTTCTGATAATCCACGGACCGAAGATCCTCTAAAAATTCTTGAACAGGTCAGAAATGGTGCTGTTGATTGCGGCGCTCATGAGCTGACTGAAGGTGACGCTGTAAGTAAGAAAGGGTTCCTTGTTATCACAGATCGTCGTAGGGCGATCGAGTTAGTTGGGCGGATTGCGGAGCCTGGCGATTTGGTGCTTGTTGCTGGTAAAGGGCATGAAGATTATCAGATTTTGGGGACTGAAAAAATACATTTTGATGATCGTGAGGAGTTAATGCGAGTTTTGACCTCTGGCAATCAATCAGGGCTTGAATATAAAGCTGCTGAGGTTGGAAAAAATGTTTGATCTCGAACGGATCACGCGAATAACAGATGGTGATTTCTCCGGGCGCAAAGTCAATTGTCCTATCAGTGGAATTTCAACCGATAGTAGAAATTTGGCTCCTGGATCGCTATTTGTACCGCTACGTGGTGAGAACTTTGATGGCCACGATTATATTAGCCAAGCGGTTAAAAACGGAGCAGCAGCGTGCCTGAGTGAAGAAGTTATTGCTGGGCTCAATGTTCCTGTTGTGCGGGTTGCAAATACGCTTCGAGCACTCGGTGATATCGCGGCTGCATTCCGTTTGCAACTCAATGGACCATTGGTTGCGATTACTGGCTCAGCAGGGAAAACTACAACAAAAGAGATGTTGGCAACAATCTTAGAAAACGTTGCTCCCGGACTTAAGACTGCTGGAAACTTTAACAATTTGATCGGATTGCCATTGACCCTATTTCGCTTGAATGAAGGACACCAATGGGCAGTTTTGGAAATGGGGACCAGCGCTCTTGGCGAGATAGAGCGTTTGACCGAGATTGCACAGCCAACAATTGGAATCATAACAAATATAGGTGCCGCACATCTGGAAACCTTGCGCGGGCTAGATGGTGTCTCAAGAGCAAAGGGAGAGCTTTTTGCTGGATTGCAAGGGGGGACAGCCCTCGTCAATCTCGATGATCCGCGTGTTTCGAAGTTGCCTATTGCCAACGGGGTGAAGAAATTGACTTACGGGCTTTCTGAGGATGCTTTCGTCCGCGCAGAAAATATTGAGGAAAATGAAGAAGGTGTTCGCTTTGACCTTTTGTCTGGTGGTCAGAGTTCAACAGTCAGATTGACCATCCCAGGTCGACATAATGTATCAAATGCACTGGCGGCTGCAAGTGCTGCTTTGGTTATGGAGGTTTCAGTAGAGAAAATTGTAAGCGGGCTTGAAAAGTTTGTTGCCGTTGAAGGACGAATGGACCTCATCCCCCTTCCTTGCGGTGGTTTGTTGCTAGATGATAGCTACAATTCAAACCCCCTTTCCGCACATGCTGCCTTAGATGCCTTAGCCTCATTACCAGGACGAGGCAGAAAAGTTGCCGTTCTTGGGGATATGCTTGAATTAGGAGAGGGCTCAGTCTTGATGCATGAGGAATTGGGTAGAAGCGTTGCCAAAGTCGCTGAACGATTGGTTTGTGTTGGGCGCTTCTCTTTGGACATCTCTCGGGGAGCCAGCGAGGGGGGAATGATGACTGAACAGGTGGTTGTGCTTAAGGATGCCGATCAGGCGATTAACTATCTCCTAGAGCAGCAACGTCCTGGAGATAGAATTCTGGTGAAAGGTTCGCGGGGAGTACGTTTGGACGCACTTTCTGACGCTTTGAAAACTGCTGTAGATGAGCCCTCAAATGGAAAGAAAGGAAACTAACAGGTGCTATATCACCTTTTATATCCTCTCCATACTGATTATTCAGTGCTGTATGTTTTTCGCTACATCACTTTTAGGACGATCTACGCGACGATCACTGCTTTGTTGATCTCGTTTATTCTCGGCCCTTGGCTTATAGCAACTCTACAACGGTTGCAGATAGGGCAGGTCATCCGTAAGGTCGGGCCTGAGTCACATTTTGTGAAAGAGGGAACCCCAACCATGGGTGGGGCTTTGATTTTGTTAGCGATTATCATCCCGACTCTTCTTTGGGCTGATCTGACAAATCTTTATATCTGGGTCACTTTGTTGGTGACAACAGGATATGGAGCCGTTGGTTTTATCGATGATTATCTTAAAATTATACGCAAAAGCAGTGACGGTATCTCAGCTCGTCAAAAAATGTTCTGGCAGATTTTAATTGCTTTAGGTGCATCTATACTGCTCTACCGAAGTGGCAGTTTTGATACTCATTTAAGTTTACCGTTCTTTAAGGATGTTAACCCAGACCTAGGAGCTTTTTATATTCCATTTGCTATTTTAGTCATGGTTGGAGCAAGCAACGCGGTTAATTTGACTGATGGTCTTGATGGCCTTGCCATTGGTCCCATGATTATTGCTGCTGGGACATTTTTGTTATTAGCCTACTTGGTTGGAAACGCAAAACTCTCCAGTTATTTACAGATTACAGGGATTCAGGGAGCCGGAGAGCTGGCAATTCTTTGCGGTGCGATGGTGGGAGCGGGGCTTGGTTTCTTGTGGTTTAATTCGTATCCGGCTCAAGTTTTTATGGGTGATGTCGGTAGTCTTTCTCTCGGGGGGGCACTCGGAACGATTGCAGTCATTACCAAGAACGAATTTGTTTTAGTCATCGTTGGGGGAATATTTGTTATCGAGGCTCTGTCTGTCATTGTTCAGGTGGTTTCGTTTCGTTACTGGGGACGTCGTGTTTTTCGGATGGCTCCGATTCACCACCATTTTGAATTAAAAGGATGGCCAGAACCTAAGATTATTGTTCGTTTCTGGATTATCAGTATTGTTCTGGCACTTGTTGCCCTATCAACATTAAAGCTGCGCTGATGAATTTCGATTTTAAAAACAAACGAATTGTTGTTATCGGGGCCGGTTTGAGTGGGCTGGCCTTAGTACGTTTTTTAATTGAGCGCGGGGCGACTGTCGCCCTGTCTGATTTGCGTGATAAAGAGAAAATCCAAGGCCTAGATTCTCTCAATGGATTGCCAGTCCGTTTAGATTTAGGTGGACATCGTCTTGAATTGTTTGAACAGGCCGACCTGATCGCTGTAAGTCCTGGAGTTCCCCTTGATTGCGAACCTTTACGCCGGGCAGCATCATGTGGAATCCCGTTGTTGGGTGAAGTTGAAGTCGCTGCTTTAGAAATTGCAGCACCAATCATTGGTGTGACAGGAACTAACGGGAAATCTACGACAACAAGTTTGATAGGTGAAATTTTACAGGCTTGGGGGAAACGTGTGTTTGTCGGTGGTAATTTGGGGACACCACTTGTTGAAGCATGCTCTGAAGATGTTGAGGGGGTGGTTGTCGAACTCTCATCATTTCAATTGGAAACAATCGACACATTTCATCCTGCAATCGGACTGCTCCTCAACCTGAGCTCAGACCATCTCGATCGTTACCCTGATCTAAGCAGTTACTATCAGGCAAAGATGAAGATATTTAGCAATATGACGGATCGTGATTTTGCAGTATTAAATGCCGATGATCCGGAAGTATGCAAATTAACGGATGATATCAAGAGCAAAAAGGTTTGGTTTTCAGCTCGAGGACGGCTCGTTGATGGGATGGTTCGTTTAGGGGATAAGCTGGTGTGGAACTGGGATGGCGCTGACATTCATTTCCCCTTGTCGAAATTACAACTTTCTGGAGAGCATAATATCGAGAATGCGATGGCTGCGATGATCCCGACGTTATTGCAGGGTTGCCCAGCGGATCGCGCCTGGAATGCGGTTTGTGCATTTTCTGGCCTTAAGCATCGGATGCAACTGGTGCGGTCTCTAAACGGTGTGCGCTGGTATAACGACTCAAAAGGGACGAATGTTGGCAGTGTCATCAAAAGTCTTGCAGGGTTTTCATCAGCCGTTACGCTGATAGCTGGGGGAAAAGATAAGGGAGGAGACTATACTCTTCTCAACCCATCCCTAGAGGGAAAAGTTGATCATTTAATTCTTATCGGCGAGGCGGCACAAAAAATGGCAGCTGCTTGTGCTGGTTGTTGTGGAATTCATCTTGCTGAAAGCCTGAAATCAGCAGTTCAACTGGCTTATGAGGTGACCCCTTCGGAAGGGGCAGTTCTGCTGTCTCCGGCATGTTCTAGTTTTGATATGTTTGAAAATTTTCAAGCTCGTGGAGATGAGTTTGAGCGCCTCGTGCAACAGCTTCCGGCGGCAAGGAGAGCGTCATGACATTTCGTCGCAATGTCGATACTTCTTTGCTTTTACTGACAGTCTCTTTGACATGTATCGGTGTTGTTATGGTGTACTCCTCATCAGCGATAATGGCAGCAGATCGATTTCATGATGGCTTCTATTTTTTAAAAAGACAGTTGGCCTACACGCTGGTCGGTTTCGTTATGATGGCGATTGCGACATATTTTAATTATAAAAACTGGCGAAAACTTGCAGTTATCTCGCTATTAGGCAGCATTGTGTTATTAGCTTTGCTCTTTATCCCAGGATTAGGGGTACGGGTCGGTGGTGCTATGCGCTGGCTGCGTCTGCCTGGTTTAACCGTCCAGCCCGCTGAGCTTGTGAAGTTAACATTGGTTCTTTACCTGGCCCACTCATTGACCCGAAAAAAAGAAAAAGTTCGTTCTTTCCTTAAGGGATATTTCCCCTACATGATCGTGTTGGCTTTGCTTCTTGGGATGCTGGTCAAGCAGCCTGATATGGGCAGTGCGATGATAATTGCTGGGGTCGCTTTGTCGATGTTGATCGTAGCTGGTGTGCGCTGGCGCTATATTTTGCCAACAATTTTGATGACCATGCCAGTCGTTTATTTCTTGATTATGCAAGTCGATTATCGGCGCCGCAGAATTATGGCCTTTCTTGATCCTTGGGACGATCCGTTCGATACAGGGTTTCAAATTATTCAGAGCCTAGTTGCTTTTGGTAAGGGTGGGGTCCTTGGGCAAGGGCTTGGTATTGGTGAACAAAAACTCTTCTATTTGCCCGAAGCGCATACTGATTTTATCTATTCAGTGATAGGTGAAGAACTCGGTCTGGTTGGGTCTTTGATTGTTGCAGCACTCTTTCTTATGCTGGTTTTATGCGGCCTTCGCATAGCTTTGCAGTGCGAAGATCCCTTTGGCCGTAACCTCGCTTTTGGTTTGAGCTTGCTACTTGGTTTAGAAGCATTTGTTAATCTCGCAGTTTGTTTGGGCCTGTTGCCTACCAAAGGTTTGGCCTTGCCGTTTGTCTCTTATGGAGGAACGAGTCTCGTTGTTAGTCTTATTGCCGTCGGTATTCTCTTGAATATTTCGAATTCCCTGGGGGCAAAAAGATGAAATTGCTTCTCGCTGGTGGAGGAACGGGAGGACATCTTTTTCCTGCTGTTGCATTGGGGCAACTTCTTCTTGATCAAGATAGTGATTCAGAAGTTTTGTTTGTTGGGACAAAGCGAGGACTTGAGCAGCGACTATTGCCAAAGTTGGGACTCCCTCTTAAAACGGTAGATATGGTTGGCATGGTTGGTCGTGGGTGGAGAGGGAAGTTAGAAGTTTTGCCCAGATTGTTGAAAAGCCTTTATCAGGCAAATCGGATCCTCAAAGATTTTAAACCTGATTGCGTTATAGGTGTTGGAGGCTATGCTTCTGTCCCTGTTTTACTAGCGGCAAAGTGTAAAGGGATTCCTTATGTAATCCATGAGCAGAATGCGATTCCTGGATTAAGTAATCGCTTGCTTGGTCGCTGGGCGAAACTTATTTGCCTTTCTTATGCAGAGAGTCATTCGTCATTCAAAAATACGCGAGTTGAAGTAACCGGAAACCCGTTGCGCAAGGGATTGGAAAACGTCTCTGCGAATATACCTCAATCTGGAAATTTATTGATTTTCGGTGGCAGTCGTGGAGCAAGGGCGATTAATCAAGCCGTCATGAAAATGCTACCGGTACTTGGGCAGTTAGAAAAAAAGCCAGTGATCTTACATCAAACCGGGGAAGACGATTTTAAACTGGTCCAGCAAGCATATTGTAATGCTGGGTTTAACCCTGATCAGGTGGTACCGTTTATTGATGATATGGCAAGTGCATACTCTTCCTCAAGCTTAGTGATTTGTCGTGCGGGGGCAACTACTCTTGCAGAGTTAACTGTGTGTGGTCGCCCGGCTATTTTGATTCCGTTTCCATATGCAGCAGGAGATCATCAGACCGCGAATGCAGAATCACTGAAAAAAAATGGAGCCGCAATCTTGTTGCCACAGGATGAATTAACTGCCGAAGGTTTAGCACTTTTAGTAAAGAACTTATTTGAAGATCATAAAACGTTACAAAGTATGGCTGATCAAGCACGAAGCCTTGGTTTGACAGGGGCCGCGGAACGAATCTTAAATGAGTGCCGTCACCTGATTGGGGTGAAACTGGTGGAGGAATTTTAGATGTACGGACGGATCAAAAAAATACACTTTATCGGAATCGGTGGAATCGGAATGAGTGGCATTGCCGAGTTGCTCCTTAATCAGGGGTACCGGGTGTCTGGCTCTGATCTGAAAGAATCAGACACAGTCCGTCGATTAGCGGAACTTGGTGGTGAAATTATTATTGGTCACCGAGCTGAAAATATTACAGAGGTTGATGTGGTAGTGACATCAACAGCAGTGAAGACTGATAACCCAGAGGTTGTTGAGGCACTACGACAACTTATTGCGGTCATTCCACGTGCAGAAATGCTCGCTGAGCTAATGCGGATGAAATATGGCATTGCTATCGCTGGGACACATGGGAAAACAACAACGACCAGTATGATGTCGGTCGTTTTACATCACGCAGGAGTTGATCCAACGGCTGTTATCGGTGGAAAGCTTGATGCTTTTGGTTCTAACGCAAAGCTTGGTCGGGGAAAGTTTTTAGTAGCTGAGGCGGATGAATCTGATGGCTCCTTTATGCATCTATCACCAACAATTGCTGTTGTCACAAATATCGATGCCGATCATCTTGATTTCTATTCAGGGATTGATGAAATTAAACAGATATTCATCGATTTTATCAATAAAGTGCCATTCTATGGTCGGGCTATCCTTTGTCTGGATGATGCAAATATCCAGGACATTCTGCCAGAGGTGAAAAAACGTTTCACGACGTATGGGTTCAGCAGTCAGGCCGATTTTTATGCTGATAATGTCCAACACCGTCAGGGACGAACAAGCTTCACCGCGTATTATCAAGGGGAGGAATTAGGTCGAATTTCCTTCCGGATGCCGGGTCGACATAATGTCCTTAATGCTCTTTCTGTTGTCGCTGTAGCGCATGAATTAGAAATTCCATTTCAAACTATTATCGGTGGGTTCCGTAACTTTGGTGGTTTACAGCGTCGTTTTGAGCTTCGTGATGAAATTGATAATGTCATGATCGTGGATGACTATGGTCATCACCCCGTTGAGATAAAAGCCACATTGGCTGCTGCAAAAAGCAGTTGGAGTAAGCGAGTTGTAGCCGTTTTTCAACCTCATAGGTATAGCCGAACAGAGGCGTTATTTGATGATTTTCTAACGGCCTTTTATCACGCAGATATTCTTATCGTGACGGATGTTTATGCCGCAGGGGAAGAATCTATTGAGGGAGCAACCGGGGAAGCCTTGGCTCAAGGGGTTGTTGAGCATGGTCATAAAGCTGTGGCCTATCGTTCATCTCTGGAAGATGTAAGTAATTATGTCGCAGAAATTTGTGAACCGGGTGACATGGTGATTACGTTAGGAGCAGGGAATGTGAATCAGGTTTGTGGTTTGTTGGCAAAGCAACTGAATAAAAAGGTTCTTCAGGGATGAGCTGTCTGACACGGCAAGAAATGAAGGAACGTAGAATCGGAGTGCTTCTGGGAGGCTTCTCAGCAGAAAGAGAGGTTTCTTTGAAAACAGGAGAAGCGTCTCTGCGTGCGTTACAAGAGCTCGGTTACGATGCTGTTGCAATTGATGTTCAAGAAAATTTACCTGAGCAGTTGAAGAATGCCTCTATCGACGTTGCATTTATTGCTCTGCATGGGCGCTTTGGTGAGGATGGTCGGGTTCAGGGATTGCTTGAAATGTTGCAGATACCATACACCGGAAGTGGTGTTTTGGCTTCGAGTATGGCCATCGATAAGGTAATGACTAAGCAGTTTATGCTTTTTCATGATGTTCAAACCCCCAAATTTGACTTTATGCGCGCAGATGATTCCTCGAGTGATCTGCTGAAGCGCTGCAACAATAAATTGCCATTAGTGGTGAAGCCGTCTCGAGAAGGATCCACCATTGGAATTACCATTGCTAAAAGTCTAGAGGATTTGAGGACGGGTATTGGTAAGGCCTCAACTCTTGATGGGACAGTTCTGCTTGAGGAGTTTATTGACGGCGCTGAATTAACGGTATCAGTGGTTAATGGAGTCGTGTTGCCAGTTATTCAGATTGTTCCTAAAGGCGGCTTTTACGATTATCAAGCGAAGTATCTTTCAGGTGATACCGAATATCTGCTGCCAGCTCCTATTGACCAAGAAAAAAACCGAGAGGTACAGGAAATAGCGATTAAGGTTTGTCAGATGCTTAACTGTAGAGGGGCAGCAAGAGTTGATTTCATGGCACGAGAAGGTCGCTTGTTTTGCATAGAGGTGAATACAATTCCAGGGATGACTGAGACGAGCTTATTACCAAAAGCTGCTTCGGCTGCAGGAATCACTTTTGTGGAATTAGTTGAAATGATTTTGCTCGATGCCGATTTAGATAAGTAGTTAATCTTTCATCGTTTGTGCTGGCAGGATAGAGACAAGAGAACGATATGCGTGATCTGAAAAGAAATCAGAAAAAAAATAAAAAGGTTCGTCAGAACCGGCGCAAAGAGCAGAAGAAGTCATTGAATTGGCGAAAAATGCTCACTCATGGTCTGCGTGCTGGAGTTGCTTTATTCAGTGTAACTATGCTTTTGGTCGGTGGTTTTTTTATAACGCAACTTTTATTGGCATCTGATTTGTTTAAAATCGACCAGATTGAGGTTCAGGGGAATGGTCGATTGACAGCTCAGCAGGTTGAGGCTCTTTCTGATATTGAGCTTGGGGTAAACACTTTCAGTCTGGAGCTAGATCTTATTGGAAGAAAGATTGAGGAAAACTCCTGGGTTGAAAAGGCAGATGTGAGAAGGATTTTTCCTCGCCAAGTTGTGATTGACATAAAGGAGCGTCGGCCTGTCGCTATTATAAATCTTGGCTATCTGTATTACCTTGATGATCAGGGAGAAATCTTTAAGGTTCTCGGTGCATCTGACAGTCTCGATTATCCGATAATTACAGGTTTCAGTTATGATCGAGCGCAGGGACACGATGCTGAATATGCCATGCGATTACGCCAGATCGTAAAGCTTCTTGATGATTTGAATAGCCGCGAGCTTTTCACGCTTGGGCAGGTTTCCGAAATACACCACGAAGCTGATAGTGGGTTTTCCCTGTTTACTCTGGATGGTGGTGTCAGGGTGAAGTTAGGTTTTTTAGAACACAAAAAGAAACTGGATCGTTTAGAGCGTATTTACACGCAACTTAAGTCGAAATTACGGATTCTCGATTATATTGATTTAAATGTTGATGAAAAGGTCATTGTCCGAATAGAACGGCCGAAAAAAACGGCCAAAAGCTGATACCAAGGGGGTGTCATGAGTAAAAGAACAGAGAATTTAATTGTTGGGCTCGATATTGGAACGACAAAAATCTGCTGCATTGTTGGAAATATGACAGAAGAGGGTTTGGATGTCGTTGGTATTGGCACCAGTCAGTCTAAAGGGCTGCGCAAGGGTGTGGTTATCAATATTGAAAGCACTGTGTCAGCAATCCAAAAAGCGATTCGCGAAGCAGAATTGATGGCGGGTTGCGAAATAAAATCGGTCTTTGCCGGAATCGCCGGTGGGCATATCAAGGGGTTGAACTCACAAGGTGTTATTGCAATTAAGAACCGTGAAGTCACAAGCGAGGACCTGCAGCGTGTCATTGATGCTGCAAAAGCGATTGCTATCCCTATGGATCGCGAGGTGATGCATATCCTGCCGCAAGAATTTATCATTGATGATCAGGATGGAATCCGCGAGCCACTGGGTATGAGCGGTGTGCGTTTGGAAGCGAAAGTCCATATTGTCACAGGAGCTGTGGCAAGTGCACAAAACATCATTAAAAGCTGTAATCGGGCTGGAACTGATGTTGCTGATATCGTGCTGGAACAATTGGCTAGCAGCGAAGCCGTTTTGTCGTCAGATGAAAAAGAGTTAGGAGTCGCTTTAGTCGATATCGGTGGAGGAACCGCGGATATTGCCATCTTTTCAGAAGGGGCTATCAAGCACACCTCGGTCTTGTCAATTGGTGGGGACCATCTCACTAATGATATCGCTGTCGGATTGCGAACTCCCATGGGCGAAGCAGAGAAGATCAAACAGTCATATGGTTGTTGTCTGACATCGATGGTTGGAAAAGATGAAACCATTGAGGTTCCTTCTGTCGGTGGCCGTGAATCTAGAATCCTGTCGCGGCAATTGCTGGCAGAAATTTTAGAGCCGCGTGTCGAAGAAATCTTCTCACTGGTCAATCGTGAAATTAGTAAGAGCGGTTATGGCGATTTGATTGCCTCTGGTGTGGTTATTACGGGCGGCAGCGCTATTTTGCCTGGAATGCCAGAGTTGGCTGAACAAGTGTTTAATCTCCCTGTGCGACGCGGCAATCCTTTAGATATCGGTGGCTTAACAGATGTTGTGAATTCACCGATTTATGCAACGGGTGTAGGCTTGGTCAAGTATGGAAGTATGAATGCCCAAGCTCAAAACTTTAAGATTGGAGAAAAGAACGTGTTTGAGCGGGTTTCACAGCGAATGAAGGAATGGTTTAGCGAGTTTTTTTAGGTAATAATTATGATATAATTACTTGTCAAAGATATAGAATTTTGGTAAATTATAAGAAATTAAATATAACTAGTTTTCGGGTTCGCGGAGGAGCCGAAAACGCAACATCAGGGAGGGCATAATGCCTAGTCAAGAGGGAGTCATGTTTCAGTTTGAAGCAGCATTGGATCAGGCCGCAAAAATTAAAGTTGTAGGCGTTGGCGGTGGCGGAGGTAATGCTGTCAACACGATGATTCGAAGCAATGTTGATGGTGTCGAATTTTTAACTGCAAATACTGATGCGCAAGCTTTAAGGCGAAGTGACGCATCAATGAAGATCCAGCTTGGCGGTCATCTGACCAAAGGGTTGGGCGCTGGAGCAAATCCAGAAATTGGTCGTCAAGCAGCTGAAGAGGATAAGCAACGCCTCGTTGAGATGTTTGAGGGTGCCGACATGATTTTTGTCGCTGCAGGCATGGGTGGAGGAACCGGAACCGGTGCCGCGCCTATTATCGCTGCTGCAGCTAAAGAAGCCGGAGCATTAACTGTTGGTGTCGTTACTAAGCCGTTTACTCGCGAAGGTCGGCAGCGCATGAAGCGCGCTGAGGCAGGTATTGCTGAGTTGCGCGACGTTGTTGATTCACTGGTGGTTGTTCCCAATGATCGTTTGCTCGGTTTGGCTGGTAAGCATATGAGCATCCTTGATGCTTTTAAACCAGCAGATGACGTATTGCGTCAAGCCGTTCAGGGGATCTCTGATTTAATTACGACTGAGGGTTTGATCAACGTCGACTTTGCTGACGTGAGAACTGTCATGAGCAATCATGGTATGGCGATGATGGGGATCGGTATTGCTGAAGGTGAGCGCCGTGCTGCCGAAGCCGCAAATAACGCAATCAGCAGTCCGTTGTTAGAAGAAGTTGATATCTCAGGCGCAATGGGTGTTTTAGTGAATATCTCTGGGTCATCAAGTATGACCATGGAGGAGTTTGAAGAGGCTTCCACGATTATTCATGAAAAAGTCCATGAAGATGCAAACATCATAGTAGGTCTTGTTATCGATGAGAACTTAGGAGAAAAAATCAAAATTACTGCAATTGCGACTGGTTTTGGTGAAGTCTTTGAGGAAAAAGAAGATGTGACAGATGTTGTTGATCACCGCAATCAGACACTATCTCAAATTAGCGTCAAAGCAGATTTGGATGTCCCGACTCATATTCGCCAGCAGCAAGTTGTTGCGTCATCTGGGCGTCGTTCACGCGATAATGCACAGCATGCCCACGATTTGTTTGTTGATGACGAGCAGTTTGATATCCCAACATTTCTGCGCCGAAGAGTAGATTAATCGTAGTTTTTAACACGTAAGTTTCGGTCCGTTCGTTTTATGAATTTTCTATTGTGATGCAAGCCGGTTCTCCGCCCGGCAGATGTACAGCTTTCTGTACTTTATTATGAATTCCCGACGACTCCCTCGTCACTGGGGCCACATTGTGGTCCCTTTTTTTTGTCTCATTGCAGACTATTGGATAATCACTCGATGTAAATCAAATAGAATGTTACATTTATAAAACTGAGAATATTGACTAGAATCGAATCTTAAGAAGGTCGTTTCAATGCCAGATACCGCTCTTCCACAAAGTACTTTGTATGACATGCTGCTTAATAGCAGTCTTGAGTATGCCCAAAGAACTGCTTTTGTCTATCGCTCCTCTGATGTTGAGTTTGAGGTCAGTTATCAGAAGTTATTTGATGATTCTTTGATTCTTGCGAAGGCTTTTAGCTCGCGTAAAATCAGTAAAGGGAGCAAGGTTATGCTCCTTTCTGATAATCGCTATGGATGGATTGTTACCGATTTTGCCCTTGTTTCACTTGGAGCAATCAGCATACCTCGGGGGAGTGATACCCCCACACGTGAGTTGGAATTTATTTTACAGCATGCAGAATGTGAATTTCTTGTCATTGAAACTGAGAAATTACTTAAAGCTCACGAGGAAATGCTCAAAGGGTTAAAAAACCTAAAAGCAATTTTTGTTATCGAGGGTGAAAAAACTCACCGTTGGTTCGACAATATTTATAGTTACAACGATATTCTCAAAGATCGGTCGATTAATGCTGAGGATATTGACCACTTTCTTGCGCAGCGCTATGCAATTACTCTAGATGACACCTTTACCCTCATATATACATCAGGGACAACGGGTACTCCGAAGGGGGTCATTCTCACACACCGTAATATTATGTATAACGTACGTATCCTCCCTGATTTGATAGATCTTCGGGAAGAAGATCGCTGGGTCTCAATTTTGCCAAGTTGGCATATTTTCGAGCGCGCAGCCGAATATCTCGCTATTTCTAATGGTTGCTGTACGGTCTACTCCTCAGTTAAAACGTTTGCTTCGGACCTTGAGCATTATAAACCCACTTTAGTTGCGACTGTCCCCAGACTATGGGAGTCCATGTATACTAAAATCAATCAAACCCTTGAAAAACAGAGTCAACGCAAGGCACGAATATTTAAAACTTTAGTTAAGATATCATCTAGTTATAATCATTTGCGCCGTGTTATCTGTAACCAATTGCCACAATATGAAAGAAAATCACCAATAAAGAGCTTTTGGCAGAAAATTAAAGCAATTATTTTGTTTGTTTTGTTGACCCCTTTTGCCCTTTTTGCAAAAAAGAAACTACAGTTAGTTCAGGAAAAGTTTGGTGGTCGGTTACGAATGGCTATCAGTGGTGGTGGAAGTTTGCCCCCATATCTTGATGAGTGGATTGATGCAATTGGCATAAGGATCGTGAATGCCTATGGGATGACGGAGTGCGCTCCTGCAATTGCCGGAAGATCAGTTCATTGTGAGGTCTTTGGTACTCTTGGGCCTCCGACGAAAAACACCGATCTTAGGATTGTTGGTGAAATGGGTCATGTGTTGACAGCTGGAGAGGTTGGAGAAATCCAAGTTCGTGGAGAACAGGTTTTCCCAGGTTACTATGATAATGACGAAGAGAATGTCAAAGCTTTTACCGAGGATGGATTTTTTAAGACGGGTGATCTTGGTAAACTTACGCTGACTGGGGAATTGGTCATTACAGGTCGTTCAAAGGAAGTTATTGTTTTAGCCAGCGGAGAGAATATCGACCCAAGCAGGATTGAATCGGCGATAACGAAACTCCCTTTTGTTAGTGATGCAGTGCTTGTTGGACAGGATAAAAAGGGTCTTGGTGCTTTAATAGTTCCTGATTTTGAACAGCTTAGAAAGTTTGTTAGTGGGAAAATTGAACAAGGATCTGATTCAACCGACAAGTTGATGGTTGATAAACAAAGTCTTAACCGTGTCAAGTCAGAAATTAATCGCCTTTTACACCCAAAGTATGGATTTAAGCCTTTTGAGAAGCTCCAAAGCATCCATTTTTTAGACAAAGAATTTAAGATGGGTGAAGAATTGACTAATACTCTCAAAAAGAAACGCCATGTCATTGAGACTAAATATCAAGAAGTCATCTCAAAGTTACTTAAGTGATCACCATTGATATCTTCCCAGTTGCTACTCTTTGGGTCCTTAGTTGTGTTTAAATGTCACTATGTCTAAAAAACAATTTCAACCAAAAAAACTTAGGTTAGACCAGGAATACGGAACCAGTCGTCATCGTTGGAATGAAGGTCGATACCGGATTGCTCTGGTTTATCCCAATACTTACTTCCAGGGGATGAGTAATCTTGGTTTTTTGACCGTGTATCATTTATTAAATCAGCGTGATGATTGTTTGTGCGAACGTTTTTTTCTTCCTGAGGCTGATGAAAACCAACTCGTTTCTCTGGAATCAGGACACCGACTCAGTGACTTTGATCTGATTGCTTTTTCAGTATCATTCGAAAATGATTACCTTAATCTTCCACGTATTTTTGGCTTATCAAATATTCCTTTTTACTCGTCTGATCGTGACGAATCTTTCCCGCTGGTTTTGTTGGGAGGGGTTTGTGCTTTTATCAATCCAGAACCTTTAGCTGATATTGTCGATTTGGTCGCTGTTGGGGAAGCAGAGCCGATTCTTCCTGCATTGATGACGTGTCTTATCGGGACGGATGTTGGGCGTAAAGAACATCTTCGAAATTTAGCCAAAATTGCTGGGATTTACGTACCAAGTCTTTATCAGCCTGATTACGCTGAAAGTGGTGGAGTGCTTTCTGTTAAGAATGATGAGTCTGCTCCAACACGTGTTATCAGGCAATATTTAAATGACTTGGACCAATCTGCTAGCCGTAGCTTTATTCAGGCCGAAGAGACAGAGTTCGGCAATATGGCATTAACAGAAGTTTCACGCGGCTGCTCGCGCGGCTGTAGGTTTTGTGCTGCTGGATTTGTTTACCTTCCTCCGCGTGAACGCAGTTTGGATAACCTTTTAGATCAGGTTGATGCTGGTCTTTGTCATCGCAACCGGATTGGCTTAGTCGCTGCTGCTGTTGCTGATTATTCTGAGATTAAAGCGTTACAGCAGGGCATAATAGAAAAGAATGGTCAGATTTCGATGTCAAGTCTTCGACTTGATGCATTAACTGCTGAAGAAGTTGACAATTTACATAAGGCTGGGCATAAGTCTGTCGCAATTGCTCCCGAAGCTGGGAGTCAGCGGATGCGTAACTATATCAATAAGGGGATCGATGAAGAACGGATTCTTGAATCGGTTAAGCTCTTGGCTGACGGTGGAATTAAAAACCTTAAGCTCTATTTTATTATCGGATTTCCTGAAGAACAGCAGAACGACATTGATGCTATCATTACTTTGACAGAGAAAATAGCAATGATCTGGCGTGAGGCTGGTCGCAAACGGGGACAACTTGGACATCTCACTTTGAGCGTTAATCCTTTTATCCCCAAGCCCTTCACTCCTCTTCAGTGGGGAGGAATGGAGCAGGAAAAAACACTTAAGAAGAAAATACGTTATCTCCAATCAGCTATATCACGTATCCCTAATACACGAATGAACCATGAATCGCTCCGTGCAGCTACTTTACAAACTTTTTTATCTCGTGGCGATCGACGTATTGGGAAGATGCTTCCTGCACTCGCCGCTGGTCAAAACTTGAAGCAATTATGTAGAAAATCTGATCTGTCGTTAGACTTTTATGTGACACGTGAACGGGGTGAGGATGAAAGGTTCCCTTGGGAAATTATTGATATAGGGGTTGAACGACACTATTTGTGGCAAGAATATCTGCGCGCTCAGCAGGAAAAATCAACGCCTCCCTGCATGCCAGGCTGTCGACGTTGTGGGGTGTGCAATGAAACGGTTAACTGTTGTTGATACGTTGATCATTAAAAAGAGGAGATAAGGTATGACGGAATCAAATAATAATGATGTTAACCAATTCGACGTGTCACCTGCTGCACAAAATTTGGCGACAGAGCTTGGGATCAATCTTGAGCCTTTGAATGACAGTAGTTCGAAAAGAAAAAGTATTGTTGGCGATAGAGAGGAGTGCCAGAACGCCAGTGGCAATGGGAACTCTCTATACTCTCAAAAGGTATCTTCCGATCATCATCCTGAACGCGAAAAATCGATTAAAATACGCCGCCTTCTTGCACGTAAAATGGAAAAAGCCTGGCAAACAATTCCTCATGTATATGTGACGATTGCTGTAGATATGACCGATGTCGTGCGCTTGTATCGTGAACTTGATGTGACAATTAATGATTTTATAATTGCCGCGACTGCGCGAGCTTTGGTTGAACATCCATGGGTTAATGCAACTTGGAACGGAGAGCAGGGAGTCGAGCTTTCTGAAGTCAATATTGCGATGGCAACTGCAACAGACCGAGGGTTGTATTATCCCGTCTTGCACAATTGTCCTCACCTGACTCTGCGTCAAATTAGTACGGAATCGAAGATGTTGGCAGAAAAGGCAGCAAGTGGAAATTCATTGACTGAAGATGAGACGAGCGGTGGGACTTTCACTATAACAAATATGGGTATGTTTGGCGTTGAATCTTTCGGGGCAATTATAACGCCACCGCAAGCGGCTGTTCTTTCTGTCGGTGCCGTGAAGGGCGAATTTGTCGTTGACAATCAAGGAGGGCCAAACGTTGCGCTGATGATGCGTCTGACTCTTTCTGCGGATCATCGCGTTCTTGACGGAGCGGATGCCTCTGAGTTTCTTGGGACAATCAAGAGTTATCTCGAAGCACCAATCGTCTTGACCGAAGATGGTCTCTAAAAAGACCTATGGGGTAATCCCGCGATGGCGCAGTTCTAACTTAACTTCATTGCGGCGATTTCTCAGCTCGGAAGCAACTCCCTTTTTGCTTTCACCTGTTGTGATCCCGACCCCTCCACTCCCTCTACTGTGACGGCCGAAACTCCCCAAGCCAAGCCCTAGACTGATGGAAGTATGGCTTTTCTTTTGTTCTACAATCTCAATTTGATCTTCTAGTTGATAATAATAGAGAGTTAGATTGTCATCAGATAGGCTTTGGTAGTCTTTTGACAATAGCTGTTGAGTCTGAGCTTTGTGGTTAGCGCAACCCAGAAGAGATCCGACAAAGAGAAGCAGCAGGAATGCTGCGAGAAGAAAAAAATATTTGGTCTTTTGCTTACCCAGTTGAGATGGAATAAAAATCCCATTAAAAAATTGCTGTCTCATAGTATCCCCATTCCCATGTTAATCAAAAGTGACTGAATTGTAACATACTCTTGCAGGAGGAGGTTGTTGAAAGATGGGCCGCAATATAATCAAAAAAAGACCCCTCAGAAAGCTGAGAGGTCTTTTTGTTGTTCTTAGTATAATAATATTATGCGGCTTTGTCTTTGCCCATTCCAAACCAAGTGTTTAACCAGATACCGCTGAGCATATAAGAATAGATCCAAGTACCTATGAGGATAAAGACAAAGGCCTTGATGATGTCTGTTGATGAACCAGTGAGAGAAAAGCCAGGAACAAATCCAAACAAGAGCGGCCCGAGGTAAAGAAACTTAGCAAATTTGAAGGCAGAAAAAGCTGTTTTCCACATGTTGGCCCCGGCAATCGTTGCTCCAGCAAATGCCGCAATACAGACAGGTGGTGTAATGTTGGAATCTTGCGACAGCCAGTAAACGATCATATGTGAAGCCAGCTCGTTGACACCAAGGTGTGTCAAGGCGGGAACTGCAACAACAGCGGTGATTAAATAGGCGGCGGTGACAGGAACTCCCATTCCGAGGACAAGTGATGCTAAAGCAATAAGCAAGATTGTCATGACAAGCGAGCCACCAGCAAGATTGATAACAATATCAGCAAAAGTGAGGACCAGCCCGCTGTAAGTCAAAACGCCGATGATGATACCAATAACTCCGACGGTTGCTCCGATTTTAAGACTGCTTTCAGTTCCGTTGCGTGCTGCTTCAAGAAATTGTTTTGGTCCAATGCGTGTATCTTTTCTCACCCATGAAATGGCAATACAGGAGATCAGACCAAGGATTGCAGAGTATCCAGGGGAATAGCCATAGAGCATAAAGATTGTAATTGTGACCAAGGGAATTGTGTAAAACCATTCTTTCTTAAATATTTCCATCGCACTATGTTCAGACTTTTCGCCAACAACATTATCTTTTTTTGCGACATAGTGAACCATGACGAAAACACTAAAGAAATACATAAATGCGGGGAAGAGTGCAACGAGCATAATCCTCGAATAAGGAAGACCCGTTAGCTCGGCCATGATAAAACCGCCGGCGCCCATGATAGGTGGCATGAACATCCCACCTATCGAAGCTGCTGGCTCAATGCCGCCAGCGACGTGTGGCTTGAAGCCCGCCTTTTTCATCATTGGGATGGTAAAGGCACCGGTTGAAACGACATTTGCAATAGCACTACCTGAGATAGACCCGAAAAGGCCGGAGGCAATAACGGCAACTTTTCCTGGCCCACCGATTTTATGACCGACAGCAGCGAGAGGGAAGTCGATAAAAAACTTCTGCGCTCCACATTTTTCCAAATACGCACCGAACAAAACAAAGAGGATAATATAGGTCGCTAAGACATTTGCCATAATGCCGAAGATGCCGTCACTCTTATAAAATATTGAGACGCAAAGTTCAGGGAAGGTTGCTCCTGCATGCGAAATAAGATCAGGCATAGAGTCACCGAAAACGCCATAGGCTAGCATTGCGACTCCGATAATAACAAAAACACTACCAACGACACGTCGTGCTAGCTCAATACTAATCAATACACCAGCAACGGCCATGACCATGTCCAGTGTTGTTTCCGCACCAGTTCGGTAGTTGATCGCTTCGAAATTAAACATCCAATACGCTATTGTTACGACCGAAACGGCGATCAATAGGTAGTCAACAACCCGCATCAACGTTGATTTGCATTTGTACAAGAGGAAGACAAGGATGTAGGTGATAATGACGTAAATACCTCGGTGAAACTGGGTTGATGCAGGAGAAATCACTGCCGCATAGGAGTAAAATAACAGTAGGAAAATGGCGCAGATATCAAAAAAGATCTGCTCAATTTTATTTAGTTCATTATACACGGGAGACCTCTGTTTTCATTGATGAGTGATGTTTCTTGCTGGGGAGCATGGAATAGTGAACAAATTAGCTATTAGCTTTGTGGATTGTTCACTATTTCTTACTCCCAAGTTGACAAAAATATCGGGGCAGAGCATTTTGCCCTGCCCCGAATGAACGACAAGTCAAGAGAATGGCTTAGAGAACGCCTTTTTCTTTCCAGAACTTGATTGCGCCTGGGTGCATTGGGGTGACGATGCCATCAGCACCTTTAGCGACTGACATGGCCTTGAAGGTTTTCTTTTGAGCTACCATGTGAGCTAGGCCTTCAGGGGTGTAGATTGCAGAGAGAAGCTTGTAAACAACATCATCGGAAACGTCTTTGTTGGCAACCCAAAGAGCTGAGTCTTGGAATGCAGGTGTGTCAGTGTCAACACCTTTGTAGGTGCCGGCAGGAACAGCAAGTTTTCCGAAGTAAGGATATTTTGCAAAGAATCCTGAAGCTTCTGCATCAGCACCGAGGTCGATCATAGCGATGTCGTTGGTTTGGGCAGCCATGATAACAGCACCTGAAGGGAAGGCAGTAAAGAGCCAGAAGGCGTCAAGTTGATTGTTGCCGAAAGCAGCAGCAGCATCGTTGTAACCCATGGCGTTACGCTCAATTTTATCCCAAACACCCATGTGGCTGAAGAACAACTCGCAGTTAGCGAAGGCACCTGAACCGGCGTTACCAACACCAACTTTTTTGCCGACTAGATCTTTAACTGACTTAATGCCGGAGTCTTTTTTAACAACCAATTGAGCAGGGGCACCGTAGAGAAAGGATACTGCACGCACATCGGTGTATTTTTTGGCATCATTTTTCATCATGCCATTGGCACCAAGGTAAACGTGACCAGAGTAAACAGTTGCAAAGTCCATCTTCCCGGAGTTGACTTTGCGGAGGTTCTCTACTGATCCTGCAGAAGATTGTGCTTTTACATTGATTGAATCAATTGCCTTAACTGGAGCATAGACTTGGATTGCGTTGGCAACCGTTTGGAAGGTACCACCAGCTGGGCCACCACCGAAAACAATACGGTCTTTTTTTGCAAATGCCGGGACACTGAAAGCGATGGTTGCTACGATAAGTAGCGACAGAACTTTAACAACTTGTTTCATTTTTCTGTTCTCCTTGATGTGGGTTAACAACATAATGATGCAACAATAAAAGACAGAAGCCGCTTCGTGGCTCTGACAGAAAATCTCGAAAGTTTATGATTGAAACTTTAGGCTGTAAAATT
>JADGDX010000026.1 GCA_016744675.1 Desulfuromusa sp. | reverse complement strand
CTCGGATTGAATTCACCAGCCTGACCGATATCTGCCAAATAGAGTTTGCCATTATAATCTGGTAACGAATTTTCAGAACCAACCATAAACATGGCGCTATCTGCTCCCAACAACGAAGCAAAGTTGATCATTTCACTGCTAGTGCCAAGCAACTTTCCATCTCTATATTCTGCAACGAGTAATGTTTTCATCCGATTCTCCTATGCTAAAGCAGTCGTTTTTTCTTTCAACATCTTGATCACTTGATCTGCCAGATCCGCAGGATCGCCTTCAAGAATCAACCCACCCCCCTTTTTCTCTGGTGGTGCAACTTGCAATACCTCAAGCAATGGATCTTTAGGATGAAGTTCAGCAACTGGAGTTGAAATCATCTCTTTCTTCTTCGCCTTCATAATATTTGGCAGAGTTGGATAACGTGGGGTATTCAAACCAAGTTGACAGGTGACTAAAGCTGGCGTGGCACAACTGACCTTCGCTTTGATTCCACCCTCGAGCTCACGTTTGGCATTAATCGTCCCATCGGCATAGCTGAATTCAACCAGAGTGGTTAAACTTGGTATGCCCAGCATTTCTGCAACCAAAACTCCAACCTGAGCACTGCCACGGTCCTGCGACTGCATTCCAGTAAAAATCAAATCAAAAGTTTGATCTTGTGCATAATTTGCAATCAATGCTGCAATAGCAAAGGGATCTTTGAGATGATTCTCATCATCACCAATATGGAAACCACGATCACACCCCATCGCTAAAGCTTTTTTCATTGTCTCTTTAACTCGTTCGGGGCCAATGCAGAGCACAGTTAAATCAGCTTCACCCACCTGCTGTTTTAACTGAACGGCCTGCTCAACAGCATACTCATCATATTCATTCATCCGCCAAGCAAGATCGGTTTCTTCATACCAATTCCCTGCAGCATTAACTTTAAATTTGGATTCCATGTCGGGAACCTGCTTGATACAGACAAGTATTTTCATCATTTTTCTCCTTTGATAATTTATCCATCAAGTCGTTCAACTAAAATTTCTGCCAGATCCATTGGCTGCAGTTGTTCATCCAGCTCTGCCCCTTTAATTCCGTCTTCAAACATGGTGAGACAGAAGGGACAGTTGGAAATCAGCATTGGTGCTCCCGTTTCTGCAGCCATCTGAGCCCGCTTTTCACTAATCCGAGTACCCATATTTTCATCAGCTAGAATACGTCCACCACCGGCACTGCAACAGAAGGATTCAGTGCCATGCTTTTCCATCTCAGTCAGCTTCCCCCCTGCTGCGGCAAGAAGAGTTCGTGGAGTCTGATAAATATCGTTATAACGCCCTAAATAACAGGAATCGTGATAGGTGCAGTCAAAAGATTGCGGGGTCAGCTTAAACTTCCCTTGTTCCAATAACTCTGCCAGATAATCAGTATAATGTTTGACCTCAATCTCCATCCCCAGATCGCGATAATCTTTGTTCAAGGTATTAAAACAGTGTGGGCAGGTCGTCACAATCTGCTTAAGAGCATAGTTGCTAAACCGTTCGATATTTTCACTCGCCTGCATTTGATAGAGATATTCGTTCCCCATCTTCCGCATCGGTTCCCCACAACATTTTTCTTCCTTACCAAGGATACCAACTTTCACACCTGCCGCATCACAGAGCGTTACAAAAGCTTTGGCAATAGCCTGATTCCGCTTATCAAAAGAGGCATAGCAGCCAACGAAATAAAGGATATCGACATCACTGCTTTCTCCCAAAGTGACAAGCGGAAGCCCTTCAGCCCAATCTCCACGGCTGGCAAACGCAAGGCCAAAGGGGTTTCCATTAACTTCTGTGTTTTCCATCGCAGCCATCACTTCTTCACCGGGGAACTCTCCCTCCATCAGCACCAGATTACGGCGTACATCGATTATTTTATTCACGTGTTCGATACTAGCGGGACAGATCTCCTGACAAGCCCGGCAGGTCGTACATGACCAAATAGCGTCTTTGTCTATTTTATCAAGCAGTGGTGTTGTTGGGTTAATCTCTGCAATTTCACCAATTTGCTGAATTATTTTCATCGGTGAGAGAGGCTTATCGGTCACCCAAGCAGGACAGCGATCCTGACAACGTTTGCAACTGGTGCAGGCATCGGCATCAAAAATGTCCTTCCAAGTCATGTCGGTTATTTTGGCAGCACCAAAGCTCTCGGCCTCTTCATCTTCCATGTCAAGAGGTGGAACCAGCCCCTTTGGGCCAAGGTCGGTGAAAAGATAGTTAGCACTGGTGGTAAAAATATGGCGAAACTTCGTCATGGGGATAATGGCGATAAAGACAATAACGATCATCAGGTGCAACCACCAAAGGTTGCTGTGCAGCGCCAAAAGTGTCGACTCCTCCATGCCAGAGAATAGTTTTGCCACCCCCAAACCAACGGGAGACCATAATGCCAACGAAGTGCCTAGTTCGGTCACCGCCATCCGAATGCCTTCGATAACAAATCCACTGATCAGGATCGTCAGCAACAATCCGTGCATAATAAGATCATCAACACTATTTTCCAGACCCGCAGGACGGATCTCGTAACGACGGATCAGCAAACCAATCAGCATGAGAATCGCTATGAGTCCGGCAATATCAAGAATCAGAGAAAAGAACAGGTAAAACGGCCCCTTGAGAAATTTAACACCGAAGAATAAATCGGTAAAATCGGCCTGAAGCACTATTAAACACGTCCCAAGAAACAAGATAAAGAAACCCCAGAAGAACAGCGCATGGGCTAACCCCGGCCCACGGACATTAAGAACTTTACTTTGCAGTAAAACGTTTCGAATCATCCCAGCTATCCGTTGCGGCAAGCGATCGGTACGATCAAGCGTCTGTCCCTGTTTATAAATTTTTAGCCGCCGATAAAAGGCATACGAAAGGATTGCGATAGCAAAGAAACTAAGAACGTACATCGGCACTAAAGTGGCGGCACCGTGACCAACATTCCAATAAATTTCGCGGGTAGATTCCATAGTGAATGTATCTCGCAAAAAAGAGTTTAATAAGCTTTTGAAGAGGGGTTTCACTTTCCCCAAAAGCTTACGTAAGGGTTAATACAAAATATAACAACATTCTATTATATTTTCAATGTCTCAATTTTCTCTGTGTCTGCAAAGAGTTATATGATTATTGACAGGCCAAAGACAAGGATGATACTCATATTAAAAATATTACGTAAAGGTCATCTATTATGCAGACAGAAGCTGGCAAATCAATCCAGATTGGTCAATTAGCAAAAAACCTTGGCATCACCACTCGTACCATCCGCTACTATGAAGAGATTGGCCTGATGGGCCCAACTGAGCGCTTGGGAGGTGGGACTCGCACCTACAACAGAGACGATGTTCTGAGACTCAAATTTATTCTCAAGCTCAAAGAACTTGGGATATCACTCAAAGAGATGCAGGAACTGGCCAAGAACTTTGACATCAATGAGCAATCTTTTGGAACCATCACACCAAAGCTTTTGGAAATTCTTGATACCCATATCGGAAAGATTGATCAAAAAATTGCCAATTTGGCTTCACTACGAAAGGAAATAGTCGATTACCGTTTGCGAATTTTTGACATCCTTCAGGGCGAATCCTCTGAGGTCAGTTAGCGATGTCCGATTTTAAATACACGACCACCATTGAGGTTCGCTTTTCTGACCTTGATGCTTATGGCCATGTCAACAATGCCGTTTTCTTTACCTATCTCGAAACAGCCCGGATCAAACTCTTTCAAGAACGTTTCGGGGATTTTCTCGACGGCCAACTGACATTTTTAGTCACACATGCCGAATGTGACTATCGCCTCCCGATTGTGTTAAATGATTCCCTGCAAGTGACCGTTTCTGTTGATCAAGTCAAACGTTCCAGTTTTGGCTTCAGTTATCTAATCCACGATGGCAACAAAAAAACTTTTGCAGAAGCAAAAACCGTTATGGTCTGCTTTGATCCAAAGAAAGGGAAACCCGTGGCTATCCCAGCACCTATCAAAACTGTTTTCCTCAACCAATAGAATCAAACCCATCCGAGAAGACATTCAACAGGAAACAAAGCGATGATACACTTCCTCACAATTGGCATCATTCTCGGACTTTCTGCAGGATTCGCCCCTGGGGCCCTACTCACCCTTGTCATCTCTGAAACTCTTCAGAATAATATCCGTTCAGGAATCAAAGTTGCTTTAGCTCCAATAATCACTGACCTACCCATCGTTCTGATCTCACTCGTTATCATAGCAAAACTCACTGACTCCTATGCTGCTTTGGGACTTATTTCTCTCGGCGGTGGGTTGCTTCTGCTGTTTCTTGGCTGGCAAGGCCTTAAAACTCAAAGCATTGTTCTGAATCTTGAAACCGTTAAACCAAGATCACTAACAAAAGGAATCCTCACTAATTTTTTAAGTCCACACCCCTATCTATTCTGGATCAGCATCGGCGCTCCCTCAATGACAAATGCTCTGCATAGAGATCCATTATACGGTTTTGCTTTTTTAGGAGGTTTTTACCTTTGTCTCATTGGGGCTAAAATTAGCGTCGCTCTTCTCACTGAGAAATCAAGGGTTTTCCTCACGGGAAGCAGTTACCGGACAATTCTCCGCTGCCTTGGTTTATGCTTGATCATTCTTGCAGGAAAACTCTTTTATGATGGTTTACAGATGCTGCACATTCTACCGTAATAAAATTTCCAGAGAACTTCACAGACTCCAGCGTCTAAATTACGAAACCCTTCCTCCCATACGACACTAAAATAGACGATTAAAAAATATTGATTTATCGAGAAGTAAGAGATAGTACAAGCAACAAGAAGGGTCCTCGATAAATCAGGAGCAACCTCCACAAACTATGAAATTTCGAGAACTTGCCCTTCATTTATCCGGATTTTTTTCCCATTAAAACGTTCTGCCTGAGTGGAATCATGAGTCGACATGATAACTGTCATCCCAGAATCAGAGAGACGACAAATAAGTTCTTCAAACCCAGATACGCCAGAGCTATCAATGTTTGCCGTCGGCTCATCAAGGAGCAAAACAGTGGGATTCAATACGATGGCGCGCGCTAGAGCCACCCGTTGAACTTCCCCTCCCGAAAGCTCTTTGACCCGGTGCTTAGAAAAGTTTTCTAAACCAACCTCAGCTAGTCCTTTTGTAACTCTATCTCGTAGCTCTTCACGCTGAAAACCTCGAACTTTCAAACCAAAGGCAAGGTTAGTAAAAACTGTTCCCTGCAACAGATAGGGGGATTGCTCAACAAGGGTTATTTTCTGTCTTTGTTGAAGTAAACCACGGCCAGACATTTCAACATTCTCCCCCATAAAAGACAGAGTTCCTTTTTGAGGCACAGTTAACAACGCTAACGTCCGCAGCAAAGTACTTTTACCCGCGCCATTTGATCCGGTCACAACATGAATTTCCCCCGATTCAAAATCGAGATGAGGAACCGTTAGACAAAAGGATTCACCAAGGAAGACTTCAATATGATTTAGAGAATAAATCGTTGCCATCGCCTTACCGTTGTTGGAAAAAGTTAAGTCCGAGATTAACAAACAGAGCCACAGCCATCAGCACAAGGCCAAGAGACAAACCGAAAGCAAACTCGCCCTTGCTCGTTTCCAGAGCGATAGCGGTCGTCATTGTCCGGGTTGTTCCACGGATATTCCCCCCAAGCATCATCGCCACACCAACCTCAGCAATCACTCGGCCAAAGCCAGCGATCACAGCAGCCATCACTCCAAAGCGGACTTCCTGCAATAACTGCAAAGCAGCTTGTCGACGAGAGGCCCCCAGTGTCAGGGCCGTTGCCATAATTCGGTTGTCTGCCCCGGCAACAGCGGCATGAACATAATTAGCAACAATCGGTGTGGCGAGAATCACTTGTCCCAAGATCATTGCAACAGGAGTAAAAAGCAGACTCAAATGGCCTAGGGGCCCTTGCCGGCTAAGAATTCCAAATAACAATAAACCAATCACAACCGTTGGTAGTGCCATCAATGTGTTCAACAATGTAATTAGGATTCTCTGCCCACGAAAGCGACAAGTTCCCAGAGATAGCCCTACTGGTATCCCAATCAGAGAGGCAAGGAGAATGGCAATTGAGGATGTATACAGCGAAGTCCAAACAGTCGTCAGGACTTCGCCATCAAAGCTGAAGATCAGCTTCATTGCCAGCTGAAATGAATCGTACAAAAAGCTCAAGGACAGCTACCTACTCTGCAACATAAAAGAGTTGCTCGCCACCCTTACGAAAATCAGTGATCAATGTCCGGGCCTGCTTCCCGGTTAAATAGTCCATAAACTTCCGACCGAGGTCCTTTTTAACATGTGGATGACGCTGCGGATTCACCATAATGACCCCGTATGGATTAAATAATCGAGAGTCCCCTTCAACCACAATCTGCAATGGCGTTTTGTCTTTAAACGCAAGGTAAGTGCCTCGATCAGACAACGTATAACCGTGTCGCTCTCCGGCCATAATAATGACTTCTCCCATTCCCCGACCGGATTCTAAGTACCAATTCCCTGCAGGGACAATATTGGCTAATGACCAGAGCTGAAGTTCCCGAGTATGCGTTCCAGAATCATCGCCACGAGAGACGAAGGTTGACTTCGCTGCAGCAATTTTCTCCATTGCAGCGGCAACATCATCTTGCCCTTTAATCCCAGCCGGATCCCCTGTGGGCCCCAGAACAATAAAATCGTTGTACATGACATCACGACGATCAACACCAAAACCATCTACGACAAACTTGTCCTCTTTGCTACGTGCATGGACCAGAATAATATCAACATCTCCGGTCTCTCCGAGCTTGATCGCTTTACCTGTTCCAACAGCAATGACATCGACCTTGCAATTGTTGATTTGTTCAAACGGCGGAAGAAGTTCCTCGATTAAACCAGAATTTTCCGTTGAAGTAGTTGTGGCTAAACGCAGATGCTCGACTGCCATAACAGAGTCCGCAGTGAAAAAAATGCTGAGAAGAAATATGAGGGCAGTGATATTTTTCATTGAGTACTTTTCCTTAAGCTCACTTGCTAAAAGATGATGTCCATTTTCTCTAACAAAACAATCAGAAGACTGGCTTCAAGCCGACAAGATAACGAATAATAATTGCAAATTACTTCTGTTTCAGCAATCAATTAATAGGTAACTGGTAGTTTCTGGAAATTTCCGCCCTACTGTTATCTTACAACTTGAAAAGAAGCGACCATTTGGTAACATGGGGAAATTCATCCGCTCTCAAAACTCATCACTTCTAAACAACTAAAATAAAGCTTTCTTTGTATTTTAATGGGATAAGGGGACCGATACAAGGGCAAGTATTCACGCGATGCACCTGTTCTACTGGTGCTTTTTAGAGAAAATCGTTATGCATATCACAAATCAACAACACAAACACACAGACGTAACCGGTGTTTTGTTGGCAGGGGGGAAAAGCCTCCGCATGGGGCAAGACAAGGCTCTCCTAGAATTCAATGGCCAACCATTGTTTCAACACTCTCTCGACTTATTAAAGCAGTTTTTTAACACGGTTATGATTGCCGGGGATCGCCCCGACCTAGCGACCGCAGACATCCCGGCGATCCCCGACACCTATCCTGGAAGTGCGCTCGGCGGTCTCTATACCGGCCTGCAAAAAGCACAAACAGATTGGATTTTTGTTGCTCCGTGCGATATGCCTTATCCCAACGCCAGAATGGTCGCCCTGTTGTTACAGCATCGTCATGGAGTTGATGCTGTTGTCCCTCGCACTAAGGATGGTTACGAACCGGTATTTGCCCTTTACCACAAAAGCTGCCTGGTCCAGATGGAGCACATGTTACAGAAAAACCAGTATCGCATTTATGATTTTTATCAACGCATTCAGATTTACGCCCTTGATCCTCAGCAACACCTCTGTGACTGGAAACGGACCCTTGTCAATCTCAACACTCCGGCGCAGTTAGACAACCTCAAGGAAAGCAAAGCAAAGGGGGCCGTCAAAGACTGAAAAAGACTACTGTTGATAGCAGTCTTTTTAGTTCATATCTTCTTAACGGGGCTTATCTAGATGAGACAATTAAGGCAAGACTTTATTCCAGTGATCAATCGTTGCCGACTCAAACAAACCCGCTTTAGCATACGGATCTCCGGCAGCAAAAGCTTCGGCCTCTGATTTATCTCCCAAATCAAGGATCACAACTGAGCCGCACATGGACTCATCTTCATCTAATATAGCTCCGGCTCCGACAAGCTTTTCACCAAAACTTTTCAAGTACTCCACATGTGCCGGACGGTTCTCCTGACGAACAGGCAAATGATCTTTTTTATCGAGACAGCGAATAACAAAAAGCATCGTTTCAATTCCTTCCTACCAATAGGTAAATTGTTGTTGAAGCCATCACAACTGATATTGCTTCGTTTTTTCCCACAAATTTTTCCGACTAATCCCGAGGAGTGCAGCGGCCTCAGTTTTGTTCCCACTCGTTTTCACCAAAGCACCTCGGATACATTTCTTCTCCGCAGCCGCAACTGCAGCAGCAAGGTTTCCCGTCTCCTCTTCCGTTTCCTCCTTGACTCCACGAATCTCAATCGGAAGATCCCATATCTGAATCTCCGGAGCGGGGGCAAGAACTGTCATCCGTTCCAAAATATTTCGAAGTTCACGAATATTTCCTGGAAACGGGTAGTTTTTAAAAGCCTGAGTTGCATCTTTGGTTAAAGTAAAAGTCAAACCTCTCTCTTCACCAAATTTTTCCAGGAAGAAACCGGTCAACTCCCCGATATCATCGAATCTCTCTCTTAAGGTTGGAACGACAATCGGAATGACCTGAAGACGATAGTAGAGATCTTCACGAAAAGTTCCCTTCTTCACCTCTTCGGCGAGGTTTTTTGTCGTCGCACAAAGGACCCTAACGTCAATCTTAATGGGAGCCTTCCCCCCAACCCGTTCTATTTCTTGCTCCTGCAAAACCCTCAGCAATTTAACTTGTAAAGCAAGTGGCATATCTCCGACTTCATCGAGAAGAATCGTCCCCTGATCTGCCAATTCAAACTTTCCAATTGAGAGTTGATCTGCTCCGGTAAATGCCCCTTTTTCGTGGCCAAACAACTCTGTTTCCATCAATCCGGCCGGGATCGCCGCACAATTGACTCGGACATACGCTTTATCTTCGCGGCGACTTTCGTAATGGATCGCAGCAGCGACCAACTCTTTTCCGGTGCCGCTTTCTCCTTGGATAAGTACTGTCGAATCTGTCTGTGTGACCTGGCTGATCAAACTGAGTAAGCGCTGCATCGGAGCACTTGATCCGATCAGAGGATGACGCTGCCCACAACAACTTTCCAGTGACACACAGCGTGCTTTGATCGCCAGGATATTCAGCAAACGCTGAACCCGGAAAGTTAAATCATCAAGATCAAAGGGTTTTAAAATATAATCGGCAGCCCCTTTTTTTAAACAATTTATAGCATCATCGGTATTCCCATGAGCCGTCATAAGAATCATTTCAGTCCGCGGGGCCAGCTGCTTTACCTCGTCAAGAAGCTGCTCACCATCAAGCCCTGGCATCCGAATATCAGATACAATCAGGTCATAACGATTGTATCTGACCAGATCTAACGCCTCACACCCATTCGTTGCCTCATCGACCTGCCACCCTTGATTGCGTAAGTGATCAAGAACGGTTATACGCATAATATCTTCATCTTCAGCAACTAGAATTCGAGCGATCATTTTTTGCCCTTTGCCTCGTTATCGGGTGATTGTTGCAAAGGGATCATCAAAGCAAAACAAGCCCCCTTATCAGGATTATTTTTTGCTGAAAACTCCCCCCCTAAACGCTTGATCAAAGAGTGAGAAACGGACAAACCCAAACCCGTTCCTTCCCCAACTTCTTTGGTCGTAAAAAATGGTTCAAATATTTTATCTAAGTATTCCGCTTCTATCCCAGGACCGGTATCAGAGATCTCAAGATACATCGTTTTTTTGTCACGACTTAAAGAACTAGCCACTGTAATAACACCGATATTTTTACCAATCGCCTGAACGGCATTCCCCGCTAGATTCAACACCACCTGACGTAAAGCCTCGATCCCGGTCGTCACAGGCTGACCAACCCCAAGTTCGAAATTAAGCTCTATTTGCTTTTGCCCCACGCAGGTCAGCTCAAAACAATCTCGAATTATCATGTCGAGATCTCCCGTTTTTATCTCGAGAGGCTCTTTCCTGCCGATACTCAACAATTGTCGGACAGTTTCTTTAATGCGTTGCAGACCCTGGTTCAGCAATGTCAGATAACGATCCTGCAAATCGGGGTGATCCATATTCCGCTGCATGGTTTGAATACAGTTCTGCATTCCTCCGAGGGGATTGTTGATTTCGTGAGAAATCCCTGCAACTAGCCGCCCTAATGCCGCCTGCTTCTCATTGCGGAAAACCTGCTCACGGGTTTCATTCAAATCGTTTTGAGATATCTCAAAACGATCGCAAAGCTCACGAAAGTGCTTATTCAAAACCCCAATCTCATCATTTATTTCTATCCCAAGAAACTGTCCCCTGACCGATTCATCAGGATAACTATCCATCGTATCTGTCAATAACTTTAAGCGTCTCGCCACCAGTGAATCAAACAACAGGTAAATGGTGATAGAGACAATAATAATCGTTACTAAAGCGATCCCCAACAGCATGAGATTGTTCTCTTTTATCTCTGCATAAGCCCAATCCATTGGGACAGTGACATTCATTCCACCACGAATGTCACCAAGGACATAGCCTTGATTATCGTGGCAGTCGAGGCAGTTGTTATCGACAATCAAAGGTGCCATATAGCGAAGGCGGTGCTTTCCCTCAATTTTTTCGATCTCAATGGCTTCATTTGCACCAGAGCCAAATTTAACCAGACTGCGCTGTTCAAAATCATCGGGGGCATTATCAGGATTGAGTGGATTCATGCTGGTGACATTAAATTGCCCCATCCCTTCCCGTGCGGCGTACACCGACAGTTCGCGAGTTACCATTGCTGGGTTACGCTTGACTAACCAGTTTCCCTCACTGTCCTGAATTTCCCCATGGGGAAGAAAAGGATTGCTCTCCACTCCAGAAGTCTTGACGAAAAAAAGGCCGTTATGGTCCGAAACCCACTGCCGTGTCAGGCGGATTTGATTAAAGAGCATTTTTGCTTGTTGGGTTGCTTGCTCAACGACCAACTCTTCCTGAAAACTGGAGGTTCGATAAAAGGTCACCCCATAAGAAAGACAAACCACCAAGCTGGTCAGGAGGATCAGTTTTGTTTTTAATTGCATAGAGAAAGGTCCTGTTTTTCCATGGAATACTCTGGACTTGATGAGTTTGCTACCAAACGGTAACACACAGACAAGAATGAAGGCTACCCTCCGGTAACAAAAACAACATTCAGATTAATCTATGTTATTAATTTTTATACACTTTCCCGTGGCACATCCATTGCAAAGAAATCAATATTCAATAACTTGTTGTTATTCAGCTAAGCCCTGCTATTACTTATAACAGTACTCTTTTTATAAGATTTTTTTCTCGAAAAGTACAATTGACTGCCACTCAAATAAGGAGGTGATTGAATGTCGAGTAAAGGAACCCCAAAGCCAAAGATGTCCACAGCTAAAAAGATGTGGGTTTTTGGAGCGATGTTTGGCGTTGTGGGTGCGATGGTTCTGGTTCTGGCTTCCGGCTTTATGGTGGAATCAACCAACACAGATGAATTCTGTGTCAGTTGTCATGTCATGGAGCCATTTAGAACCTCGTGGAAAGCTTCTGTCCACGGTGGTAAAAACCCACAGGGTTTTACTGCACAATGCGTAGATTGCCATCTACCACATGACGGTTTTGTGAATTACCTTGTCACCAAGGCAAGGACAGGATTGAGTGACATTTACCACAATATTACAATCGATGGAAAAAGCTTCGATTGGGCTGCAAACGCTGAAGCAAATCGTCTCAAATTCACTTTTGACAGCGCCTGTCACCGTTGTCATCACAATTTGACCCCACCGGGAATATCAAGCGGCGGCTTGATAGCTCACCGATCGTATTTAAGAGGTGAGGCAAACAAAATGTGTGCTGAATGTCATATGCATGTTGGCCACAAAGATATGCTGCAGACAGTCGAAGATTTTTACGCATCAGAAGAATAACTAAACAAAAAGGAGGCTTAAAGTGAAACAAATGTATGGAAAAATTGGATTGATCAGCATTGCCTGTCTGCTGGTATGGAGCGGGATGGCTTTCGCTGCCAACACTCCGAACTTGGCACCACGCAAGATTGAAATCAAGCGTGGCTACACCGAAGAAGCGGCAAAATGTATCGAATGTCATGCCGATAAAACTCCGGGTATCATGGAAGACTGGAAACTAGGGAGTATGGCTGCTGCTGGTGTTTCTTGCTATGACTGTCACGTTGTGGAGTCAAACTCCCCGATGGCAAGTCAGTGCTCCGGTTTAAAAGGGAGTCAAATATTCATATCTCCAATGGTTTCCGCGGCAACTTGTGCCCGCTGCCACCCATCTGAAGTTGATGAGTTCATGAAGAGTGGTCATGCCAATCTGTCTCGTGATGCTGTGTATGACGAGAAAAAGGCAGGTGGTGCTCTGATTAAGCTACAATTACATCATGAGGGTGCTGAGTGGTTGGGTGTTGAACCAGGATCCAATGTTAACGAAGCGTCACGGAATTCTGGCTGTATCGTCTGTCACGGTTCAGTTGTCGAACTTGGCCCTGACAATAAACCAATCAACAGCACTTGGCCGGCCGGTGTTGGCACCTTGTACCCTGATGGAACAGTTGGAACCTGTACCGTATGCCATACCCGGCATAAGTTCTCGGTTGCTGAAGCACGTAAGCCTGAAGCATGTGCCAGCTGTCACTTAGGTCCAGACCATCCACATATCGAAATTTATCTAGAGTCCAAGCACGGTCAAATTTTTGCAACCGACGGAGAAGATTGGGAGTGGGAAGCTGCTTCTGGTACCTGGCAACCTGGCGATTATCGCGCACCGACCTGTGCCGTATGTCACATGTCCGGTATCGGTGAGCTCGAAACCACCCACAATGTTAACGAGCGTCTTAAGTGGGACCTAGTGCACAAACGTAGTGAAATTCGCACCGGTGTCCGTGGCGATGGTGTAAAAGGTGATAAATTGATGCGGAAAGTTTGTATCAATTGTCATGGTGAAAGTCATACCAATAATACCAGAGATCTGTTGGATGATGCGGTTGCTTTGTACAATACCTACTGGGACGAAGCAGTCAAAATGAAGAAAGATCTAGCTGCCAAGGGTCTGTTGAAGAAAGATCCATGGAAAGATGGATATCAGGAATTGATGTACTATCTCTGGCACCATACCGGTCGTCGTGCCCGTCATGGCGCTGCCATGAACGGACCTGACTACGCTCACTGGCATGGGTTCTTCCAGGTTTTCCAAGTTGTTAAAGATATGCAAGATATCTATAACTGGAGAATCAAGAACAACAAGATTGAAGATTTGAGTACCGTTATGAGCTCCGGTCCTCTATAAAGATCAATCTGATCTGAGAAAACAAAAGCCCCCGTCTTACAACGGGGGCTTTTTGTATTTCAATGAAAGAAAATGATTAATCATTTGAAAAAACAATTTTCAAATGTGGGCAAGCGGATATGCAACCCTTACAGTTACGACATAAATCCATGTCGACAACGGCTCTCTTCCTGCCGAACCCTCTAGGCAATTCTGTTTCTAAGCTCAAGGCAGAATAACGACAAGCAGAAAAACATGAACCGCAACCGGTACAACTATCTAAAACAGTAATGGCCATCAGTCCCATTTTAATTTAAGGAATTTGAGTTTTCTTCGTTTGTACTTTAACCAGTTTTCTAATTTTTTTCTTCACCCCACTCACAATAAAAGGGGTCGCCCTACCACGCTCAAAAAGACGCTTCTTCATCATGTCCCTACGGTTTGCCGGAGGGATATATTTTTTACCACGATCAACCATCGACAAAGCTCCCTGATGGCAGACATTAATACAGGCTCCACAGCCAAGACAGACATCCTGGCGCAACTGAACAGAACTTTTTTGTTCGCCAATTTCCAGAGCCGCAACGTTACAAGCATCAAGACATAGGCCGCAACCATTGCAAAGAGTTTCATCAATTTTAAGCAGAAAAGGAGCTTTTGCAACACCATCAGAGTAACCCGATTGGACCCCAATAAGCAGTTCGCAGCAACAAGAGCAACAATTACAAATAAAAGATGGTTTCTGGCGAATATTATCGGTGATATGAGTCAAGTTCAACTGACGCGCCCGATCCAAAATATCTAGCAATTGATCAGTGGTCTGCTCTTTCGCAAAACCCCGTCGAACCAGAAACTTTGCCCCAGTGCCAAGAGAAATACAGATATCCTCCATGGGAGCCCCCTTAATACACTCCTCGCCTAGGTGATGTTTTTTATGACGGCAATAACAAAGACCAACAGCACCGAACCCGGCCCCTTTTATAATCTCACGTGCATTTTCATAACTGGTTACCGTAGAACTGGTCGGAATTTTATCGTCATACACCAAAGCGCGGGTCAGGGGTATGTTACTGTCAAAAAATTCTTTCGCCATCCCTTTCCGAGGATTTTCATACAAATATTCCTGCATGAGTCGAGAGATCTTTTCCTTAGGCAGATCAGTGCGGTTTTTCATAAAAGTTAACTCAAAAAACCCGATCAACCCAGGCAACAACAGATAATAAGTCTCCCCCTCATAGGGAAGATCCATGACCAAACCTTTGTCACACATTCGATCCAACTGTGGGAGAAGATCCTCCCCAGAAATATCTGTTGCCCTTGTCAACTCTTCTAGCGTTGCCTCTTCGAGGGGAAAACGGGAGGCAATAAATGCTTCATTCTCAGCAAATAACAAAGAGAGTATTTCACGCAACTTTTCGTTGTCAGGCAGCCCAACCGGGTATTTATTCAAACGATCAATCAGTGGAACGATACTACTTTTACTGCCAACATGGTGCCCCATTGCGACTCCTTAAGATAATCAAAAAAATTTCACAAAAAAACCGGCTTACGTCCCTCAAGAAAGGCGTTGATTGCCTCTTGTGCTTCTGGCTTTGCTAATTGGCTCAAAAACAATTCTCCCTCTTTACTCATCACTTCTGCAACCATACGGGACTGGTTCTCTTTGAGCAACGCTTTCGTCAGACGTATCGATTCAGGAGGCTGTGCTGCCAACTGGACACATTTATCCCAAACCTGCCTCGGCATATCGTGAGAGTTAAGCACTTGGTTGATCAAACCGATGTCTGCCGCCTTTTCAGCCCCTATCGCTTCTCCAAGCAACAACATTTCCGAAGCCTGTAAAGAGCCCACTAACTTTGGCAACAAGTAACTTGACGCTGCCTCCGGGCAGAGCCCAAGATTAGCAAAAGGAAGTTGAAATTTGGCACTCTCATCAGCATAAACAAGGTCACAATGGAGCAGCATTGTTGTCCCAATCCCAACCGCAGCACCACTGACCATGGCAACAAGCGGCTTTGTTGCTTGACAGATGGCTCGTAGAAAACAGAATACGGGACTATTTTCACCCTCTGGTGGATTCAGAGAAAAGTCGTGGAGATCGTTACCGCTGGTAAAACATGTATCCGTTCCATGAATCAAAATGGCACGAACTCGCATCTCAGCCTCAGCAGATTCAATCGCTCTGGTCATCTCACTATACATGGCCATTGTCAGAGCATTGCGTTTTTCGGGGCGAGAAATGGAGATTTTTAAAATACCATCTTCCTCTGACACCACCACAAAGTCTCTTTTATCATCCATTACTTAAATCCATTCTTCAGTAAAAAATTCATTCTGCTTCAATTCATCAAGAAACGGCGCCAAGATAAGCGTCTTCAACCTGAGAAAAGAGACCGACTTCGACTAAGACACTTTTAAGACGTTCTGGCTGGGCAAGGAAATCACGAAGAAAAACAATTTCTGAAGCTTTCAAATAGCTGACGAAAGGATGCTTCGTATCGTCCTTAAAGAGTTTTGTGACAATTTCAGCAGCCGTCATGTTTGGAGGAAGATTTCTGATTCGCCCTGCTCGTACCAGAAGTTTATTGACATAAAAAAGGAGACAACGATCAAGGCTCTCTACCCCTTGTCGATGCCCCGGCAATATCTTTTTATCGTGCAACGTGACGAGTTTGACCAGACTTTGACAGTAAGCACGGTAGTTAAGGAAACGCTCTCCGGTGAGGAGATCAACATCCAACAGAGGGGTCTGGAAAATGCCTTGCAACAGAACATCTCCGGTAATAGCCCAATCGTCTTGACTAAACACCATGTCACTTTGTGAATGACCGGGGCAAGACAATGAAGTCAAACCCAGATGAGGGGGGAGATCTTCTTCAATGATTTTAAATTTTTCAGGCAGAGGAGGAAAAACCGTACCATCATCCATACTGACCCTGAAACGTTCTAAAAATTCGGGGTTAAAACCGATCTGCAGTAGTAAATCGGACATCAGCTCTAATCGTTCTGTGTGGCGAACAATTTTCAGATGATCACGAAAGGGGAGATAAACCGTCGCTGAAGTTTCCTCACCCAGCCAGCGTGCCAGTCCATAATGATCAATGTGACAATGGGTCACGATGACATACTTCAATCGATCTAAGTCAAGATTATTTTGTAGGTATTGTTTCGCGTGAGCGGTTGGTGGTCCCGTATCAAAAAGGACAAGATCACCATTAATTTCAGCACTGTAACAATGGACTGGGCCAACAACGTATTCAGTATTTATGGTGTGTTGAATGGGGATCATCTGTTCTTCTTATCTCAAAAAAAAGGAGCCCATGGGGGGGGCTCCTCGACACAACAAACAAAGCAACTGCAAGGACGGGCCCCTGTGCCCGGCCGATAATTTCTTCAATTAAAAAATATATTTTTCTGCTTCATTCGCCGCAACAGCCAAAGTGCGCTTTGCGGCCAACAAACCACTTGCATCATACTTCGTAAAACGGCGGACTCCCGAAAGGATCATTATTAACGTATCCCCTTCTTCGACCATATAAGCCCCTTTTTTAGCTGCACTGGCAGCAATCTCGGTTGCATTAAAAGTAGCAACCTTAACTGCAGCTCGCAACTGCTCCTGCTTGGCAGGACTCAATGAATCAATGATCTTCTCCGCGCGTAGAACCGCACTTTCGATCGCAAAAATCTGAATGACAATATCTGATGCCGCCATAAGGATTTCCTGCTCATCAGCTAGTTTATCCATATATTTTTGTACACCGGCACCCGAAAGGATTAAAAACAGCGTCTTTAAATTCTCGATCGTGGTTTTTTCAGCAATAAACGGAATGTCCTCATCCACATCATCAAAGGATGGTGTCATCAACGACTCGAATGCTTTCATTGATTCTGCCTGTAGCGGCAACTCGCCCTTCATTGCCCGCTTCAAGATCATCCCCGAAGTCAGGAGACGATTTATTTCATTGGTCCCCTCAAAAATCCGATTAATCCGCTCGTCTCGATAGTAACGTTCGGCAGGATACTCGCTACAAAACCCGTATCCCCCATGAATCTGAACCACTTCATCAACTGTCTTAGCCAGAACATCACTGCAAAAAACTTTGGAAATACCACATTCGGGAGCGTACTCTTCGATTGCTTTCAGGTACTGATCGTAATAATCATCAACCCCCTTATCAATCGTTGCAATCTTATCGTCAAGCAAACCCGCCAACCGGTAAACCAACGATTCTGAAGCATAGATCGATGCGGTTAAGTCGGCAATTTTTTCCTGAATCGCCCCAAAAGAAGAGATGGGACGGTTAAACTGCTTACGTTCGTTAGCATAGCGAATCCCCTCGGCCAGAGCCATTTTAGCGGCTCCAGTGACTCCAGCACCAAGCTTGAAGCGACCGATATTCAAAGAGTTAAATGCTATTTTGTGTCCCTTGCCAACTTCGCCTAGAACATTTGCTACTGGGACTTTACAGTTATCGAGAATAATCTGAGTGGTTGAACTTCCCTTAATCCCCATCTTTTTCTCTTCATTGCCAACAACCAACCCTTCAAAACTCTTCTCAACAAGAAAAGCGGTAAAGTGCTGCTTATCAATTTTAGCAAAGACGGTGAATAGCTCAGCAAAGCCACCATTGGTAATATATTGCTTTGTCCCGTTGAGGATATAGTGCGTTCCGTCGTCAGATAAAATGGCAGACGCTTGCGCTCCCAACGCATCACTTCCTGAACCGGGCTCGGTCAAACAATAGGCTGAACACCATTTTCCAGAAATGATCTTTTCCAGATATTTCTCCTTTTGCTCTGACGTTCCATAATAAATCAGAGGAAGGGTCCCTATCCCGGTATGGGCAGCAAATGCCACGGAGAAAGAACCGCTTGACGAAATTTTTTCCCCGACCAACATACTGGTTGCTTTATCCAGTTCAAGACCACCCTCGTCTTCTGGAGCATCCATCATCAGCAGACCTAGTTCTCCACACTTCTTCATCCCTTCAACGACGTGCTCGAAATTTTGCGCCTCGATTTCATCGTGGTGCGGGATGATTTCATTTTCAACAAACTGCTCAGTTGTCTCAGCAATGGCACGCTGCTCGTCCGTAAAATCTTCTGGGGTAAAAATATCCTGACAATTGCTTTCAATGATTAAAAATTCGCCACCCTTCATAATTTTTCCAGCCATAATATTCACCTCTTTACTATCAATAAATTGAATTCAAATTTATCTGAGCGTGGCAAGCAGCACTCCGACAAACTTATAATTTTTCAAAAATCCCAGCCGCACCCATTCCTCCGCCAATACACATGGAGACCATACCGTAGCGCAGTTCGCGTCGTTGCATTTCGTGTAGCAGGGTTGCTGTCAGCTTGGCTCCTGTACATCCCAAAGGGTGTCCAAGGGCAATAGCACCGCCATTGACATTGATCATATCGATATTGAGACCTAACTCTTTGATCACCGCCAGAGATTGCGCAGAAAAAGCCTCATTCAATTCAATTAGGCCAATATCACTCTGTTTCAGACCAGCCAATTTCAAAGCAGCCGGAATGGCTTCAACAGGTCCGATTCCCATAATTTCCGGGGGGACACCCTTAACGGCAAAAGCAACAAAACGTGCCAATGGTTCGCCTCCGATCTCTTTGAGAAACTCTTCCGAAACAACTAAAGCGGCGGCGGCGCCGTCCGTCATCTGTGATGATGTTCCTGCCGTCACCGATCCACCTTGTTTAAAAGCAGGTTTGAGTTTCGCCAAACCCTCAATCGTTGTATCGGCACGCACACCATCATCAGCAGAAACTGTTTCAGTGCTTTTCTGCACTTTCCCTTTCACAATAGTAGTCTTTTCAACCTCAACGGGAATAATTTCGTCACTAAATCGCCCTGCGCCAATAGCTTCTGCTGCCTTCTTGTGGCTATCAACAGCAAAGGCATCTTGATCATCACGGCTAATCTGGTATTTATCGACAACAAGTTCTGCCGTAATCCCCATCGAGGCAAATGTTTCTGGCCAACCGGAAACAAGGCCAGGATTGGCACTATATTTATTACCACCCATAGGAACAGTGGTCATCGATTCGGTGCCTCCCGCAATAATACAATCGGCAAAACCTGCCATAATTCGCTCAGCGGCCAGCGCAATACTCTGCAACCCTGAGGAACAGAAACGATTGATCGTCTGCGCCGGAACCTGATAAGGAACTCCTGCCTTCAATGATGCGATTCGTGCGACATTCATCCCCTGTTCTCCTTCAGGGAAGGCACAACCAAGCAAGATATCATCAATCCGCATTGGATCGATTTTGGTGCGCTCAATCAGCCCGGCAAGAGCGGCAGCAGCCAGATCGTCGGGGCGCATATCTTTAAATTTCCCTTTGTTCGCCCGGCAACCGGGGGTGCGGTAAGCAGCAAGGATATAAGCAGTTTTCATTGTTTTTCTCCTTCAAATTGGATTCGTAGGGGCAGGCCCCTGTGCCTGCCCGGGGCGCCCACGGGGGGGTCGCCCCTACAAATATTCCAAATATTCAAAATTTAATTCCTTAGCGGTTTCCCTTTTTTCAGCATATGCTGAATCCGCTCTGCGGTCTTTTTATTGCCACACAATTTAAGAAATGCTTGTCGTTCCAGCTGCAACAGATATGTTTCTGAAATCAGAGTTCCAGGGAGGACATCTCCTCCGCAAATGACATCAGCGATAATTCCACCCATCTCAGCCTCATACTCGGTGACAAAACCGCCCATCTTCATATTCCAGAGTTGACTCTTGATGCTCGCAGAAATTCCACGCCCCGGGGCCGGAACATTCTCAACAAGTTTTTGTGGCCGGTAATTGGTTACCAATGCCAAAACTTTCTGTTTCGCATCGGCAATCAAACGGCTGACATCCATACTGATACTGTCGCCATGGCGCATATAGCCCATTTCTTTCAGTTCAGCTGCCCCCATGGAGACTTTTGCCATGCCGATCTGTTGAAAGTTTTTGAAAATAAAGGGGGTGACATCGGTATCGAACTGGGCGGCGAGTTCAACAGCTCGCAGACACATTTCCTTCGTGCCACCACCTGCCGGGATCAATCCAACCCCGATCTCAACCAGCCCCATGTAAGTTTCGGCATAGGCATTCATCGCATCGGCATGGAGGGAAAATTCACAGCCACCACCGAGAGCCATTCCAAAAGGAGCCGCGACAACGGGAACCTTCGCGTATTTCACTGCCATCGTGGCCTTCTGAAAAGCACGAACACTCATATCAATATCTTCGTAAGCCCCTTCCGCCATGGCAACTGCAAGAAGCATCAAGTTAGCCCCAACAGAGAAATTTGCTCCCTGATTACCGATAACCAGTCCGACACCCTCTTCTTCTGCCCGCTTGATCGCCTTGTGAGTCATGGCAAGAATATCGCCGCTGATAGCATTCATCTTGGAGTGGAATTCAAAACCAAAGACCCCGTCACCCAAATCGAGAAGAGAACAGTTTGACGTTTTTTCGACAACCCCAGAGGCCTTTTTCAAGATTTGCAGATTGATTTGACCTTCTATGCGTGGGGCCTGCTGGTAAGTTTTCTCGATCAGATCATAGTGTTCCTGCTGACCAGAATTGTTGTAGCGATAGAAGCAATCGACATCTTTCAGACAATCAGGAACATCAACTCCATCTTTTAGTGAGCGCTTCACAAAATTCTGCACACCGATCGCGTCGAGCATCTCAAAGGGGCCGAGTTCCCAGTTGAATCCCCATTTCATCCCATTATCAATATTTATAATATCGTCAGCAATTTCGGGGATACGATTGACGGTATAAATCAGAGTGTCGCGCAAAGAACGCCAAGCGAATTCGGCTCCTTTGTCGTGACCGTTAACCACCATTTTGATTTTTTGTGCCGGATCATCAACCATCTTGACCGCAACAACTGAGGCAAATTTTGGCTTTTCGGCAGGCTTGAACTCACCACTGGTATAATCGTAATAATAGATTATCCGTTTTCCATCAACCTGATCTTTACGGTAAAAGCCCCGCTTGCTCTTATTCCCATGCAGCCCTTTTTCAACCATTTGTTCCATGAATTCAGGAACTTTAAAGGTTTCGCGACATTCATCGTCTGGCAGCAATTCATAGGTGTTTTTACAGATGTGAACCAAGGTATCGATACCAACCAAATCACTGGTCCGGAAAGCTGCGGATCCTGGCCGAGCTGTCGCCGGCCCGGCAACACTATCCACTTCTTCGACAGTCATCTCCAGATCGAGCATATGTTGAACGCCGTTAAAAATTGAGTAGACCCCAATCCGGTTGGCAATAAAGTTTGGAGTATCTTTCGCATAGACAATCCCTTTGCCCAAACGACGACTTATAAAATCAGCCAGGCCCGATACGATGTCGGGATCGGTATATTGGCTAGGGACTATTTCAAGCAAACGCATATAGCGGGGCGGGTTAAAAAAATGCGTCACAAGAAAGTTTTTTTGCACGTCCTCTGGCAGCATCTCAGCCATTTCATTGACCGATAGGCCACTGGTATTTGTAGATAAAATTGCACCAGCTGCTAAGTTAGGGACAACCTTAGCCAATAGATCTTTTTTTATTGGCATATGCTCGATAACAACTTCAATGACCCAGTCACACTCTTTGAGCTTTTCCAGATCATCATCAAAATTGCCAACACTGATCTGCTCAGCATACTTTTTCAGATAGAAAGGGGCCGGTTTCATTTTAATCAACCCGCCCAATCCGGCACTTGCAATTCGATTACGAACCGCTGGGCTTTCCAGACTTAAGCCTTGCTCTGCTTCTTCACCGGTCAACTCCCGAGGGACGATATCAAGCAAAAGCACTTCCAAGCCAGCATTCGCCAGATGAGCAGCGATTGTCGCCCCCATCACCCCGGCACCAAGTACGGCAACACGATTAATCTGCCTCATTTTGTTCCTCCGTTTTCAGATTGCAACTGAGCATCTTCCAAGTACAGATGTTCTATCTTGTCTTGATACATTTCGTAGATCGCTTTGCGTTTCAACTTCATTGTTGGTGTTAATTCCCCTCCCTGAGAAGAGAATTCTCGAGGGAGGACAATGAATTTTTTGATCGTTTGATATGAGGGGAGATTTTGATTGAACAGATCAATCCGATCCGCAAATAGTTGCTGGACCTGATCATTCGCAACCAAATCATCAACCCCTAGATAATTGATCTTCATTTCACGACTGAACTCGATTAAGCGTTCGAGATTAGGAGTCAGAATTGCAATCAGATAAGGTCTTTTATCTCCATGGATATAGGCAAGAGAGACGTATTTATCCAGCTTGAGCCGGTTTTCCATCGGTTGCGGAGCAATGTTTTTTCCTCCCGCAGTGACGATAATCTCTTTTTTCCGATCGACAATGAAAATATATCCTTCATCATCGATCTCTGCGATATCTCCAGTTTTAAACCAGTCATCTTCAAAGGCATTGGTCGTGGCTTCTTCATTACGATAGTAGCCGCGCATGACCATCGATCCCTTGATCAAAAGTTCACCATCGTCAGCCAACTTGAACTCTGCATCACCTAAGGGCTTCCCCACTGAGCCAAAACGATTTTCGTGTAACCGATTCAAGGTGACCGCCGGGCTAGTTTCTGTCAGTCCGTAACCTTCAAAAACTGGAAGGCCAATAATCCACATAAACTCATTGATTGTCTTATCCAGAGGAGCCCCTCCAGAAATAAAAAACTTAAGGTTTCCACCAAAACGTTTGCGGATTTTGCGGAACACCAATCTGTCATAGAGCCAGTATTTAGCCCCCAGAAAACCGGTTGGCTGACCTTGAATATACTTCTTCAAAACATACTCGCGGCCAATTTCGACTGCATCGTGAAACATTTGCCGCTTAAAGGGGCCTTGCAAATGAATATTTTCGTAAATACGTGAATAGATTTTTTCAAAAAGGCGCGGCACGCTGATCATTGCCGTCGGTTTAACTTCAACAATATTTTCGACAACCTTATTCACATCCTCTGCAAAGGCAATATGTCCACCACCTAACAGAACAGCGTGATAGCCTGCCGAGCGCTCTAGTACGTGACTCAAAGGGAGAAAGCTTAAAAATGTCCCTTTCATGTTCTCTTCCCCTGCGCACTGAACCCCATCCCAAGCATTAATCACCATGTTATGCTGGGTCAGCATAACCCCCTTAGGGACACCTGTTGTTCCCGAAGTATAAATAATGGTGATGAGATCTTCTGGGGATATGGTCGATATCAGGGTTTCAATCTCATCTTTCTCATCATCTGTGATGGGATGTGAAATCTCTGAGAGCTGATAAAGGGTATAAACAGGCAAGTGTTTTTCACCAAGGAAGCGCTCAAAAGAGACGACCAGTTCAACCTGGGGAATCTCGTCACGCACCGCAAGGAGCTTTTCATACTGAAGCCGATCGGAGACAAAAATAATTTTTGCGCCACTGTGGTTGATAACGTAAGCAGCTTGTGACCCGGTATTGGTCGCATAAATAGGAACACTGATTCCCAATGCTGCCTGAATACCCATATCGGCAATAATCCAGCCCGACCGGTTTTCTGAAAAGATGGCGACTCTATCCCCTGTCTCCATGCCCGCTTTACGCAACCCTCGTGCAGTCATTAGGGCTCGCGTATAAAACTGTTGATAATTCAGAGTCAGGTAAGCACCGGCCTTTTTATAACTCACAGCCGGCTGATCAGCGAACTTCTCCACACTCTTTTGCAACATGTGGGGAATGGATCGGAAGGGAAGATCTTTGGTTTTATTCTGAGTCATTTTCAATCTCACGTTTACGCAATGTCAAAAACAATGGTGTCCATCTTTTCAGCAAAAAAAAATAGTATGGACTAAAACTTCGAAGTGACTCTTATATTCTACTTACTTTTACGTTCAGGTCAACCTACAGTAAAACATTTTTTTATAATGTCTAAAAATGCTTTTTTCTCTGCTCCAGTTCATTATTCTGGAGCAGAGAAACGACAATTAAAAGAAATGTGGTTATTAATTAGATCAATTCTCTAGCGTTGTTTCGGCAGTAAAACATAGGCTAGAGCTGGAAGTAGAAGGATTGCACCAAGCATATTAACCAAAAACATGAAGGTTAGCAGAATCCCCATATCGGCCTGAAACTTGAGTGGAGAAAAAATCCACGTTGCAACGCCAATGGCGAGCGTCACACCGGTAAAAACAACACCGTTTCCAGTAATTGCGAGAGTATGGAGATAAGCTTCCTGTAAGCTTTGTCCTCGCCTCATATAACTCCGCAAACGGCTAAAGATATAAATGCCATAATCAACACCGACACCGACACCCAAAGCGACAACTGGCAGAGTGGAAACTTTTAGTCCAATTTCAAGAATACTCATCAAAGCGTAGGCCAGCAAAGAAACAAGGGCTAAAGGCAAGATGACACAAAGTACCGCGCTGACCGAACGGAACTCATAGAAACAAAGAAGGATGATCGCTCCAAAAACATAGAGAAGAATAGGAAACTGTGCCGCAGAGACCTCTTCATTCGTTGCCGCCATCACCCCGACATTTCCTGTTGCTAATCTGAAAGTCACATCTTCATTGATATTTTGCTCTCGGTACGACTTGACCTGCGAAACAATATTGGCGATCGTTTCAGCCTTGTGGTCTTTGGTAAAAATCATCACCGGCATCACACTACAGTCAGAGTTTAATAAACCACTGCTGGTTGGGATATAACCGACCGCTTGGACCATTGTTGATTGATTCCTAGGGAGAACACGCCACTTCAAACTCCCCTCATTCCAACCGGCATTGATCACTTTGGCAATGCCTGGCAGTCCAATCACCGACTGAACACCCTCTACATTGTTCATATGCCAGGCAAAACGATCAATAGCTGTCATAACATCGTAATCAATACAACCATCGGATTTTGTTTCAACAATCACTGTAATCAGATCGACACCGATAGAAAACTTTTCTGTAATGACTTTACTATCCAGATTATACCGCGAGTCGGTCCGAAGCTCAGGAACACCACGATGCATATCACCAATTTTGACATCTGAAGCTTTCCACAGACCAAACCCAAACAAGACACACGCAATAGCAATAATAACTACTGCCGATTTCGGCTCTGCAGCGCGCTCAAAAAAGCGCCAGACCGGTTTTAACACCTGAGTCTGCTCATCAACCCGACGTTTATAACGCCGTCCCGTTTTGACATAAGAGAGGAGAATTGGCAGCAGAATCATGTTGGTCAAAATAATAACAGCAACACCGAGACTCGCCGTAATAGCCATCTCCTGAATCACCCGAATTTCTATCAGCCTAATGGTAATGAAACCAATTGTATCACTCGCCAATGCAACGGAACCGGGAATCAGAAGTTGACGAAAACTCGCTTTGGCAGCCTCAAGTCGATCTGCTCCAGCGCGAACCTCTGCGGTATTGGCGGTAATCATCTGAACAGCATGACTGACACCGATGGCAAATATCAAAAATGGAACCAACAGCCCCATGGGATCAATGCCATAGCCAAGAATCGGTAGCAGCCCAAGCTGCCAGACGACAGCAATCAAAGAACAGCAAAGGGGGATGAGTGTCAGAATGGTAGAGCGGGTATAAAGAAATACCAACAGGGATGTAATCACAAAAGCAATAAAGAAAAAGAGAATGACACGTTTAGCACCATCAGCAATATCACCGATAACTTTTGCAAAACCGATAATATGAACATCGATCTGTTCGCTCTGATATTTCTCACGAATCTGCTCTTCAAGCAGGCGTGACACCTTTATAAAATCGAGCTTTTCCCCCGTCGCGGGATCGACTTCTAACAACTGGGCACTAATTGCGGCCCCGGTGAAATCATTCGCGACAAGGCGTCCCAAGATACCGGCTTTAAGAATATTTTTACGAACTTTCTCGAGGCCCTCTGAGGTTGCTTCGAAATCTGCAGGGACAACATTGCCACCAGCGATGCCATCTTCAACAACTTCTGTAAAACGAACATTGGGGGTAAACAACGAACTGACCTGAGCGCGATCAACTCCCGGGATAAAAAAGACATCATCCGTTGCGCTTTCAAGGGTATGAAAAAATTCGGGAGTAAAAATATCACCCTGTTTTGTCATCAGAGCGATTAAAACCCGGTTGGCCCCGCCGAACTCTTTACGGTGCTCAACATAGGTCTGCATATATTCATGCTCAAGAGGTAACAGCTTGCTGAATCCAGCATCGATACGCAAATTGGTCACTGAATACGCCATCAGTAGAGTGACCAAAATAAAGAAGCCCAGAAAAATCTTGCGGTTATTAAAGATGAGTTGCTCAAATCCCGATTTAAAGGAATTCATTTTCATGTCAATCTCCTGCTGTGCTGCTATTTACTGAATACTTTGTTGGGAAATTCTGGTCACACCAAAGCTCCCTACAGCGACAATACTGCCATCAGCAGCTTGCAGCAACTGACTAAACCCTTTACGCTCCGGATCCTGATGGAAAACAAAAGTTTGACCATGATCCTGACTGGTTAAAAGTGCCCCGGCCAGTCCCGCAATGACCAGAGTTCCGTCATCCAAATAGAGACCACTGGTTAAGCTCGCCTGAGTCCCTGTTTCAACCCGCTCCCAAACGTTGCCGCCATCTTCTGAGCGGAATAAGTTCCCCCGTAGGCCAAACAACAATAAGCTTTTGTCTTGCGTTGAGACGATACCAAAAAAGGACCCATGGTAATCGGGATCTAACAATGTCCAGTTTGCCCCACTGTCATCTGAGCGGTAAGCAAATCCCGCTTCAGCTGCGATGAACAATTGATCCCCGACAGCGATCATCTGGTTCAGATGGAAATCATCCTCTCCAATCCAGCGCCCCTCCCAACTGCTGCCTCCATCAAACGATTCTAGGAATTGCCCGTAGGCACCGATAGCGTAACCGTGTTGACCATCAAGAAAAAAGATATCCAACAGAGGACTTTCGGCCTCAGCATTTTCGTAAACTTTTTCCCATGATTGGCCACCATCAGTCGTTCGCAAAATAATTTGGTCGTGACCCACAACCCAACCCTCTTGACGATCGATAAAAAAGACCCCTGTTAAGGTCGCCCGAGTCGGTGTGGTCATCTGCTCCCAATGATCACCATTATCTTTGCTGATGAGAATATGTCCCCGCTCTCCAACAACAATCAATGCATCGTCAACCCGCTGTGCATCAAGCAACAGTGAGTGGGATGCCAAAGGAGCTATCACTGAAGTTTCAGCACCGCTTACAGAAAACGGGAGGCACATGCCCAACAACATGATGAGGACAAGCAACTTCAAACGATGATATCGGGTAGAATAGATTATCATAACTGACCATTTTATAGGTTTGAGGGCATAAAAATTGGCCGAGCCGTTACCGACTCGGCCAATACCTGATAGTCACACACATCTTTATGCATTGACTAAGAAAAAATTTCTTTCAATGAAACTTCTTCCTGTTCAGTGAACGAAACAGAAACAGACCAAAGAACAAACCTTTTGTTTCACCAATTAACGACGACCAGCACGACGGAGTGCTCCCGGAGAGTAATCTTTATCGGTCCGCTTGATGTCAAAATCATACATTGATGATTCATTATCCAAGCCGAGTGCTAGGTACCGCCCGGACTGCAGATCATAATGAGTTTCCAAAGTTGTCCAGAAGGTCGGAACTTCATAATAGTTAATCGAATGGGCTTCGGAGACACGCCACAGCTGATCACGATTGTCATAATTATCGGCAACCATAATCTGCCAAGAATCCTCATCGATATAGAACGTCCGCTTCTTGTACAGATGACGAGACCCTTCACGCAAAGTTGCTTCGACAACCCAAACACGGTGCAGTTCATAACGGAGGTATTCGGGATTGACGTGCAAAGGAGTCAGGATATCTTTGTACTTAAGCTGGTCACTGTGGAGCAGGTAATTGTTGTAAGGGACATAGATCTCTTTTTTCCCAACCAATTTCCAGTCGTAACGATCCGGAGCACCGTTGAACATATCAAACTGATCCGACGTCCGCAGACTGTCAGCAGCCGTCCCGGGATTGTCATAAGCAACATTTGGAGCACGACGAACACGACGCTGGCCGGGATTATAAACCCAAGCCGCACGGGGCTCAGAAACCTGGTTGAGCGTCTCGTGAACCAGCAGAACGTTACCAGCTAAACGCGCAGGTGCAGTGACTTCCTGACGAAACAACAGAATACGGTTTTTCAACTTCTCTTCGGTCATCCCCTCTTGGGAATAGATCAAACTGAATTCATCATCAAATTTGACCAGAGTATAACCACCACCACGGGTCATTGGCGCTTGAGCCATTTTACGTGCAGCGACATCTCCTCGGTAGCGCAACATATGATTCCAGAGAACTTCAATTCCACTTTCTGGAATTGGGAAAGGAATACCGTTAACTGTCCCTGTCACACCATCACCACCGTTAATTAATTCGGCCGTTTGAGACACTTTTTTGGTCATGTCATAAATACGTTGTGGTGAAGATGCACTTCGATGGGTTGGATAGATGTTCATCTTAAAGCCCTCATAGGCTTTGAGCATCTCTTGATGGCCAACTGTCAACTTATCCTTATACTGCTCCATATTTGCCGCAGTAATAGTGATTTCAACTTTATCTGCCGCATAGGGGTCAGGATGGTGCATCCCCTTTTCGTAACCAGCTGGGGGAGTCGTAATCCCCCCATCCCAGGCCGGAATTGTTCCATCAGTGTTGCCACTTTTTTCAGCTCCAACCGGGGTCAAATCTTGACCTAACCGGGCGGCTTCATCCGCACTAATAGCAGAAAAAGATTGGCCCGCCAGACCTGTGACCAGCAATAGGGCAAATGCCCAAGTTAATGCATTTTTCAGCATAATATTTACTCCCTATATTTTTTTAGAATGAATATTTGACATTAAAAGCAACAAAATCACGATCATTAACCAAGTTATAACGACCCGCACCGAAGTAATCAGTATAGCTTAAATCGGCAGTCCACTGATTCAAATAGTTGGCGCCAAGACCCAAAGTCACTGCTTTACGATCTTCGACAAAATTGCCCCCGGGACCCGGTGTTGTCCCTTCGACATCGTGTGCCCAAGCGATCCGTGGAGACAGAGTGACGGCACCAATGGCGTTGTTAAAATCAAGTTTGGCAATCATACGGTACCCCCAAGAGTTTGCATCAGCAAAGGCATCGGCTGGCTCAACTGGCTTAGTCACAAGTCTTGGATCTGCACCACTTGCATTATGTGCAACATCTCCAAGCTCTGGTGCCGGAAAAGGAACCAGCATATCTATGGGAGTATCATTGCCACTAACATAGGTTGCCGGACCATTAAAACGCAGTACGTCTTTACTCGGCATACTGTGGACGTGGGTCAAACCAACTTCGCCCAGAAGAACAAACTGATCAGCACCGAGAGTTGGACCGAAAGCCTTGGTTGCCGTCATCTGAATCTGACTGACATCTAACTCCCTGTAACCGTGAATTGTCTCTTCAAACTCATATCCACCGAGTTGGCTCTTTGCAAAGACTTCTGGGCCGAAAAGGGTTTTAGGGTTGTTGGGATCGGGAGGGCCGACAGCCGCTCCAAAAACGTACGGATCAACCGGTGAATAAGTTGCCAAAAGGAGCTCAATATCATCAACCTGAAGCGGCATGTCCTGACGGTAAGACCACTCCCCCTGCAAAGCAATTCCTGTCCCAGTCAACAGGGTGTTGAAACTAACCCCATACAACTTGATATCTTCCGGGTACTCAGTAAAGTAACTTGCCGAGGCAGCATAGTCACCACCAACAAGACCTGCAAGAGTCCCAGTATTCGAGCTAATGATCGGTACACGGCTATGGTAATTCATAAAGTAGAAACCAAACTCGGTATCATTCAGGTTCGGCGCATAGATCCTCATTGCCAAACCGTACTGCCCATCATCATCAGCCTCAACGGTCGAGGCTCGGGGGACAGCAGGACCAAGACCAGCAGCTATCGAACCCCCTGAACCAATCTCTGTGCTATCTGGAACTTCCCCCCAACCCATCATGAGTTTATCGCCACCTTCACCAACAAAATCGTTGCTACTCCAGTAAGAGCCTGGCGGGTCAACAGCAGTTTCCTCCCATTCATACTGATAAAAAGCCTCAAAGCTGATATTGTCAGTCGGGGAAACTGATGCGGAAACAATGCCGACAGGAATCAAAGCCTCTTTTAACTCAGCTCCAGGAACCCGAAACTTGCTGACATCAATCGGATTGATTGCGTTGATACTGTTCTGGATAAAAGTACTTTCCCCCCAACTAATAACCTGATTTCCGGCTCGGATTTGCATTGGCATATTGCCAACGTTAAAATCGTAAGCAACATAAGCATCAAGCAATTCGACATCTGTCCCGACCATATCTAGGGCATCGTCACTCAGCTCAGTCCTTCTCCGATCACCATCATTGTTCTCAAAATCGTAAAAGGCCGTGCCACGGACAAAGAATCCGAATTTTTTGTACTGCAGAGCTAAATCACTGGTAATTTTTGCAGTATTACTGATCAGATCACCCTTGTCATAATTGAGGTTACCATCATCCCCATTGACAGAAAAAGCGTTACCACCGTTACTCAGACCAACAATATCAGGATCCTGATCCTCCATCCGCCAGGCAAGACCATAGGAAAGGGTCGAGTCCAGACTTCCGCTCAGATCACCGTAATCGAACTGAAAGGCAAAAGCCGGAACGGCGAAGGTGGCGGCCAATACAAAAGCCAGCAGACTTAGGCACGTGCTTTTCACACCTGATTTGACAAAGTTATTTCTCATTTTGATCTTCATGTGTCCTCCTTGGAGCGCTTAATTTATCAACAACATCCGTAAATCATTACAAAAAACGCAACCGATATCCAATCTCAAAAAAGTTATCATTTATTAAACATGAATAACCGTTTGAAGAATTGAACATTGCCTGTCAATACTAGCTCCGACCTCATCTGTTCGCAAGAATAAAAAGATGTTTTACTATATCAAAAAGACAAAAAGTTCATTTTTTGCCTTTTCAACTTCCTATTCTATGGGCCTGGAGGGCAAATATACACTCTACTATAAAAGACACCCCTTTCTCAGCGAACCTTTACGCAAAGGTCAATCTTATTTTAGAACAGTGTTAGTTTTGCGTCATTGCGCATATCCCCCTTCGTCATGTCTTACCTTTCCTTTCCATCTGGGTTTCAGATGATAGCTATCTATGATATATAAGTCTGATTACAAAATCAGTTGAACGGACTCTCTCATATATTTAATTTATGGCAAAAACAACAGGCCGAAGAAAACCAAGCCTTAAACCTGCCTCAGATGACCTTTCAGTCAAGGAGCCAAAGATCGTTATGGATCACAAAAAATCAGAAGAATTATTCACACAAGCCAGAGCCATTATTCCAGGTGGAGTTAATAGCCCAGTACGGGCATTTAAGGCCGTTGGATGTAATCCCGTCTTTATTGAAAAAGCTGCCGGAAGCAAGATTTATGATGCTGACGGCAATGAATATATCGATTACGTCGGTTCTTGGGGCCCGATGATTCTGGGGCACTGTCATCCCAAGGTTGTTGAGGCGATTCAAAAAACCGCAGCCAGCGGGGCATCCTTTGGAGCACCAACTCACCTTGAAACCGAACTGGCAGAGATGGTGAGTCAAGCCTACCCCAATGTTGAGAAAGTTCGCATGGTTTCCTCTGGAACCGAAGCAACTATGAGCGCCATCCGCTTGGCACGTGGTTATACCGGTCGGGATAAAATTCTCAAATTTGACGGCTGCTACCACGGCCATGCCGATTCCCTGCTTGTCAAAGCAGGAAGTGGTGCGGCAACTTTCGGTGTCCCAACCTCTCCCGGTGTTCCGGCTGATTTTGCAAAGTACACACTCACCGCAACCTACAACGACCTCGAAGATGTCAAAAAAATCGTTGCTGCCAATCAGGGAGAAATTGCCTGTATTATTCTTGAAGCGATAGCCGGAAATATGGGCTGCGTCCCTCCGGCAGAAGGTTTTCTTCAAGGTTTACGCGACATCTGTACTGCAGCAGGAATCATCCTGATTATCGATGAAGTGATGACCGGCTTCCGCGTTGCCTATGGCGGAGCACAGGAACGGTACAATGTTCGCGGTGATCTGGTGTGTCTGGGTAAGATTATTGGTGGTGGTCTGCCTGTTGGTGCTTTTGGTGGAAAGCGTGAAATCATGGAAGCACTGTCCCCTGAGGGTGGTGTCTACCAAGCGGGAACCCTCTCAGGAAACCCCCTGGCGATGAGTGCGGGGATTACAACTCTGAAGCTTTTGCAAGAAGAAGGCTTTTACCAGCAGATCGAAGAAAAGAGTGCTTATCTTGAAAAAGGGCTCCAGCAGGTCACCGGAAACAGTCCCGTAGCAACCTGCTTACAGCGCGTGGGTGGAATGTTTTGTACTTACTTCCAGAATGGGCCGGTGGTGAACTTTGCTGATGCTCTTGAGAGTGATACCGATGCCTTTGGCCGTTATTTCCGCAGCATGCTTGATCAGGGAATCAACCTAGCTCCAGCTCAATTTGAAGCTGGATTTATGAGTATTGCTCATTCAAAGGAAGATTTGGATAGGACGATTGCGGCTGTTGAGAAGGCTTTGGCAGCGGTTTAAAAGTTTTCGGGGGACATGTACGTTGTTACGTGTCCCCCCGGACACACTTACGTGATTAAAATCGATAAGGTCGCGGGGTTGCGTCCCCGCTCGACGCCTTACTCATTTTGTACACCACAAAAGAGTAAGCAGAAAAAGGTGCCCGAGTTCCTTGCCCGCTGATAGCGGGTTCCCTCCATTTCACAGTTTATTTGAGGATCGGCAAAAACTCGGGCTAATGCCCTCAAACATTTGCCGCTCTTTTCTCAAATAAACTGTTCCATTACGGCTGTGTCACACGGGACAGTAAAATCAAAAAAAACAAAATACCTACCGCCTGCGCAACTGATACTTCTGTACGGCGGCATTATGTTCTTTGAGGGTTTTTGAAAACTGATGACCGCCATCGCCTCGAGCGACAAAGTAGAGATATTTACTTTCTGCCGGACGTGCTGCGGCTTCTAGAGCAGAAAGACCTGGGTTGGCAATGGGACCGGGAGGCAATCCCCGGATCAAATAGGTGTTATAGGGGGTTGGGGTTTTCAAGTGTTTGCGGGTAATGTTGCCGTCAAAATCTTTAATTCCATAGATCACAGTCGGATCGGTCTGCAATGGAATCTTTCGCTTTAAACGGTTATGAAAAACCGAAGAGATCAGCGGCATTTCTGTAACAAGGCCAGTCTCTTTTTCGATAATTGAGGCCAAAGTGACCCACTGATGAAGGGTTAAACCAGACTTTCCTGCCTCTTTCTGTAACGACAGTTCGGCATAGCGACGAAACTGGGCAACCATCATCTGCAACAATGATTTCTCGTCTATTCCGGGAGCAAACAGATAGGTTTCGGGAAAGAGATAACCTTCCAAGCTATCTGCTGTAATCTTTAGAGACGTAATAAAGTCAGCATCATAAGCCAATCTTGTCAATCGATCCTGCTGGCCAAAACCCTTTTCGACAATCCGGGCAATAATTTGTTGCAGAGTGAACCCTTCGGGAATCGTCAAACTGACTTTCTCAACATCGCCCCGAATCAGACGTTCAAGAATCTCTCCTGGAGTAGCTGGCTCACTAAAGCGGTAATCGCCTGCCTGTATTTGCCCTCCCTGCTTCTTCCACCGTGCCAACACCTTAATAGCTAAAGCACTGCGAACAATCCCAGCATCCTCCAAATCAGAAGCGACTTGACTCAAACCACTACCCGACTGAACCTGAAGCTGGACCGCTGCAGACAACTTTTGAGGAACGAAGAATTGCATATAAATGGCAAGGACGGCCACTGGGATGGCCAGAATGAGCAGTGAAACAAACCACAAAGTGTACTTACGCATAGTGACTTTCAGGGATGGTCACCCCATCCTGATTCTTAAGTGAAACCATTACAGGTTAAATTTATTCTCTGTCCCGTTACGCAAACGCTCTATGTTCGCTCGATGCTTCCAGATCACGATCACGGCAATTGCAAGCGTTGCAACGGACAGGGCAGGAGAACTCTCAAAGAAAAAAATCAGCGCAGGCACTGTCGCTGCTGCTGAAATTGACGCCAATGAAATAAAACGCCACTTCCAGAGAACAAAAACAAAAATAAGCAAAAGGCAAAGGACAGAGAGAGGTGACAAAACCAGAAAAATTCCCAGCGCAGTGGCAACCCCCTTCCCTCCCTTAAATTTCAAGTACAGAGGATAACAATGGCCAACAAAGGCTGCTAGGGCAACCAGAGCCACCCCCGTCTCATCCACATCAAAACCCTGCTGCGCAATCAACAAAGGGATAACACCCTTAAGACAATCCCCCACCAAAGTGATAACCCCGAGCTTACGCCCCGCGATCCGGTAAACGTTGGTTGCCCCAATGTTTCCGCTGCCTGCGTTACGGATATCCTCTCCTCCGACGAGGCGGGTTAAAATAACACCCGTAGGAATCGCCCCGATCAGATACGCACCAACAACTAACAAAAACACAGTCATAAAAGCTATGCCCTTTTCAATGCAGACTTGCGATATTCATTGATCGCTCCCCGCAATGCCCCAGCAGCAAGGTTTGAGCAATGAAGCTTCTCTTCAGGAAGGCCTCCCAAAGCATCAGCAATTGCGTCATCATCAATCTTCAACGCTTCAACCAAAGTTTTCCCCATAGCCATCTCACTGGCGATAGATGATGTTGCGATAGCAGCAGCACAACCATAAATCTTGTACTTAATATCAACAATTTTGTCTTTTTTGATCTTAAGAGATAACAAAAGGGTATCCCCGCAGCTAGGGTCTCCAACCTGAATAATTGCCGTAGGCTCGTCGATAACTCCAATATTACGTGGATTTTTAAAGTGATCCATAACTGTTTCAGTGTACACAGCGCATATCCTCTTCTTCTATAGTGTCATTCTCAAAACTCATAGCGACACAGTGTACAGCTGCTTAAAGGTCGAGGGCAAATGTAAATTTAAGTTGCAAAATTAAACACAAAAAAGCAGCCAGTATTGGCTGCTTTAAAATTTACAATTGGATTGCGGATGCCTCTTATTAAGCACCCCAGCGTGAGATAAAATGAAACTTCTCCGCTTCATCCAACCACTCTGAATTAATAATCCGCCCCTCACTATCTCCAGTTCGCAAAGAGACCAACCCCAGAACAAACAAAGACAAAACTATCCCGATTCCAACAAATAGCATAGACATCATCATGGCCTCCTTCGTCGCAGTAATAACTCTATGGGTTGAATTATAATCCGATGCGATGTATAAGCAAAATCATTCATTTAAAACTATAGGATAACTTAAACTTATGCTACCAGACTTTAATCGCCTCAAAGTCTTCTATTATATTTATGACCTTAACAGCGTCGTTGCCGCAGCAAATGAACTCCACTTGTCACAGCCAGCCGTCAGCCAACAACTACAAAAACTTGAAGCTGAGCTCAAAGTTCCTCTCTTTACTCGACTCCATAAAAAGTTGGTTCCTACTGCTGCCGGAGAACAATTATTTAAACTTGTCGAGCCTTTTATTGCCAAACTCCAAGACGAAATAACCCATATCCGTCAGCCACTCGACCGCCCGGCTGGATTATTACGCATCGGAGCGCCAAGAGAATTCGGCAAGGAGTATCTGCCACGGTTTTGTCATGAATTTCGTTGCCTCTATCCAGACGTGATGTTCAAGCTAAAATTTAAGGAATGTATCCCACTGCTGACGATGATTCGTGAAGGCGGGTTAGATTATGCGTTGGTTGATGTTTATTTTAAACAGGGAGAACTCCCTAGCTTTCCAGATATCTTCAGCATTGATCCAGTCCTTAAGGAAGAAATGGTGCTGGTTTGCTCAAAAGACTATTATCAAAAGCACATTGCAGGAGACCACTCGTACAAAAATCTACTCAACAAAGACTATATGACTGATGAGGATGACCCCTCAATCCTCACCTTGTGGTTCAAACATCATTTCCAGAAAACTCCCGAAAACCTCCATGTCGTGATGACGATAGATAGCCATGAGGCCTTAATTACAGGGCTTAAATTAGGCATGGGACTAGGAATCGCAACAGCACATCTGGTATGGGAAGAGATTCAACGCGGCGAGGTTATCCCCATTGCTACAGCACAGTCGAATATGGTCAATATGATTTCATTGGTGCAATTACAAGACAAAATCCCCACACTCACGGAAAAGACATTTCGCGATTTTATGATAGCAAAAATGAAACAGACTGAAATTTTAAAACGCTTCCAGTGTACAGACTCTTAACTGAACCTGATCAGGAAGAAGAGATGCCGATTCCAACCGTTAATCTTGATTTTTGCAGCGAACCAAGCGATTTATACTGTCCCGTTTGCGGGCAGATGACTTTTACTCTAGGAGTTCAACAGGAAAGTTGCCACCATCTCATCTTTTGGGGAAATTCAGTAGATGGAAGCTGGGCATGGTTACAGGAGCAATATCATCACGAATTCAATCTGGCATTGCAGAAAGAATATCTCGACGTCAAATGTAATGGTTTTTATGGTTCGTTTGATGATTTCAGAGAGACACTCCAAACCGATAAAGTGGCAGCAATTGCGGCAGGCTCTATTTCTAAGAAATCAGTTTTTATGCTCGCTGTTTCAACCTCAGATATTGGCTGTGGAGGCATGTACAATGGGACAATTCATGCTATCTTTGATTATCAATCACAAGGGCATAAAAGATTAAACACCCTGCCACTCCCCAACACAACTCACGCTACAAACAAATCGTAGCCACATTTTAGCATGAGCAAGGTCAAGACAAAGCGAAAGACCGGGACCACCACCTTATCGGCATTATTAATGACCAACCCACTCCCCAGCCAGTTACCACAAATGGCTCCGGTGATTGCAACCAAAGCAATGGGCCAGAAGATCAATCCATGATATAAAAACTAAACCACCATGCACTGAAAGTGCATGGGTTTGGGTCGGGACTGAAAGTCCCTAATCTAGCTTAAAGTTATTTTT
>JADGDX010000025.1 GCA_016744675.1 Desulfuromusa sp. | reverse complement strand
GGGTAGTCTGGATAACTGTCTGGATCCAGAACCAGCCCTGCATTGTGACAAAAGGGGCAGGTCAGATTACAATGCCCCGTAAAGACCAATGATGCAACTCGACCGGGAAAATCGAGAAGGCTTGTCCCCTGAAAACCTTTGATCCGAATCGTTTTCAGTGTTTTTGCTCCTTAGGGACAACAACATATTCAGAACGGTCTTTAAACTCTTCTTTCTTGCCGCGGTTCCACTGTTGAACAGGCCGAAAAAATCCACAGACACGTGAATAAACCTCAGTTTTCCCGTCACACTTTGTTGCCATGGTGATCCTCCTCACTTTTCAGTTAAATGTTTGGGACGATGTAGCAGAAAGTCCCGGGGCCAAAAGAGACAAAGTCTCGCTGTTCTCTATCTATACGCTAAGCGGCTTGCCCTTCGTGATGATGGGGGCAAGAAAAATGTTCGCCTGAAATATATCCATGGACCGGACAAATCGTAAAAGTTGGACTCAAAGTGAAATACGGCAGATGGAAATTTTCAGAAATCCGTTTCACCAAAAGGCGTGCACTGCGCCAGTCGTCTAATCGTTCCCCAAGAAATCCATGAAACACCGTCCCTCCAGTATAAAGTGTCTGCATCCCATCCTGATGAGTCAACGCCTCATAAATATCCTCTGTCATACCAACGGGTAACTGCGTTGAATTTGTATAGTATGGTTCATCCTCTCCAGCACAAATGATATCGGGGTAATTCTGTCGATCACGATTGGCAAGACGGAAGCTGGTTCCCTCTGCCGGTGTCGCCTCAAGATTAAAAAGATGTCCCGTCTCTTCTTGAAAGATTTCAAGTTGCTTTCGCATAAACTCAAGTGTTTCCTGCGAGAGCGCCTGCCCTTCTTCACTGTCGATCCCACTGCCAAATAAATTAAGGGCAGCTTCGTGCATCCCAATCAGACCAATTGTGGAGAAATGATTGTCCCAAAAGTTTCCACTTCGTTCACGGATAGCAGAAAGATAAAACTTACTATAAGGATAAAGGCCATCAGCAGTGAAACGTTCAAGCTGCTTCCGCTTGATCTCCAGAGATTGAAATGCGAGCTTCATCAATCCACTGATACGGGTAAAGAACTCAGATTTGTCATTAGCTAGGTAGGCTGCCCTTGGCAAATTGATCGTCACAACACCTATAGAGCCAGTCATAGGATTGGAGCCAAACAAACCACCCCCACGGCGCCGTAGTTCACGGTTATCAAGACGGAGGCGGCAGCACATCGAACGAGCGTCTTCTGGGTCCATATCCGAATTAACAAAATTACTAAAATAGGGAATGCCATATTTTGCAGTCATCTCCCAGACAGGCTGAAGTCGATCACTTTCCCAGTCGATATCTTTGGTAATATTGTAAGTTGGAATTGGAAAAGAAAAAATTCGCCCCGAAGAATCTCCCTGCATCATCACTTCACAGAATGCCCGGTTGAACATATCCATTTCAGACTGGAATTCACCATAACAGCGATCCATCAGCGCGCCACCAATAACAACAGCTTCCTGCGACATATTTGATGGAACCATCATATCCATCGTAATATTTGTAAACGGCGTCTGAAATCCGACTCGCGTCGGGACATTCATATTAAAGACAAATTCCTGCAGGGATTGCAGCACTTCAGGATAACTGAGTTTATCGTAAGCAATAAAAGGAGCTAACAGGGTGTCAAAGCTAGCAAAAGCCTGTGCTCCAGCGGCCTCTCCCTGAAGAGTATAAAAGAAGTTAACGGCTTGCCCCAAAGCGGTGCGGAAATGTTTCGGCGGACCACTCTGGACCTTTCCGTAAGCACCGGTAAAGCCCTTCAGAAGAAGATCTTTCAAATCCCAACCACAACAGTAAACCGACAACATGCCCAAATCGTGAATGTGAAATTCACCATTACGATGCGCATCAGCAATATCGTCAGGATAAATTTTGTTCAACCAATAGTTACTCGTAATATTGGCGGCAATATGATTATTGAGCCCCTGTAACGAGTAGCCCATATTGGCATTCTCGTTAACCCGCCAATCCTCACGGACAAGATAGGAATCAATTGATTCAATCGATTCGCGCATAAATTCGCGCGTCTGACGTAAGCTTTCATGTTGCTTACGATAAAGAATATAGGTTTTTGCCGTTTGCGCATGACCATTTTCGATCAGTATTTTTTCAACGAGATCCTGGACATTTTCAACGGTTGGAACACGACCATCTTTATAGAGAACAGAAAGGATCCCGCCCACCTGACGCGTGATATCTGCAGCTCTCTCAAAATCACGGCCCCCCACTGATTGAACCGCTTTTACAATAGCCTGTGATATTTTTTCTTCAACATATGGAACCAAGCGACCGTCACGCTTGCGGATAAATTCTACCATCGTACCCCTGCCTATTTTCATTTAAAAAACATGTTTTTTAACAAAGATGGCCCCTTGTGAAACCTCACAGAGATTATCATAAGTTCATACTAGCCCCAAGATAAAATCACAATATCTAGTATCTTTTTTATTGATGTAGCACAACATATTGTTAAACATCTGTGCATATCTTGTTGACAGGAATCTCTAGAAGACGCAATTACGGTGAGTTTCATCATGGAACTTAAAGTAAACACTTAACCCATAATTCCTAATCAAAAAAAACAACACCATGGTTGGATGACCCATGATTATTTAGAAGGAAATACAATAACAAGCTGTCTGTTTCTCATTAGCACTGGTTTTTCGCAAATATGCAAAACAGCTCAACTCCTTTTTCAAATCTGCAAAACCATGTTTTTTTCATATCATTTGCACCGTCTTTCTTTTTTGTAAATCCGGTCAACATAACAATCTCCACCTAAAACAAAGGTTCATTTTTAAGCCACAGTTTTTCAGAGAGAACATTGATCATTTTTGCAAATTTGCAAAACAGCAATATTTTCTACAAATTGACCGACCCCATAACCAGCTGAAATATCGTGCTTTTATTTTTTGAAAACTTGGTACGCAGATTGCGATATGAGGATAGCCATGCAAGACAGAATACGGCAAGCGAGTAAGGAGGAGACCATGTCCATATGTCCCTATTTTGATTTAGATAATAATTTGTGCGATGTCGGAGAAGATTACACGTCACCCTATGACGTCGTAGCAATGTCCCATTTCTGCTCCTGCCGATATCAGGAGTGTGACAAATTTGACATGCTCGTCAAAAGCCACCCAGAAGTTATCGACAATGCAGCAGAACAAAATGAACCACAGCAAGAAATCCAAGTTGCAGCACAAGCTATTCATAAACCACAGCCGCGGGTCAGTCGAAATCCAATCAAGATTAAATTCGGCAACAAATGGCCACTGGCTCATCGTCTTAAAAACGTTACGTCATCCTATCAACTTAATTTATTGAACTCCGATCATTCCAAAGAATCTGATTCTTTGGGTACGGAACTGACATCAAGGGAGAAAACGACTATGCAACCACAAACAATCAAAAATCGCGGCCTACAAGTAGTGTTGGCTGGTACCGGAATCAACTTGGCCCTAGGTATCTTATATACTTGGAGTATTTTTAAGGGTGCCATCTCTGATTCAATCGCTGCCGGTGGACAAGGTGCTTTTAATTGGGATGCTGCTAGCATCAACGACCCTTATGCCGTTGCATGTTTGGCTTTTGCAGCAGCCATGATTCTCGCAGGCAAGTGCCAAGACAAACTGGGACCTAAAGTGACATGTGCCATTGGTGGCCTGCTTGTTGGTGCTGGCTTTGTCTGGATCTCACAAACAACAAACTACTGGGCCTGGGTCGTTGGATTTGGAATGATGGCAGGAACTGGAATCGGTTTTGGTTATTCGGCCGCAACACCTCCAGCACTTAAGTGGTTTTCTCCAGCTAAAACTGGCCTAATCGCAGGGATCGTTGTTTCTGGATTCGGCCTAGCATCAGTCTATATCGCGCCACTCGCCAAATATCTCCTTGCCACTGTTGGTCTACAGCAATCAATGATGTATTTTGGTATTGCTTTTGCTATCGTCGTTAGCGGCTTAGGAATGTTGATTTCGAATCCACCAGAAGGTTATGTTGCTGATCCAGCAGCGAATAATGCGGCAGCAAAATCGGTCTCATCCGTTCCAGATCTTAAACCTTCACAACTTTTTACCAATGCACGATTCTACACCTTGTGGCTCTGCTTCTTTATCGGTTCCGGTGCTGGTCTGATGGTTATCGGTAGCGCTAAAGGATTAGCCAAAGCTTCTATGGGCGAAATGGCCTTCCTCGTTGTTGTCATAATGTCAGTTGGAAATGCAGCTGGACGTCTCATTGCTGGCGTTGTATCTGATAAAATTGGTCGTGCAACAACACTGTGCATCATGCTCGCTTTCCAGGCAGTTCTCATGTTTGCCGCTATCCCAGTTCTCGGTAGCGATAGCAGCAGCCCCATTCTCGTCGCATTGCTCGTCACAGCTATGGTCTTCAACTACGGAACAAACCTTTCCCTCTTCCCATCTTTTGCCAAGGACAGCTGGGGCATGAAACATTTTGGCATGAACTACGGCCTACTGTTCTCTGCTTGGGGTGTTGGTGCTTTCGTTCTGGTACGCGTATCTGAGATGCTCAAAGTCAAGACTGGCAGCATGGATTCATCCTTTATCGTTGCCGGCGTGTTGCTTCTGGTTGGTGCCATGATGGCGATGTCACTACGAACTCAAAAAGCTCCAGCAGCTGTCACCGAGACAGAAGAAGCTTTTGTCGACGAAGAAGAAATGGTCTTACAGAAAGTCCAAGAGTAATAGCCTAAATATTACCAAACTTAAAAGTGCCCTATCTGCGGATAGGGCACTTTTCTCGCTTTAAACCGGATGCAGGGAGAGATTATGACCAGCTATGTACAACAACAGCAGGACAAATTGCCAACAACAGGTCTGCTGGCATTGGCTGCAACGTTGACAATATACATATTGAGTCTGATTGAACCCTGTAAACCACCCGTCCACATAACCGGGATTATCCTTCTTGGTGGTGGCTGCCTACAGTTGCTGACAGGAATTCGCAGCCAGCAGCAAGGGCAGGCCTACGCCGCAGCAACATTACTGCCCCTAGGGATTTTTTGGCTATCTTTGATTAGCTATGAAATTTCCCCTCAACTGGGAGTTGGTCGTCATCCAGACTCGATCACCATGTTTTCCTTTATGAGCCTCTGGGGTTTATTCGTCGCCATTCTATTCTTAGCCAGTTTTCGCCAGAGCGTTGCGATTCAAACCTTGTACGGGGCAATGATGTTCTTTTTTCTAGCTCTGGCTATGGATCATTTGCGCGACGATCGGGTTTTTCTTTACCTAGGGTGTAGTGTCGGGCTTTTTGCCTCCCTGGTTGCTGTTTATATGGTCATTGCTCAGGGATATAATCGCATTCGGGGACGAGTCGTTTTGCCTTTGGGGGAATGGGATACGATTGCCACTAAGAGTGATGATATCAATTAGAGATAGGGGCTAAGCCATGCTGGGAGATTAAGATTCAGGTTGAAAAACAAACGGCTTAGAGGTATTTTAATTTATGGAAACGCTATTCTACCAACCAGAACGGAAGAGATGAAGCGATGAAGCTAAGTCAGCAAATGACAATTTTAGGGTTGGTTGCCCTGCTCTACTATGCTGTCCTTCTCACGGCTGGTGTCCTCAGTACTGATGTCATGCCTCAGTTCCTTGTCTCAGCCTTTATTTTTCTTTCATCAGGCAGGCTACTAAAAAATGCCCCCCGCAATCGCTCACAAAAACTAGACAAAGATGGCAATCCGCGTAAAGAGCCAAACTGGAAGTTACGCACCCAGATTCTCAACTGGTCCATGACCTTCTTAATTATTGGCGTCCTCGCTCTCTGGGTTATTAAGCCGATCGGGATGTCATTTATGGAGATGTTTCACTTAAAGTAATCTAAGATTTTCCTCGCTATTCCTGAGCGCAAACCACAGCAATTAGTTCAACATATCTTCTTTACGCAAACCATATTTTTTCAATTTACGATAGATCGTTGCCATGTTCATACTTGCCTTTCTTGCTGCCTCATCGATATTCCCGCCAGACGAAGTCAACAACTGACGCAGGTAATCAATCTCAAAACGTGCCAGAGCATCGTTATACTCTTCGCCCCCCGCTGAATTTTCATCAATTTCAATAAATTGGGTCAATGTCGCCAAACTAATTTGAGGTTCGGTTTCCATAGTCATACACGCTTCGATAACATTTTTTAACTGACGGATATTCCCGGGCCACGCGTATTCAGTCGCAACAAGCTGTGCCTCTGCAGAAAAACCAGTAATTGATGTTTCAAATTTCTTGTTCTGTTGCTCAATAAAATGTGCTGAAAGCAGGACGATATCAGCTTTTCTCTGTCTGAGTGGGGGCAAATGCAGATTAATAACGTTGAGACGATAAAAAAGATCTTCACGAAAAGTTCCCTCTTCAACCTCTTTTTCAAGGTCTGAGTTCGTTGCTGAGATAAGTCTGACATCGACCCGCGTTGGCGTTGTATCACCGACACGATGAAATTCTTGCTCCTGCAAAAAACGTAGCAATGTTTTCTGCACCGTTATTGGCAAATTACCGATTTCATCAAGAAACAGAGTTCCTCCATCAGCAGCCTTAAGAAGGCCATCTTTGTCGGCATTAGCACCAGTAAAAGCGCCTTTCTTATGCCCAAACAGTTCACTCTCAAGGACAGATCCAGGGATCGCACCACAGTTAATCGCAATAAACTGTTTTTCCTTGCGCGGAGAATTATAGTGAATGGCCTGAGCAATGAGTTCCTTACCGGTTCCCGATTCACCTGTAATCAAAGCAGACGTGTCACGAGCCGCTACTTTTTCTACTTTACCGAGCAGTTGCTGGAGGATTGCAGAGGCCCCAATAATATTATCAAAATTATATTTCCCCTCCAATTCCTCACGCAATTGCTGATTTTCACTCATCAGTTGATTTTGCTTAAGAGCATTTTTTACCCGGAACAACAACTCATCGGGCTCAAATGGCTTCGTCAACATATCGTAGGCACCTTTTCGTAATGCCTGAATTGACATTTCAACTGTAGCAAAAGCACTGATAATAATGACGGGGATGTCAGGTTCGCTCTCTTTTATTTTCTGTAGTACTTCCAAGCCGTTGAGACCGGGCATTTTAATATCAGTAATCACCAAATCCCATACGTCTGGAAGAAAAGAATCAACAGCTTCTTGTGGATCATTAAAGGCACGAACAGCATGACCATCGTCCATCAGGATGGTCATCATCATTCGACAGAGACCTTCTTCATCATCAATAATCATTATTTTTTTAGCTGACATAATATCGCCTTGATATTTGTGGTGCTCAGTATTCTTCACGGGTCAGAGGCAAACGAACAACAACTGTTGTCCCTTTTCCAACCTCAGATTTAATAAATATTTCACCTTGATGCATTTCAATGATCTGCTTAGTTATCGCTAAGCCCAGTCCTGTCCCACGTGTTTTCGTGGTAAAGAACGGCTCAAAGATTTTATCGAGATTTTCTTCAGAGATCCCCTCTCCGCTATCAGAAATTTCAATCCGAACATACTCATCGTGGTCAAGTCTGCTCGACACAAGAATCTCTCCATCTTTAGGGGAAGCAGAGGCCGCATTCAGAAGCAAGTTGATAGAAACTTGACGGAGTTGATCCATATCTACGGGCAAAACAGGGATATCGGGAGCAAAGTCGCGAACGATTGTGACATGAAAAAGGTCAGAATGATTCTCAGCAAAATCAAAAATTTGGTGAAGCAAACGGTTTATATTGGTCGGTTCAAGAACCGGTCTGGGGGTGCGTGAATAACTGAGCAAATTCTGAACAATTTTTTTACAGCGCTTACTTTCTCTTTTGATCTCACTGATAAAGGTGTAATTGGGATCATCCTTATCAATCTTTTTTTCCAAGTGTCCTGCATACCCAAGAATCACACCGAGAGGATTATTTATTTCATGGGCAACCCCCGAAGACAGGACACCCAGAGACGCCATTTTCCCCTGCTGGGCCAAAGTTGCTTCCAGTTCTTGATTCTTTCTCAACATCATCGTCATGCGGTTGAAAGAGATGGCCATTTCGCCCAATTCATCATGACTATTAACCGGCATCCGTTCATCGAGCCGTCCCTGTTTCACCCGACGAATGACTGTCATCATTTTATGAATAGGATCGGTCAGAATTTTAGAGGCCCAAACCAAAAGAACAGTCGCAATAAGCCCAACAACCAAAGGTAATAGCAACACATACTTTGCAATTTGCCATTTCAGGTTATTGGCTGTCTCATAAAATTCATCTTCATAGCTTCCAACAGCAATAATCCAATCCCACGGTTCAAAATATCGATAACGAACAATTTTCATCCGCGCTTTTTTTTCATCAGGATTTTTCCAAGGATAATGTATCCAGCCATTTTTATTGGCGACCATCTCAGCGATAAAAGCCCGACCATTGCTATCACGAGAGGACAGAAGGTTTTTCCCTTCCGCATCAGGATGGATAGTCAACACTCCAGCACTTGTCATGGCGTAGATATATCCCGTTTTGCCAACCCTTTTACTTTTGATCTGCCACGCTAGGGCATCGAGGGCATTTTTTTCAAATCGAGGGTTCTCATACGTTTCATCCAGATAGCCACCAGCAGCGACAATCCAATCCCATTTACGACAATAGGAATAAGCCACTATTTTGTCACGAGATCGTTTATCTCCCAGGCTTTCATTCTTCCACGGATAAATAGCATAAAGGATTTCCTCAGGGTCTGAGTCGCGAGCCTTTTCGATCAATTCACGAATAAAGAAACGCCCTTCTTCATCCTGAGAATCAATAATATTTTCACCTTCACGGCTAGGGTGAACAGCTAAAACCCCCTTGGTTGTTAACGCAAAGAGATAGCCGCTTCGTCCGATACTGACTTTTTTAAAGCTACTGCGGACAGCCTGCTGACTCCGTTGTAGATCGGAAGGGTTTAGCGCTAGAGCACCTTGTTGTTGATTGATCTGATTACGGGCCAACTTAACCAGAGTATTCATCTCTTGCTGAACAAGCCTTTTCTTATCTTCACGTGACACTTCAAACTGACGATAATGCCCCTTAAGCAAGTCGAGAGTAAAACTGGCCATATGATCAAGATCGGCCTTACTGGTGTCGGTCAACCCTTTATAGGCATGATTTGTTGCGATAAAGCCAATAGTTCCACCCAGCAAAAAAATGGGAACAACCACTAACGGCAGAATGATAACCAACATTTTCCAGCGGATTTTTAAATTATTGAAAAAAGAGAAAGGGTGGCGGCTCATATTCCTCCACGGAATGAAACGACATATGTTCTATTCGGGTGTGTTCAGGTTAGATAGAATATCTGGAAGTTTATAACATGGGCTGGTTAGTAGGTGGAAGGGTTCACTTTTATAAAAGAGTCAAACAGAACTTGGATCTCCCCAATAATGCGTCGCAACGCTCACAAGAGTCGATCAGCTACGGAATCTACTTTCAAGAAGAGCTGAAAAACCGGCCACAGTTGTCGTCCGTTTTAACTTTCCGATATCCCGGCGCAAACACTCATCGGAAATAAAATTCAGGAGATCTTTCATTTTCATTAAGGTCTGTCGCTCGCCGCAGAATTTCGTCAGGTAACGTGGCAACAGATCAGTTAAAAACTGATACAGATCACTGCGTCGTTGCTGTTCGTCAACTTCACCGGGCAGCTCTCCACGAATCCTCTGAAACAACCAAGGATCTGCAAGCGCCCCGCGCCCTAGCATCAATCCAGCGACTTGTGTTTCCCGCAATATCTGCTGCCCGGTTTCAGCATTGTTTATATCCCCATTTGCGATAATAGGAAGAGTTGTACAATCGGCCACCTCAGCAGTTAACTCATGATCTGCTGCACCGGAATACTGCTGAATAACTGTCCGCGGATGGAGGATAAGATAATCAATCCCAGAATCCAGATAGATTGGCAATAGCTCAAAAAACTGCCGTGGATCACTATACCCCGCACGACATTTGATCGAGAAACTGCCATTGATTGAGTGCCTGAGAGTTTTCAACAGTTCAGCCAGAGCCTCTGGATCTCTCAACAATTCACCCCCTGTTGCACCCGTAGTCATTCGCCCATAGGGACAACCGAGATTCAAGTTAAGATGTTCACAACCAACATCCTGAAGCTGCTTTGCCGCATCTGCCATTGCGGCAGCATTGTTTCCTATCAGCTGAACAACCAAGGGAGTTTTCTGTGTATGGGTCGCGATAGCGGTTAATTCAGCGCGCGCAATTCGCTTTCTCGATTGGGTATGCACCCTAACGAACTCAGTAAAAACGATATCGGGTGAATAGCGCTCAAGATAACAGGAGCGTAAAGCATCATTAGTTAACCCCTGCATAGGGGCCAACATGAGCGGAGTTGATCCAGTCGGCCACAGTGGAGATCTCATTGGTTTCCCTGAAAAACCAACGGCCGCAAAAGATTTTCCAATCCATTGACCTTTATTTCGTATATTTCCAGTAATTGCTGTCCCAATACTCCACTCGGCAGTTGATTGCTCACCAACCAAACGACATAAGGCTCTGGCAAATCAACCAACAGCCTCCCGGCATATTTACCAAAAGGCATTTTTGTCATTGCCAAACGCATTAATTTCTGTGGATCTGGATTGACGATTTCTGACATTTTTCTCCGCCAAAGAGCATTTCAAGGCAATGCCCATTTTAGGTGTCAATGGTGGTATCTTCTACGGAATATCAAACCAACCTTAAGTGGGGAAAGGCTAAAAAGAAGGGATTTATTGTCTCTGTTCAGTTCAGATCTTTGCCATGCGGCAGAGGACCTGAACTGAACAACCAGAATCTCTACTTTACGTGACAGCGCTTACAGCTCTTTTTCGCAGAAAAGGCACGCGTCCCATCGTGACACTTTCCACACAATTCACCCGCATAAATTTTGTCCATAGTAATTTCGACCGTTCCCTGTTTCATCTTAGGAAACATCTCCTTGTTATGACATTCCTTACATTTGAAACCGGCATCTTTATGCACCGAACCAGAGAATTCAACAGCCCCCATCTTAGCTTTATCAAAACTTATGGTTTTCTTTGGTTGAACTGCCATAACAGCAGTCACGGCGCAAAACGATACGATGGTTAGGAGCAACATAATTTTTTTCATCAGACTCACCTTTTTTTATTGGTTAATAAAATGCAACAAGACACTGGCAGGAATAAGTTCAAACCATAAACGGAATCAATAATTCCCGTCAAGGTGGCGGAAAAACAATATTATTAAAAAATTATTAAAAATATTGTTAAAGCAGTCTTGGATGGGGTAGCATGCATTATTATTTTTTCTACATAATATTTCTTCAACAAAAACCACATCGACCCAAGAGGAAAAAAGTTGGAACATTTTATTGCGCGGCAACCAATTTTTGACACAAAAGGGCGCGTTTATGCGTACGAACTGTTGTTTCGTTCCGGACTTCATAATTATTTTGATTGTGATGATCAAGACCATGCTGCAGCCAGTGTTATTGCCAACAGCAACCTTCTCTTCAATCTAGATGAAATGACTGGGGGAACCAAAGCCTTCATCAACTGTACAAGCAAGGTTTTGCAGGAAGACCTGATGACCACCCTGCCTCGGCAACAAGCCGTCGTAGAAGTTCTCGAAGATGTTGAGCCTGACGACTCCATCATCGCGGCCTGCCAACGCTTGAAACAGCAAGGATACACTCTCGCCCTGGATGACTTTGTCTACCACGAAAACTTTGAGCCACTTCTTGAACTGGCTGACATTATCAAAGTTGACTTTCTTCTCAGTGATGTTGAAGAACAAGAACGTCTAGCAAAAACAATGATTCCCCGCGGAATCAAAATGTTAGCAGAGAAAGTTGAAACCCATGAGGTCTACGAGCAAGCAAAACAAATGGGCTATCAACTTTTCCAAGGGTATTTCTTCGCTAAACCCGTTATCATTTCGCGTAAAGATATTCCGACCAATAAGGTTCAGTTTTTACGAATCCTTAAAGATATTCACGCTCAAGAGGTTGATTTTAAAAAACTTGCCCTCACAATTCAAAGTGAAGTTTCCCTCTCCTATAAGCTTCTTAAGCTGATAAATTCGGCAGCTTTTTCCTTGCGGCACAAAGTCACCTCCATTCTGCAGGCGCTCTCACTCTTAGGTTTGAGGGAAATCCGCAATTGGGTTTCATTGCTATCAATCGCATCAATGGCGGACGACAAACCTGCTGAGTTAGTGGTCAGTTCTCTGATCCGGGCACGCCTCTGTGAAGAGCTTGCTCAATCTTGCAAAATGGGCGATCGTCAGTCTGATCTCTTTCTGATGGGGCTGTTTTCGTTATTGGATGTCATCATGTCGCGCCCAATTGACGAAATCCTAGAGGAGATTACTGTTGAAGAAGATGTTTTGGAAGCCCTTCTTGGGGAACCAGGAACTCTCTCTTCCCTGCTGAAACTGGTTGTTGCGATTGAAAAAGGTCAATGGGAGCAAGTATCATCACTCGCGACAGAGCTTCAAATAGACGAGCAAACCCTCTCCGCAACTTATCTCGATGCAGTAAAGTGGGCGCAGGATGTTTATTCCATGTAGTTTACATGGCTTCATGTGATAAGATGCGATGAGCAAGAAGATCTACTATTCCGATCAGCAATGGCAGCAACGCCTCTCAGCTGAAGCCTACTCCATAACTCGCCTTGCAGAAACGGAACCTCCTTTTACGGGTCGCTACTTCGATCACTACGCAGAAGGGACTTACCTTTGCATCTGTTGCGGTTTAGAATTATTTCATTCAAGCAGCAAATTTGATTCGGGCACGGGTTGGCCAAGTTTTTTTCAACCCATTAAAGAAGATCACCTTGCCAGACAAGAAGACCACAGCCTGTTCCAAGTTCGCACTGAGGCCCTCTGTGCATACTGTGATGCCCACTTAGGGCACATATTTCCTGATGGACCACAACCATCCAAGTTACGCTATTGCATAAACTCGGCAGCACTTGATTTCACCCCAGCGTAAACACGTTGCACATAAAGATAATTGACACGCTCTTTGTGGCAAGGTACAACGAACACCTTTTTCTCAAGGAGAGCAGATGTCAAATAAGCAACTATCGGCAGGCGACCACATCACTTCAAAATGTACAAAGTGTAAAGACACAACAAATCACACAATCGTAGCGATGGTTGGTGACACTGTTGCCCGGGTCGAATGCAACACCTGCGGTGGAATTCATAATTACCGCAAGACCGCCACAAAGAAACCTGCGGCAAGCCGCAAGACCGGCGCTGCTAAGCCCGCGAAAGTCAGCCGCGCAGAAAGCCAGTGGGAAGCTCTTATCGATGGTGCAGATCCTGCCGAGGCAACCCTTTACAATATTCAAATGTCGGCAAAAGAGGGGGATTTAATCCAACACCCTACCTTTGGTCTCGGCCGTGTCGTTAACACGACCAAGCCAAACAAAATGGACGTTGCCTTCAGTACCGGAACCAAACTGTTGCGCTGCTCTTTAGCATAGTTTTTTTTGCGAAATATTTGACAAGCCTGCACAGATTTTGTTTATTGTTGACAAAGCTTCTTCTCAAGCGCTCATCAGGAAACAATCATCATGTCTCGATCTGAAAACAAAAGTGTTGGATTGATTCTGACTCTGGCAGCACTCATCATTATTATCGCCGGCATAAAAACCGCTCAGGCACTTTTGGTTCCATTCCTTCTTGCCTTTTTCATCTCCATCATTTGTGCTGGTCCCTTTCACTGGCTTCAACAGCATAAAGTACCAGCACCTCTTGCTTTGCTGCTTGTTATTGTCACAGTGATGTTCGGTGGGCTGGTTGTTCTGACTTTGATTGGGACATCGGTCAGTGATTTCACCAATGAACTCCCCGTTTATCAGGAAAAGTTGCGGGTTCAAACCCTCGTCCTCTTTGATTGGCTTGAAAAGGTTGGTGTCAAGCTCTCCAAAGAGGTCTTACTTGAGCACTTCAATCCGGGAAAAATCATGCAATCTGCTGCAAGCATGATTGCAAAAGCAGGGGGCGCTTTAACCAACTCGTTTCTTATCCTGCTCACTGTCATCTTTATCCTTTTTGAAGCAGCTGGCATGCCCAATAAGTTACGGGCAGCCCTCCCAGATGCCGAGTCCTCTCTGGCCTCTTTTGAGAAGTTCATAACCGGTGTCCGGCAATACTTAGCTATTAAAACTCTGGTCAGTTTTGCCACTGGATTAATCGTCACAAGTGGATTGTTCCTCCTCGGACTGGACTACGCACCGCTCTGGGGAATGATTGCTTTCCTTCTCAACTATGTCCCAAACATTGGTTCAATCATCGCCGCAGTCCCCGCAATTCTTCTGGCAGTCGTGCAACTCGGCCCCACCTATTCTTTATTGGTTGCGATCCTTTATCTCGCCACCAACATCATCATGGGGAATGCTGTTGAACCTCGTCTGATGGGACAAAAGCTGGGACTTTCTACTCTCGTTATCTTTGTTTCTTTAGTTTTTTGGGGATGGGTTCTCGGTCCCGTTGGTATGCTCCTTTCGGTACCATTAACCATGGTTGTCAAAATTGCCCTAGAAGTCAATGAATCGACTCGCTGGATGGCGATACTCCTCAGTTCCGACGCTTCAGCCAAAGCCATTGCGAAAGAATGATGACATCTCACGTTCCTGCTGCATGGTAAAAAGAGAAACATACCTCTTCATATCGCTTCTTCTTGGAGGCCCATTTGCTTTATAGACCATTCGGCAAAACAGGTAAAAATATTTCGGTGATCAGTTTTGGTGGAATGCGTTTTTCTGCGCCACAGAATCTCGAAAAAAGCTCGGACCTTCTCCTCTACGCACACAATAAAGGAATTAACTATTTTGACACCTCTCCACTTTACTGCGACGACCGCAGTGAAGACATCTTCGGTCACGCCTTACGCCAACTACCGCGAGAGAGCTTTTATGTCTCAACAAAATGCAGCCGAGCAAACGCTGGAGACCTGCGCAAAAGCATAGAAAAAAGCCTGCAGCGACTCGGTGTTGAAAAAATTGATTTTTTCTACATCTGGCACCTGATGAACCTGGAGGACTGGGAGAAGAGAAAACAGGGTGGAGCGATTGAGGCGGCACTACAAGCTAAAGAGGATGGGTTGATCGATCACTTGCTTTGCTCATCTCACATGAACGGGGAAGATCTCGGTAAGGTGCTGGGTGAAAATATTTTTGAAGGGGTTCTTCTTGGTTACAACGCTATCAATTTCCCTTATCGACGCAGTGCCGTAGAACAGGCGGCCAAACAGAACCTGGGCGTTGTGACAATGAATCCTCTTGGTGGTGGCTTGATCCCACAGAACCCGGAACGCTTTGCTTTTCTCAAAACAGACACCGCCAAAGATATCGTAAGTGCAGCGCTCCACTTCAATCTATCTCATTCCGACATAACGACAGCACTGGTTGGCTTTTCGGATACTGCAGAAATTGACCACGCTATCGATGCAACAGAAAGCTTCACCCCTTTTAGCTTTGAGCAGCAACAACACCTGCAACAACAAATAGAGTCATCCTTTAATGACCTTTGTACCGGCTGCGGATATTGCCTACCCTGTCCCGTCAACATCCCGATTCCAAAATATCTGGACAGCTACAATCAGCTGATCCTGACCAATGGCAATTGCCAAGCAGTCCTTGATCGCTATCGCATGCATTGGAATATCACCCCCCAACAAGCCAAAGAATGTATCCGCTGTGGGGCCTGTGAAGAACGTTGCACTCAGCATTTACCAATCATTCAGAGGTTACAAGAATTGCCTTAGTCGAGGACCTCTTGATCAATCAGCTGTCCTTATCATCCAGAACATTCCGAATTGTCTGCAGTAGCGATAACGTTTCCAATGGTTTTACACAGAATGCGTCTATACCAATCTGTTTAGCCTCTTCATCATCAATTCTGGTTGTGTAGCCACTACAGAGAATCGAAGCGCACTGACCAAAGGTATCCCAGCAATTTTTACCTATTTCAACACCCCTCTCTCGAGCAATTCGATTCGCCTCTACAATAGTTCGTTCACTATTAATGAGCATAAGTGCGTGAGGGAAATGGTTGAGTTGCTTTTCATCCAGAGACGGACTCTCCACCAATTGATCAAGAACATTTCTGCTGCTTTTATCCATAGCGTTTTTATCCTTTTGTCATTCTGACAACAATTCATCAGGCCTTAGTTTAGAGAAAAAAACATCTCCCTCCTAGCATTCAATACTCCGAAGCCTTCATTGCAGAATCAGATTTTCAAACAATAAGATAACTGATTTTTTTGGGTAGTCGACAGATTTCATCCCTATCGCATCAGTGGCATAATACATATTATTATTCATAACACCTTGATATTCAATCGGAATCAACAATGCACCAACGACGTCATCAATTTAACATTTGTCAAAAATGGGCCGTACCCATATTGACAGTCGTTTCAAACAAGTGTTTAAATAAAGAATATTTTTCACTTATTCGATTGAAAGAATTACGATGCCTCCAAGCGATACAAAAACCCGAATTCTTGATGGCGCTGAACGGTTGTTCGCCAGAGAAGGATTCCACAATACGTCACTCAGAGCGATAACCAGTCTGGTTGGAGCAAATCTGGCTTCGGTCAATTATCACTTTGGCTCTAAAGACGCCTTACTTCAAGCAGTGATAGAACGACGATTGCTCCCCTTGAATCAAATCAGAGAAGCTAAGATTAAAGAAGTTCTTACGCGGGCAAGAGAAGATAACACCCCACCAACAGTAGAGGCTCTATTGCGAGCCTTTATTGAACCAACTCTTGAGTTTAGTGATTCCAGCCCGGGCGCCCGAGATTTTATCTCTTTGGTTGGGCGCTCCCTGAGCGAACCTGACGAGACAGTCCGCAATTGCTTTCTGGTTTTAATTTTTCCTCTGTTTCAGCTTCTTCTAAAAGGGCTATGCGAAGCATTACCTCACCTCCCCCAAAACATACTGCTAGCCCGGCTACAGTTTCTTATGGGTACCGTAAGTTATGTTATGTGTACTGGAGGCCGTTCTTTCTTTAGCAATACAGAATTACCATCTCCTCTGGACCAAAAAACTCAGATTCAACAACTCCTTAAGTACGCTCTTGCCGGTCTGGAGGCAGCAGAATGAAACTGCACTTTCTCGTACTACTCACTCTATTACTACTGACCGCATGTAATCCCCTGCGGCCAACACAATTAAAGCAACCAGATCCACCTCGTGATTTTTCTCATGAACAACCCACAACGGCAGTGCGCCTCGCAGAACGTTGGTGGCAAGAGTTCGACGACCCCCAGCTCAATCAGCTACAGCAACAGTTATTCTCCAATAACCTTGATCTGCGTCAGGCTCTGTATCGTCTCCAGCAACTCGAAGCACTGCAAAAGATAACGGGAGCTTCTCTCTGGCCACAGCTAAATCTGAATGGATCACTCAGCCGCGACCACTCGCCCGGGCTCACCACGGATACCTATTCGACTAACAGTCGCCTCTCTGTTGCAGCAGGATATGAAGTTGATTTATGGAAGAAGCTCATAGATAAAGAAAAAGCTGCAGAGTTAAGGACGTTAGCCGGAGAAAGAGAGATCCAGGCTTTGCTTCTGGGACTCAGTGCTCAACTGACCGAACAATATTTTCTTGCTGTAACACAACGTGCCCATCTGGATCTTCTGACACAACAGATGACACATAAAAATGATTTTCTGCAAACTGTCACGGAGCGCTATCGAGCAGGACTATCAACGGCGATAGAGGTATATCAAGCACAACAGAACCTAGCGACAGTAGAAACTCAGATGCCTGATCGGCTCACCTCTCTGGTCGGGGCAGAAAACTCCCTTGCTTTGCTTCTTGGGCAAGCGCCCGGAACAATCACTGTCACGGCAAAAGACCTGCCCCAGCTAACTGATATTGTTGATATTGGTTTACCGGCAACCCTACTACTGCGTCGCCCAGACGTTGCCGCAGCGCTGCTGCAACTTGAAGCAGCAGATTTTGATCTTGCTGTCGCATTGGCAGAAAAGCTCCCTGCAATCAACCTTTCAGCTACGCTGGGTTACTCTGCTAGCCGCTTAGCTGCGGGCGATATTGAAGGGACATTGTGGAATCTGGCTTTAGGGTTAACGCAGCCTCTCTTTGATGGTGGCCGCCGGCATGCCGAAACAGAAAGACAGCAAGCGGTTCGAGCTGAAAAGCTTGCTCTCTATCGCCAAACCATGCTGACAGCCTTACAAGAGGTTGAAACAGCATTGGCAGCCGAAACAAACAGCAGAACAAAAGCGATCAACCTCGAGAGACAACGTCAGATAAACGACAACACATTACAACTCACGCAGGACAACTACCTGTTTGGGTTAACAGACAGTAGAGACTTATCTTTGAGTCACATCTCCCAATTGGAAATTCTCAGTCAACAACTTAGTAACCATCGCCTACAACTCAGCAATCGGATCACTCTGGCACGAGCATTGGGCGGAAGCTGGATGACAAAAGAAATTAAACAGCAACGACAATCCCTTAAAGAAGGGCAGGATGGAACAAATGACTCAACAAAAAACTAAATCAAAACTGGCATTAAAAATCATCCTCCCTGTGTTGATTCTGATCATCGGCTTTGCGGGCTTTAACATGATGGGCAAATTCAAAAAAAGCCCGCAGAAACAACGTCCGCCTGAGCAGGGAGCACTGGTCAATGTTATGGAACTGAAAGCTGCCCCCCATCAAGTTAAAGTCTATGCAACAGGGACCATTCAAGCCGCTCAAGAAATCACTCTGGTGCCTGAAATCAGCGGTAAGGTCAAGTGGGTTTCACCACGCTTGGTCAGTGGTGGGCTCTTCCTAAAGGGGGAGACCATGCTCAAAATTGATACTGCAGACTTTGAACTTGCGATAGAAAAAGTACGCGCAGAAATTGCTCAAGTTCAGGTTGCCCTCACGACTGAACAGGAGCGAGCCAAAGTCGCGTTGGCCCAGTGGGACAGAATTAACATTGTCGATAAAGGTGAGCCAGGACCACTCGTCACCCACGAAATCCAATTAAGTCAGCAGCAGGCGAACTTGAGTGCAGCAGAAGCAAGCCTCAAACAAGCACAGCTCAATCTACAACGGACCGAACTCAAGGCTCCATTTAATGGCCGTATTCGTCAGGAGCAAGTTGACCTCGGTCAATATTTACGGGCCGGAACGAGCATCGGAAACTTTGCGGGGACAGATCAGGCAGAGATTTACATCCCCCTTTCCCAAGCAGAACTGCGTTGGTTGAAGGTTCCATCTACTTCGCAAAAAAATGGCTCGTCAGCCACAATTCGCATTGCAAACGACAGCAATGTGACATGGGAAGGAAAACTGGTCCGCAGCTTAGGTGAAATTGACCCAAACAGTCGTATGGCAACCATTGTCGTCAGTGTTGATGATCCCTACCAACTGAAAAACAAACTCAAACAACCCACCCTGCCAAATGGATTATTTGTTGATATCGAGCTTAACGGTGAAGAATTTAAAAATATCATCACCATCCCGCGAAAAGCATTCCACGCAGACAATCTTGTCTGGATTGCTGATAACGACAATAAACTCAACGTACGACCCGTTGACGTTCTGCGCCGCGAAAAGCAACAAATTCTGATTAAAGGCGGCGTACAATCAGGTGAAAAGCTCGTCCTGACAACCCTCGCAGGAGCCACTGACGGGATCCGCCTTCGCCCCGTTCTGGAGGAGAATCAGTAATGAACGGAGCTGTCAAATGGATGGCCATAAATCATGTGGCTGCCAACTTACTCATGCTAGTTCTTATTCTTGGTGGCATTATTATGGCACCAAAGATCAAACAAGAAATTTTTCCCGAAGTCTCCCTTGACCGCGTTTCAGTGTCGGTTGCCTACCCAGGGGCAGGGCCCGAAGAGGTTGAAGAGGGGATTGTTATTAAAATTGAAGAGAGCCTCACGGCTGTCGATGGAATTAAACAACTCAAAGCGACAGCTAACGAAGGCTTCGGAACCGTTATGGCCGAAGTCTATAGTGATGAGGATGTTGATGATGTCCTGCAGGATATTAAAAGTGAAATTGATCGGATCACCACTTTCCCTGAAGATGCTGAAAAACCAGTCATCAGTAAATTATCTAACCGTCGGGAAGTTATCTCACTGGTCATCTACGGGGATGCTAAAGAGCGGATTTTACGTGAACAAGCTGAGCGAATCCGTGACGAGCTTCTAGAATTACCGGATATCACTCAAGTTGATCTCGGTGGGGTTCGCCCATTTGAAATGACCATAGAAATTTCAGAACGAACCCTCCAACGCTATAATCTAACCCTTGATCAGGTCGCATCAGCGATCCGCTCAGCATCACTTGATCTCCCTGCTGGAACGGTAAAAACCTCAGGCGGTGAAATTCTCTTAAGAACCAAAGAGCGTCGTTATTGGGGACCTGAATATGCAGATATCACAATTGTGGCAACGCCCGATGGAACCCAAATAAAACTCGGGGAGATCGCCACAGTCATCGACGGCTTTGCTGACAGCGAAACTTACGGCCGTTTTGATGGAAAGCCCGCTGCAATGCTCAAGGTCTTTCGTATTGGCGAACAAAAACCCACCGAAATATCGGAACGGGTTATCGCTTACGCGGATGAGAATCGTTCAAACTTTCCAAACAATCTTCACCTGGCCGTCTGGAATGATACAACCGAAATCTTCAACAGCCGCATGAGTTTATTGCAAAGAAATGCCCTGTTGGGATTGGGGCTGGTCATTATCATCCTTGGTCTGTTTCTTGAAATTCGTCTCGCGGGCTGGGTTATGCTCGGCATCCCAATTTCGTTCTTTGGAACGCTATTTTTGATGCCATGGCTTGGGGTTTCGATCAATATGATTTCGCTGTTTGCCTTCATACTGGCACTCGGAATCGTCGTTGATGACGCTATTGTTGTCGGAGAAAATATTTACGAACACCGTCAACGAGGAAAGCCCTATGCCCAAGCGGCCATCGACGGAGCTCTTGAAGTCGCGGTCCCGGTCACTTTTTCGATTTTAACCACAGTCGCGGCTTTTCTCCCTTTGGTTTTTACCAGTGGGATGATGGGAAAGTTCATTCAAGTTATCCCTGTTATCGTCATCACACTGTTACTGATGTCACTGATTGAATCGCTTCTGGTTCTCCCTGCCCATCTCAGTTCAGGGAAATCACAACCGGTTAAGGGAGGATTGCTAGGCGGGATTGATAAAATTCGGAGTTGGTTCAGCGCAGGGATGAATCGCTTTATCGATGGTCCTTACAAATGGATGCTGAAGAAGAATATCAATTACCGCTACATCTCGTTAGCCGTTGGAATTGTCGCTCTGCTTATCACCGTCGGAGTTGTTAAAAACGGGATAATTAAATTCACCTTTATGCCCGAAGTAGATGGTGATCGGATCACAGTCGGAATTCAGATGAATCAAGGGGTTCCGATCGAAGAGACCGGACGCATTGCCACTTACATCCTAGAAAAAGGGATGGAAACGGTCGACGAATACAATGAGAAACGTCCCGCCGGCGACAGCATTTTACGCAATGTTTATACCGTTGTCGGGGGGAGTATTTCCGGCGGAGGCCCGGGCGGAGGCTCTAGCGTTACGGCAACGAACATAAGCAATATCGCCATGTTTCTCACCAAGAGTGAACTCCGCAATATCCCAGCATCAGAAATATCGGCGGCTTGGCGTAAAAAAATTGGGGAGATTCCCGGTATTGATTCCCTCACCTTCCGTTCTAGCTTGGTACGAATGGGAGCCAACATCGACGTGCTTCTCGCCCATCAAGATTTCTCTGTTTTAGAACGATCATCGGAACGTATTCGCGAAGTTCTGTCCGAGTATCAAGGAGTCAGCGATATCGAGGATACCTATAGTCGCGGCAAACGAGAGATAAAACTCAAGCTAAAACCGGCAGCGCGCACCCTAGGAATTACCGAAACCGCACTCGGTCGTCAAGTTCGAGCAGCCTTTTACGGCACAGAAGCGCTACGCCTTCAGCGTGGGCGGAATGAAATTAAAGTCATCGTTCGCTATCCTGATGCAAATCGTCGAGAGTTATGGAACCTTGAGGCGATGAGAATTCGCACCCCTAGCGGGGAAGAAATCCCACTATCGCAGGCCGCAGAGATTATTGAAGGGCAGGGGTTTTCTGAAATTAACCGGACCGATCGAAAACGGGTCATTAATGTTTCTGCAACAGTCGACAACGAACTGGGCAACGCACAAGAAATCATTGCAGATTTGAAGAAAAACCTACTGCCTCAATTGGTTTCTGACTATCCCGGTCTTAGTTGGGATATGGAAGGAGAAGAAAAAGAGCGGAAAGAATCTTTGACGAGTATGCTGAGTGGTTTTCAGTTGGCCATGGTTGCAATTTTTGTCCTTTTGGCCATTCCATTTCGCAGTTACAGTCAACCTCTTCTGATTATGGCTGCAATACCCTTTGGGATGATCGGTGCAGTTTTGGGGCACATCCTTATGGGCTTTAACTTGAGTCTCCTGAGTCTGTTTGGGCTGGTTGCCCTCTCTGGTGTTGTCGTCAATGATTCCTTGCTTCTAATCGACAAGGCAAATCGTAACCGTCGAGAAGGGATGTCCCTGTATGATGCCATCATCTCTGCCGGAACCCGGAGGTTTCGACCCATTATCCTGACATCATTGACAACCTTCTTCGGCCTAACTCCAATGATACTTGAGACCAGCGTTCAGGCACAATTTCTTGTACCGATGGCCATTTCTCTAGGATTTGGAATTCTCTTTGGCACGGGGATTATTTTGCTGCTGATCCCAGCACTCTATATGATTCTAGAAGATATTCGACGGTTACTCGGCTTTAAAGACGAGCATGCCAGACAGCACCGCGAATCGGAGAATTGATAACGCAATAAAAAGAGGATTGTTGATTTACTCAGAATACGTTAAAAAGAGCGGAACTTTTTACAATAGACTCTCATTTTTCAGGATTTCATTATGAACGTGATCGACATCATCAACGCGAGCGACAAAACCGTTTTTTCCTTTGAGCTCCTTCCGCCACTTAAAGGGAATGATGCCAGCAAAATCTACCGTACCGTTGAGAGTCTGGTCGACTTTGACCCGAAGTATATCAATATTACAACACATCGCGATGAGATGGTTTTTGTCGAATCCGCAGATGGAACAATTGAAAAAAGAACCGTTCGTAAACGTCCTGGGACTGTCGCCATTGCAGCGGCAATCCAATACAAGTATGACATTCCGGTCGTTCCTCATATTTTATGTGGGGGCTTTTCAAAAAGTGAGACAGAGCATGTCTTGATCGATCTCAACTTTATGGGAATCAGCAATATTTTAGCTCTGCGTGGTGATGGTACAAAAACTGACCACGTTTTTCGCCCCAACTCTGATGGGCATGGCAATGCCAACAATCTTGTTGACCAAGTGGTGAATCTACGTGAAGGAAAATATCTAGAATCTGACCTGAAAAACAACGCCCCTATGGATTTCTGTATCGGTGTTGCCGGATATCCGGAGAAGCACTTTGAAGCACCAAACCTTGCAACAGATCTCGATTACTTAAAACAAAAGATTGATGCTGGAGCAGACTATATTGTGACACAGATGTTTTTTGATAATCAGGTCTACTATGACTTTGTTGACCGATGCCGCGCAGCGGGCATCAATGTCCCAATTATTCCCGGCATTAAACCAATCAACCTCAAAAATCAGCTTACAGTTTTGCCAAAACTTTTCAGCATCAACCTTCCTCAAGACTTAGCGGCAGAACTGTCCAAGTGTAAAGATAACGATGCGGCAAAAGTCGTCGGAACAGAGTGGGCCATCCACCAATCAAAAGACCTTATCGCCCATAATGCCCCTAGCTTGCACATCTACACCTATGGGGTGTCTGATAATACCCGCAAAATTATCGAGGCCGTTTTTTAACCTCTCAGCAAGAGACAAACATAGGCAAGAGTTGGCATTTCTAAATTGATGGCAGGTTTTCCCATCGAAAAGACAGCAACTCAACTTTCATTCGATTCATCGCCCCTCCCATCTAAGAGATAAAATGAAACAAGGAACCGTTAAAGCTGACATTCTTCTGCTACTCACCGCAACGATCTGGGGCTTCGCTTTTGTTGCCCAGCGAATCGGCATGGATTATGTTGGCCCATTCACTTTTAATGCTGTTCGTTTTGCCCTCGGAAGTTTTTCATTATTACCCTTAATTTGGATTCTGCAAAAACGACAATCAAAAACGGATTCTCAGATTTCCTCAAGCCAACCCAAAATATCGATACTGTTTGGTGGAATTCTCGCCGGTGGCGCCCTGTTTGCCGGAGCTTCTCTTCAACAAGCTGGACTTGTTTACACAACAGCAGGGAATGCCGGGTTTATAACCGGCCTTTATGTCGTCATCGTCCCACTGCTGGGATTATTCTGGCGCCAGCGCCCCCGTTTTGGCACGTGGGTAGGGGCTTTTCTTGCGGCCATTGGGCTCTATTTTCTCAGCATCAATGAAGAATTCACCATTTCTTTTGGAGACCTGCTGGTTCTGATCAGTGCATTTTTCTGGGCCGGGCATGTCCTCCTGATTGGTTGGCTGGCACCACGGACCGATTCGTTGAAGTTAGCTTCAGCTCAATTTGCCATCTGCTCATTGCTCAGTTTTTTAACCGCTCTCGCCATAGAAACAATCAGTCTTTCTTCCATCTGGCAAGCGGCGGTACCAATTCTCTATGGTGGTCTCGGTTCTGTCGGTATCGCCTATACTTTGCAGGTTATCGCTCAGCGCGATGCACACCCTGCCCACTCCGCGATTATCTTGAGCCTTGAAGGTCTATTTGCAGCCATTGGTGGCTGGCTGCTCTTAAGTGAAGTTCTTTCGCTGCGAAGTCTCTTAGGTTGCTCTCTTATGCTCGCAGGAATGCTGTTTTCAGAACTCTCGGGGTTTTTCAGCAAAAAGAAACTCAACAGCTAAAGATTGAACAAATAAATCGGGTTTTTTGTTGAGTTTCAGTGGATAAATTAACAATTTTGGGGAAAATCAAAAAATATGCGCTAAAGTCAATGAGAGGGCGTAGACATATCGACACAACCATCGAACTTCCGTAACGGAGAAATCATGCCAATAGCCAAAGTTATTACTATCGGAACGGTTCTTCTGATTGCCAGCATGCCGCTTCTTTCCTGTTCGGGAAAACGTCCTTCGACCTTGGGAGTCTCCGATTCAAAATTAGCACCATGCCCAGCATCACCGAACTGTTGCTCCAGCGATGATCTTGACAGTGATCACACAATTCCACCTTTTAAACTTAAGCAGCCTGCGGCTGAAGTCTGGAGGGCCGTTCTCGAACTGGTCATGAATCTCCCTAAGACTCGAATTACTGAGGAAACATCAGATTATCTACATGCAGAGTGTAGGAGCCGCGTCTTTGGCTTTGTTGATGATCTAGAGTTTCACCTTCGCCCCTCAAGTGGCATTATTGCCGTCCGCTCCGCCGCCCGTTTAGGGTATTCTGACTTCGGCGTTAATCGACGTAGAATTGAATCTTTGCGCTCGGCTCTCATCGCTCGAGAAATGGTTTACTGAAGGACTCTAGTGCAAGCATTTAGTAACCAATGATATGAAGAGATGCTTTTTTATGATGATTAAGACACAAAATATGCTTCTTATTATTGTAACTGCAGATGATACGTTACGTGATTACTGTTTAAAACAGGTAGAACAAGCTGATATTGATTGCAGAGCTGTGAGTACCCTCGGTGAACTTTTCACAGAGCTTGGAACAAACTATTGCAGTGGCGTATTGATTGACATTGCTTCCTCAATAAAAGCTAAGGCAAACGAAAAGACAAAAGCGCATGAAGTTCTGCCCCTCTTTCCTGTTTTACGCCTCAAATGGAACAAGGAAAAACTGGGGCTAAACTGTCTTCTCCAAAACAATGTCACCAATACCAATACGTCAATTCCAAACTTTATTGATCACCACTGTCGCCCCTTTAAGCCACGTAGAATCCGGACTCAAAAACGCTTTCCGCTCCATTTCAGCGTGCTGATTTCAAGAGACGAGAAGTTCCAACGCTTAGACGTCGAACGTTCAACAACTTTGGATATTTCTTTGGGAGGATGTTCACTACTGACCACTCAGCACTGGGAGGAGGAGACTTGCATCTGGATGAAATTCATTGAAATGGCGGATCAAACCCCGATCCAAGGCACAATATGTCGTTGGACACAGTGGGGGGAGCCGATGGAAATTCCTTCAATTGGTGTCTGTTTTGATTCGTTATCTGAATCGCAGCAGCAACAGCTGTCAAAGCCTTCCAGCATCAATCAAACGGCTTCTAAAATCTGCTAAACTGCTCGTGTTAGATTATTTTTTACTCTTGCTAGATAGTCACGGGTCTCTTGGGGCATTTGCTCCAACCCTTTGCGATCAACGTTTCCCTGCCCCCAGTTATACGCAGCCAAAGCCTGATCCAGATTACCATCATATTTTTCTAGCAGTTGCTTGAGGTATCTACTCCCACCCAACAAATTCTGCATTGGGTCAAAACTATCTTTGACTCCTAGCTCTTGTGCCGTTTCAGGCATGAGTTGCATCAATCCTTGTGCGCCTGCACGGGATACGGCCGTTGGATCAAATGCACTTTCCGCAGACACAACGGAGTGAATCAGCTGTGGATCAAGACTGACTTTATTCGCAACCTCATCAATCATGTCTGTCATCTGATTTCTTGTTTGTGGCTCAGTCTTCTGCACCATTGGCTGATGGGTAGGATAGCACTTGTCAACAATTTGACTTCGCTGAAGAGTTAACTGACGCAGGTTTTCAATCGGATTAAAACCAGATAAAAAATCCTCATCGGTATTTCCTTCCTCGACAGAAAACAATCCTTGTAGTAATTGTATTTGAGCCAACCTCATTTGTTCAATCATAAACTTTTGAGAATTTTCTTCACTTTTCAGTGAGTTAACAGCCAGATCAAACACTCGATCAAATGATTGGCTATCTCTATTCTGATTATTGGTCACTGTTTTTGTCTTCGAATAGTCCCCAAAGACAGCTGACAGTCTGGTTGGATCGATACTCATAATCACCTCTGTGAAACATGGAACAGATTTGAAAAGACACCACGACTTCTTTATAAGCAAGAAACGAACCGAATCCATGCGCCCCAAGGAACACGTCCATGGCAACAGTTGAAAAGATATTTAATCGAATTAAACGGAAGACCGGCAAAGCTATCGGAGATTTTGCTTTAATAAAAGAAGGAGACCGCATTGCTGTCGGGATATCTGGTGGAAAAGATTCCTACACCCTTCTCCATATTTTGAACACGTTGCGCCAAAAGGCTCCTGTCAATTTTGAGTTGATCGCTATCAATATTGATTCAGGATTTCCCGGATATGATAAAAAAATCATCGAACAACACCTGAAGCACCATCACTTCGACTACGTGATGGCAGTGACAGATAGCTATAAGATCATTGAAGAAAAACTGCGTCCGGGCACCTCATATTGTGCATTTTGTGCTCGTTTACGTCGTGGTGCTCTTTATACACAGGCCGAAAAGCACAATTGCAATATCATTGCGCTCGGACATCATCTCGATGATTTCATCGAAACTCTCCTTCTTAATCAATTCTACGGTGGAACCCTTGCAGCAATGAGTGCCAAACTTCTAGCAGACAATGGTCAGCAGACTGTCATCCGCCCCATGGTATATGTTGAAGAGAAAGACATTATAGAATACAGCCAACTTAAAGAGTTCCCCATTGTTCACTGTTCTTGCCCCGTTGTCGGAACTGAAGATCAGAAGCGTCAAGAGATGAAGAAATTGATCAACAAACTTTCTGAAGACATCCCTGAAATACGCAACAGCATGATCGGCGCTATCGGAAATGTTCACCCTCGTCACCTTCTTGATCTCAATTTGACAAAAGAATGTCGAGAAAAGTAAAATCATCACTGCGAGTTTTGATGCCACTAAAATTCGCACCAATTCTCCTACGCAAAAATAACGTCAATCTAAAAAGGCAAAGAAGTTGAAGAGATACCCACTTTTATCCATGACATTTATTGTTTTATTTTTTGCATTTCTCGCAGCAACAATCTTCTGGCAGGTGACTGAAAAAAAACGGCAGGAAGAGCAAAAAGAACAAGTTATTCCTGAACCAAAAATTACTGTTAAAGAAAAAAAAGACCGTTTCAAAGCGCTCATCATTCCCGCTGTCAACGCTGTTCATGCTGATCTGCAGGCACAATATAAAGCAGTGTCTGATGCTCTCATAGCAGATGACAACAACGATACATTCGTAACTCTGCGGAAAAAATACAAAGTGGAAAATAATGACGAATTACTGATGGCCCTAAAACCACACCCACAAAGTATTGCTATAGCACAAGCCGCTATGGAAAGTTCATGGGCGACCTCGCGGTTTTTTACTGAGGCCAATAATATCTTTGGTGTCTGGTCTTTTAGTGAAAATGAGCCACGCCTTGCGGCAGAGGAGAAACGCGGCGATAAAACGATCTGGGTCAAAAAGTATGACTCCATCGAGTCATCTATCCGAGACTATTATCGCACTCTGGCAAAAGGAGGTGCTTACAAAGAATTCAGGGTCCTTAAAATGGAAACAAATGACCCATACGAGTTGGTAAAAAAACTCGATCGCTACTCAGAAAAGGGGGCTGCGTATGGTGAAGAGCTCTCCGCTATTATTCGCTTTAACAAATTTGACATTTATGATCAACACGAGCCACAATCAAAACTATAAATATCAATTTTGAGTTTTTGAAACGTTATTAGAAACGGCCTCGATTTATGATAAATCGAGGCCATTTCTATTGTATTCCTTCAAAGATCAAATAAAGAATAAGCGCTTAGATTACTCTTTCTTTTTCATAAATTTCTTAAATAAGCCTTTTGATTGCGGCGTTTGCTCGCGACGCAAGTTAATCAAACGCAATTCACGTAGAGCTTCGGTACAATCAGGGTTCGCTTGTACTGCCATTTCAAACGATTTTTCGGCCTGTCGCTCTTTCTTTTGAGACTGATAAACATGCCCAAGGTAGAGGTGGGTCAAATCAAAGCTTGGGTTTATTTCACGCGATGCCAATAAAACTTCCATCGCCTGATTTTGGATATCAGGTTTTTCCGGTGATGATTTAAACAAAGACCATGCAAAATAAGTCATATACTCTGACTCTCCAGGGCTCAGTTCGATTGCTCTCTGCAATGACTTTGCTGCAGCTGCATAACGTCGAACCTTCAACTGGGCTCGTCCTTCCTGATAAGACGTCTCAGCCTCGATGACCTGGTTAATATCAATGGACTTTCTCGGCCCATTCACCAATTCGTCGAGGTAGCCAGTGCATGTTTCTGGATCGCTGAGAATTGTATAAGCCTGCGTGATGTACTGAAACATTTCATTGATTTTACTACTCATTTCAGCAGAAAGACCGCTGCCTAAAAAGCGATCAGGATGATATTCTTTGGCTAACCGATAGTATGACTTCCGTGCTTCTCCTGGGCCACACTGGCGCCCTAAGCCTAAGGCTTCAAAATAATCCGCATCCATGATGCGCTTATAATCATCAAGAATTTTACGGCGTAATTTTTCATCTATGATTTCTGTCTGTGTCTCTGCCGGGGCATCATCAATGGCATTCTCCTCCGGAACAGTGCTGCGCTCGAGCATTTCTGAAATCATCAGCGCAGCCAAAACCTTTTGAACTTCTCGACGCGCTAATGGATGCTGTTCCAACATATCATTAAGGGTTTTTCCCCCAAGGCAACTCTTAAAAATTGCTTCCCCCCGCTTGCCTAATTCGATGTCCTGAAAGCGGTACTGTGGATTGCTCGCCTGCTTCAGATAGTCTTCTCCGAAGGGATAGAGGAACTCGTCGAGCTGCTTGGGATTCCAAAATTTATTGATCCCTCTCAAAATTAATGATGCTGGGGTTAATTTAATTCTGGTCACACTTTTCTTAAAGTTTTTCCCCGGGACAAACTGATAGGTTCCGCTTTTCCAAGCAAAAGTTGAAAGAAGTTTATTCGTAACTTGCCGAATAAGTGCCTGCTGAACTTCCTGAGGAGTCAAAAGCCCCATTTCAATCAGAACCGTTCCTTGTAATCGTCCCGACTCCTTGCTGTTTTCAACCGATTGATCACAATCAACCTGCGTGATAACCCCCTCTTTAACAAGCATCCGACCTAAGCATTCACTCAGGACATTTGAGCGAGTAAAAATGGGATAACCATTCATAATATAGATCGTTTTCTTAGCATCACCGCGTTGAAGGTGAAGCAATCCCGTCTCTTTTTCCCGATATAGCTGTTGAAGTTGCAAGGGAATTGTATAGTCAGAAAGAGATTGGAGCTTAGGAGCTGCATTTTCCTGACCCGATTTGCCCGGTGAAAAAACCCGTTCCAGCAAGTCCTGCAGATCAGTTCCCGTGAATGGCTTCAGCAAGAAACCATCTGCTCCATAATCATTTTTCGCTTCTTCAATCTGTTCCGGACTATGAAATGTTGCCGTCACCATCACAACGGACAAATCTTTGGTCTTATCGTGTTTACGCAAGGCTCTGCAGATATTGGGGCCAGAGATTTCCGGCATATTAATATCGATAAAAGCCAACTTAAAATCTTCGGTCAGGAGCTTTCTTAAACCAATCGCACCACGATCTGCTGTTTCGACCTGAAATCCAGCTGCCGAAAGAGCCTGCTGCAAAAAATCACGCAAATCGTGATCATCATCAATAATCAGTATATTCTTATTCATAACAAAGCCCCTCGGGCAACCACAGATTATGCTTTAAGATACTTATCCAAACGTTCACGAATCCCCCCTGTTACGAGCTGATATTCTTCAAGAAATTGTTTTTCAGCCTGTGCCGCTGAGCCTCTATACCCCAAACTAAGAGCGGCTTTTTTGAAGCCTTTATTGTGAGATGAAAGCTCATTGATTGACTGATCATACAGAAGTCTCAGCTTATTTTCCAGACGGCGGAGAAACTTATAACCATTTATCAACAGCTCAGCATCATCTTTGGGCAATAGATTGTTCTCTACCATACACTCGAGTAAATTAATCGTATTTTTGATTCTTAACGATTTAATTTCACCAGCATGCAGCAGCTGTAAATATTGAGTAATAAATTCAACATCAACCATCCCCCCTCGACCGGTTTTAATGTTGAATCGATCATCACCTTCGCAAGCGTTTTCCTGCTCCATCCTCTGGCGTAAACGATAGATCTCCGATTGCAGATTATCTGGGACAGCACGATCAAATGTTAATGTACAAATAACCTGCTGCAGTCGCTCCATAAACTCAATAGGGCCACACACAACCCGAGCCTTTGTCATCGCTTGACGTTCCCAGGGTTGTGCAGATTCTTCGTGATAACGCTCAAAGGCCGCTAGGCTACTCACCAATGGCCCCTGATTCCCGGATGGTCGCAAACGGGTGTCAATCTCATAAACTGTCCCTTCTCGCGTCCCCAAAGTAAGAACAGTAATAATCCTTTGCGCCAACTTCGCAAAATATTCACGATTGCTGATCTTCTTAAAACGCCCAGGGTCAGTCTCATCAATCGGTTGGGTTTCCCCTTCCTCTTCATAAATAAAGATGATGTCTAAGTCTGAGTGATAGTTCAACTCAAGTCCACCTAATTTTCCCATCCCCACAACCGCAAAAGCAGTTTCTTTGCTTTTCCCGTCGGCATTGATCGAAAAAGGGGCACCAAAACGACTAGCCAATTCGTGCCTGGATATCCAACATGCTTCTTCAAGGCAGACCTCAGCAAGCCATGAGAGTTGCTTCGCGCCCTCACCTTGTTTCATCTGGCCATGGAGATCATTCAAAGCAATACGCAGAAATTCCTCGTTGCGAAAGCGACGTAAACTATCAAGGCGTAATTCAAAGTCATCAGCCAAGGCCATCTGCTCAGACAGATCGGACTTTAATATCTTACGGCTTTTCGTTGCCTGTGCATAAGAACGGGAAACCATCGTGTCGAGAAGTTCCGGGCGTTGGACAAAAATCCGGGATAAGAGCTGGCTGGAACCGAACAGGGTAATCAACAATTTCACAATGGCCGGATTTTCAACCAACAAAGAGAAAAATGAACTGTTGGCTCGAATTGAACGTAAAAATCTTTCCAGATTACTTAATGCCTGATCGGGATTTGGTGAATCGAGCAATTCAACAATTAAGAGCGGTGCCAGTTTTTCTAAACAACGTCTGCCACGACGTGTGATCCTTTTATTTGGGCCACCATCGCGCAGTGTCAAGAGGCTGTCGTAAGCAGCATTTGGATTTGTAAACCCCTTTTCCTCTAACAGATCTTTGACCAGATCAGAATCTGACTCGGGATCAAAAATAAAAGCAGCCTCGGGACGATGCTCCTGCTCCTCTTCTTCTGCAGAGTAAAAGAGATCTTTGAAAATAGAACTAACACCCTGTCGGTGCTGTTCCAGCTCAGATGAAAATGAGTCGAAATCTAAAAAACCACTCCGCCGTGCCAAAACGTCGAGATCACGCTGGTTTAGTGGCAACGAATGGGTTTGTTGCTCCTGCACAACCTGAATCCGGTGCTCAACAATCCTTAAAAATTCGTACGCACAACACAGTGACTTTCGATCTTCTGCACTAATAAGCTCTTCTTCTTGCAGCAACTGCAATACATGCAAAGAATTGCGGTGTTGTAGGTGCGGTCGAGTCCCGGCATTGACCAATTGCTGCGTCTGGATAAAGAACTCAATTTCGCGAATGCCTCCTCGCCCTAATTTAAGGTTGCGTTCCCCTTCCTGCTTACGGTTCAGGCTGGTATTAATTTTCTGCTTCATCAGCTTGATGTCTTCAATCATCCCAAAATCGAGATAACGCCGATAAATAAATGGCTTGAGCCGATGCAACAACTCCTCGCCTAACGTGAGGTCTCCAGCCACAGGACGAGCCTTAATTAAGGCCGCTCTCTCCCAACTCTGTCCCCAAGACTCATAGTAAACTTCAGCGCCATTGATCGAGACCGCTAGGTCACCGTTATTGCCGTCAGGTCGTAATCCGGTATCAACCCGGAACACAAAACCATCAGACGTCACCTGATGGAGGGCACCGGTGATTTGTTCAGCTAATTTGACAAAATAACGATGCAGACTGATTTTTTCTTCACGCCGTCCACCGGTCGTTTCTCCTGAAGTCGACGAATAGCAATAGATGAGATCGATATCAGAAGAAAAATTAAGCTCATGGCCGCCGAACTTACCCATTCCCAGAATCGACATAGTCGCAACCTGGTTTACCCCCTCATCACCTTCCTGCAAAGGCTGGCCATAGTCTTCCTGTAGCCGCAGTCCACAAACATCATAGGCACGTTGCAAACACGCAGCCGCCAGCCCCGAGAGCTCCTCCATCACCTCTGTCAGTGAAGCAAAGCCACACAGGTCACGACTGCCAATACGCAAAATCTGAGCTGCTTTGTACGTTCTCAGGCCCGCTTGTAATTCGGCAAAATCACTTTCATCAGGAATACGGTGACACAGATCCGCTCGCATCTGCTCTTCACCATTGGAATGAGTGATCTCTCCATCGCCAAACAAGTGGTTAAAATAACTTTTATTTCGGCAGAGAATCCCTCCCAGGAAAGGAGAGCCACCAAGAATTGTCAACAATTGTTGGCGCTGGACAGGGTCACTTAGGATGGTCACCAGATTATCGAGATCGACAACATCAAACATCCGCTCCAGAATATTCAATGCACAGTCAGGATCAGCAGTTAAAAAAGCCGTTGCCAGAATATCAACCAGCAGAGATTGATTTTGAAGCCGCTCATCGATTAAACGCAGGTTGGTTCTCCCCTTTTCCCCTTCAAGTAAGGGGAAACTGTCTAACCAAGTAACGAGGCTACCTTCATCGTCATTCAATAAAGTCAGCTTTTCAGCTATGTCACACTTTTCTGGAACCATCTGTATCCTTCTTACTTATTGTTTAACGACCCGTTCTAACCCATTTAGATAATCACCCCTTACAACCCCGTTTTCAGTAATGATTGCAGTGATGAGACGATGCGGCGTCACATCAAACGCGGGGTTACGAATACTGATCCCTTCCGGAGCCAGTTGAATATCCTTGATATGGGTAATTTCCCGATCATCACGCTCTTCAATTGGGATCAGAGAGCCATCGGCCAAACTTAAGTCGATCGTCGAAATTGGGGCGGCAACATAGAAAGGGATATTGTGTTCTTTGGCCAGAACCGCAACGGTATAGGTCCCTATTTTATTGGCGACATCACCATTTGCAGAAATCCGATCAGCACCGACAATAACGCAGTCTATCTCTCCTTGACGCATCAGATAACCAGCCATATTGTCACAGATCAAAGTCACGGGGATATCGTCCTTCTGTAGCTCCCAAGCGGTCAGCCGAGCCCCCTGCAAAAAGGGTCGTGTCTCATCGGCAATGACTGAAATCTTCTTTCCTGCCTCGACTGCTGCCCGGATGACACCAAGAGCCGTTCCATAACCCGCCGTAGCCAATGCTCCCGCATTACAATGTGTCAGCACGCGAGCTCCATTTGCAAGCAAAGGCTCTCCATGCTGTCCCATACTCCGATTGATTTTTTCGTCTTCCTGAGTGATCGCCAGAGCTTCGTATTCAAGGCCGATTTTCAATTCAATAATACTGCGATCAAGGTTGGATTCGGCAAAATGCTTCATCCGCTCCAGAGCCCAAGAGAGATTAACCGCAGTGGGTCGAGTTGCCAGTAGTTCGGCACAAATCTGCTTAAATTCCTGAAAGAAATCCCAACTGGACTCTGCCTCAATATCGCGAGCACCAAACCACGCTCCAATGGCCGCTGCAACTCCAATTGCAGGAGCGCCACGAACCACCATAGTGCGAATCGCCTCAGCAACGTCCTGATAGGTTTTATAGGAGATCCAGACCTCTTCAGCCGGAAGCAAGCGTTGATCGAGCATCTGGCATTGTCCGTTAAAAAAACGGATTGGACGGATAACCTTGGTATCAATTTGACATGATGACATTTTTAATCCCACCTTGAATAAGAATCACTCTATCCGCAATTTCATCTGGCGAACTTTGTATTCGCCCAGAATTAACCACCAAAGGCGAATTCAAGATTCGCCTCTACATATTATTCGGCCAACTTCTTCTTCAACAACTGATTTGCCATTCCAGGGTTTGCTTTCCCCTTACTGGCCTTCATCACCTGACCGACAAAAAAGCCCATCAGCTTATCTTTACCACCACGATATTCAGCCACCTGGTCTGGATTAGCAGCAATAATTTCGTCAACAATCGACTCAATCGCCCCACTATCTGTCACCTGCTTCAAGCCTTTTTCTTCGATTACCTGATCAGCAGTTTTTCCACTTTTCCAGACATCTTCGAAAACGGTCTTGGCAATTTTACCGGAAATCGTATTATCGCCAATGCGCTGCAAAATGCCCCCGAGAAGCTCTGGTGTGATCGGACACTGAGCAATCGACAAGTTTTTATCTTTTAACGCACCGAGGATATCGCCCATCACCCAGTTAGCACAGATTTTGGGCTGATCATATATTTTAACAAGGGCTTCAAAATACTCTGTCAAAGGTCGCTCCGCAGAGATAACCCCAGCATCATATTCGGGCAAACCAAATTCGCCCTGATAGCGTTGTCGTTTTGCTGTCGGCATTTCGGGTAACTGCTGCCGAACCTCCTCAACCCACTGATCAGAAACTTGCAACGGGAGCAGATCAGGGTCGGGAAAATAACGATAATCGTGAGCTTCTTCCTTCCCGCGCATCGAGCGACTCACTCCGGCATCTGGATCAAAGAGGCGGGTTTCTTGAACGACCTTTTCCCCAGCATCGATAACATCAATCTGCCGTTCCACCTCGTACTCGATGGCTTGCTTGATAAAGCGGAATGAATTCAGATTTTTCAGCTCAGCCCGAGTCCCTAATTCTTCCTGCCCCCAAGGCCGAATTGAGACGTTTGCATCACAGCGGAACGATCCTTCATCGAGGTTACCGTCACAGATACCGAGATAAACAACGATCTGGTGAAGCTGTTTCAAATAAGCAATCGCCTCATCCGAGCTGCGCATATCAGGTTCGGAAACCACTTCGAGCAACGGAGTGCAAGCCCGATTGAGGTCGACAGAGGAGTTGCCCCCATCATTATGTAATAACTTCCCAGCATCCTCTTCCATATGAATCCGGGTAATCCCCAAGCGCTTCTTTCCTGACTCTTGTGTTTCGATATCGAGCCAGCCGTGCTCACAGATGGGAAGTTCAAACTGTGAGATCTGGTACCCTTTAGGAAGGTCAGGGTAAAAATAGTTTTTCCGGGCAAAGATCGAGTGTGGAGAAATTTGGCAATTGGTGGCAAGGCCCGCTCTGATTGCATCATCGACCACCTGTCGGCTAAGGACCGGCAGAGCTCCGGGGAGCCCCAGACATACAGGGCAAGTCTGGCTATTGGGGAACTGTCCGAACTCCTTTGAACAGCCACAAAATATTTTTGTTTTGGTTGTCAACTGGACATGAACTTCCAAACCAATGACGACTTCATATCTTGAATTCATGAATAAATCCTGTTTGATTTTTTACAATTCTGGTGCGCGTTTGTGCCAATCGGTGGCCTGTTCAAAAGCGTATGCCGCCTGTAACATTTCAGCTTCGGCAAACGGTTTCCCAATCAACTGTAAGCCTACGGGCAACCCATCTTCACTAAAACCACAAGGAAGACTCATCGCGCACGTTCCGGCCAAGTTTGTCGGAATAGTGAAGATGTCAGACAGATACATCTGAAGAGGATCATTCACCATCTCACCAATTTTAAATGCAGGAGTTGGTGCGACCGGAGTCAACAGCATATCCACCTGCTCAAAAACATGCTGAAAATCCTGTCGTATCAGAGTCCTGACCTTCTGCGCTTTTAAATAATAAGCATCATAATAACCGGATGAAAGAGCGTAGGTCCCTAACATGATGCGACGCTTTACTTCATCTCCAAAACCAGCAGACCGTGTTTGTTGATACATCCCGTTCAAACCGTCGCCACTATCCTGCCGGGCGCCAAACCGAACGCCATCATAACGCGCCAGATTACTTGAAGCCTCCGCCATCGCGATCAGGTAGTAACAGGCAACCGAATAATCGGTATGAGGTAAACTCACCTCAACAATTTCGGCTCCCAATTGACGATAGGTTTCAATGGCTGCATCGATCCCTTTTTTAATGTCTGGATCAAGGCCATCAATGAAGTATTCTTTTGGTAAACCGATCTTTTTCCCCGAGACTCCTGCTTTTAAATTTTCCAGATAATCGGGAACCGGGCAATCAACCGATGTCGAATCAGCGGGGTCATAGCCAGCAACGGCTCCCAGCATCAAAGCACAATCTTCTACATTCCCCGCCACCGGGCCCACTTGATCCAAAGACGACGCGAACGCCACGACTCCGTAACGGGAGACACGACCATAAGTTGGCTTCAAGCCAACAACGCCACAATGAGAAGCAGGCTGCCGTACCGAACCTCCGGTGTCAGTCCCCAGAGTAGCCACCACCTGTCCTGCGGCAACTGCAGCGGCGCTGCCACTTGAAGAACCTCCGGGAACCCTTTCGGTATCCCAGGGATTACGAACGGCTCCTGCAGCACTGTTTTCGCCAGAGCTTCCCATTGCAAACTCATCCATGTTCAACTTCCCAACAATGATAGCTCCCTGATCCCGCAATTTCGTTATCGTCGTGGCATCATAAGGAGAAACATAATTATCGAGAATTTTTGAAGCACATGTGGTTCGAACATCAAGCGTATTAAAAATGTCTTTGACCGCAACAGGAATGCCGGTCAACAAAGCGGCATTCCCTGCCGCAAGTTGCTGATCAGCTTCAGCGGCTGCCGCCAAAGCTTCTTCTTCGCAAACGGTTATAAAGGCATTTAATTGACCATCTGTCGCTTTAATGCGATCCAAACAGCCTTGGGTCAATTCAACCGAAGTCAATTGCCCCGAAATCAATTTCTGTCGCATCTCTTGAATTGTTAATTTCTGAAACGTCATAAACACTCCAACCTGCCAAAAAGTCTCTTATTTGACTATTTTGATTCTATCTTCTATTCAATTGACCCACAAAGGGTCGAGAACAACATCACTCAATAACCTTAGGAACTGTAAAGCAGTTATCTCCAGCAGCAGGAGCATTTTGCAAGGCCCGCTCAATCCCAATCGATGGCTTAATATCGTCCTCTCGAAATGCATTTGACATCGGAACGGCGTGAGCCATTGGCTCAATTCCATCGGTATCAAGTTGGTTCAATTTGTCAACATAACCAAGCACAGCATCCATTTGTTCCGTTAGGGCTGACAATTCTTCGGGAGCAATCGTCAGACGAGCCAAACGAGCGACGTGTTCAACATCTTTCTGGCTGATTTTCATAATGAACTCCTTACAAATAGGTTCGATTATTTCTCAACAGAAAATTCAGAAACCGCGATGGCCACTTTCTGCAGCGCCTGACTATTCGCAGATTCAGGATGCTCAATAACATGTGGCTTGCCATCATCGCCACCGATCACCACCAATGGCTCAAAAGGAATTTGGGCCAATAGGGCAATCTGAGTTTTCTTCGCCAGTTTTTCTGCACCGCCACTCTTGAAAATATCAGACCTTTCATTACAGTGAGGGCAGATAAAACCACTCATATTTTCAACCAAACCGACGACGGGCAATTTCAATTCACGGCAAAAACTCAGAGATTTTTCAACATCGGTCAAAGCAACATCTTGAGGAGTGGTGACAACCACAGCAGCTGACCCTGCCCCCAACAGTTGAACAGCACTTAAAGGTTCATCGCCGGTTCCAGGAGGACAGTCTAGTAACAGATAGTCCAGCTCTCCCCAGGCAACATCGGCCAATAACTGCTGAATGGCACCGTGCTTCATCGGCCCACGCATAATGGTTGCCTCACTGGTTGATGCCAATAAGAACCCGATTGACATAACTTTCAGGCCAAAAGCTTCTAAGGGGTGGATGCCCGCGTCATCAGCATCAGGTCTCTGTCCTTCAAGACCAAGCATTTTTGGGATACTTGGCCCATGAATATCAATATCGAGCAACCCAACTTTTTTTCCTTGTTTGACCAAACTCAGGGCTAAGTTAACGGCGGTCGTGCTTTTTCCGACGCCACCTTTGCCTGACATAACAATAATCTTGCTTTTTACTTCACACATCCGCTTATCCAGTGCTTGACGCATCTGAAATTGTTGGTCCTTTGGATTCCCCTGCTGATTGATTGAGCAGGAACTGTCGTTACAGCCTTCGCAACTTGACATGACGATCTATTCTCCTTCGTTTGTAGTTGATACACGTTGAGCATTATGATGCAGAACCTGTAAAAAAGATAAAAATAACACGCTTTACTTTTATGCCCTTAATACCTCGAGCAATTCTTCAATTTCTTCAGGGTCATACTCTTCTTCTTGAAGAGCGACACGGTATCCATCCAATAACGAAGCAACAGAGTTATGATCATGTTGTTTTCGATATAAAAGCAGCAATTGCCGGATAATGGGATCATAGGTCGGATCCTGAGACAGACCATCCTTAAGAAATCCGATGGCTTCTTCTGGTTGTTGCCGCCGCTGCAATAATTGAGCAAGCATATCGATCTGTTCCAGTCGCGTTTGTAGTAACTGTTCTCGCTGCTGTGGCAGTTTACCATCTAGATCGTAGCC
>JADGDX010000024.1 GCA_016744675.1 Desulfuromusa sp. | reverse complement strand
CCCTTACACATTTATATGCTCTTCCACGGCAAAGGAAGAAAACATTCACGATATAAGGACAAAGCAAAACGATCGGTCATTCCAGCAATAAAATCTGCGACAGATACCTCGAGACTGTCTCCGTCAAATCGCCGGCCACCGTAATGAAGAAAAATGGCTTCACGATCACAAAAGTAGAGAAAAAGTTCATGAAGGAGATGGGACGCCTTATCAAATTCAGACTGCACCGAATCAGCCTGATAAACATGCTTAAAAAGCCAGCTACGCAACTCCCTAATAGCCTCATCCATTTCATAAGAAAGGCGCACTTCACGACAATCGGTTGCCATAGATTCCCCAATCAGATCCCGTACCATTCGATCAATTCGGCACGAATGACGCAGACCAACTACATCAGAAATATCTCGAGGGATATCTTCTACCTTGATGACATGACCACGTATTGCATCGTCAAGATCATGACTAACATAAGCGATAATATCCGCAAGTCGAACAACCTGACCTTCTAAAGTCTGGGCACACGATTGCGCATCGGGAGTCAAAAGGCCTCCCTGTCCTTTTGAATGTTTTAAAATACCATCACGAACCTCATGTGTCAGATTTAAACCATGCCCGTCTTTTTCCAATAGTTCAACAACCCTTAAACTTTGCCGGACATGGTGAAAACCACCAGGAACCAAGGCATTCAAAACTCGCTCCCCGACATGCCCAAAAGGAGTATGGCCTAAATCATGCCCAAGAGAAATAGCTTCGGTAAGGTCCTCATTGAGGCGTAATGCTCGAGAAATAGTGCGGGCCACCTGGGACACTTCAAGGGTATGCGTTAAACGCGTTCGATAATGATCCCCTTCAGGAGAAAGAAACACTTGTGTTTTATATTTAAGCCTACGAAACGCTTTGCTATGTAAAATACGATCACGGTCATGTTGAAAGACTGTCCGCATACTACAAAGTTCCGTGGGAAACTTACGACCTTTACTTTGAGAACTTAAGCAGGCCGAAGGAGCTAGAGTCTGGAGTTCTAAATTTTCCAATGATTTCCTAATATCCATAAAAAACCTGTCGTATATAGAATAAAAACATTATATCAATGTTTGAGAGAATATAAATTAACAATAAGATAGTAATAAATTATAAACTTGCTTTTATTTTTCAATATGTTCTAAAAGTTAATTCTATAAAACCTTGGAGGGGAGAAATGAATACTTGTACGTCAAGTTTTCCCAACCAACTAGGAGAGCATTATTATGGCAAATATTATGGAAATGGCTGCAGATATTGTTGCTGCGCATGCATCAACCACACCCATGTCTAAAGAAGAATTAATTGCAGAGCTCAACGAAGTTCATTCTGCACTGTCTTCCTTAGAAAAGGGAGATATAGTAGAAACAGTTGAAGAAGTCGAAGACACTCCTGCGGTGAGTAGAAAAAAAGCCTTCGGGAAAGACAAAATCTACTGCATGATCTGCGGCAAGGGCTTCAAAACTCTTTCACGCCACCTAAAAACATCACACGAGATGACTGCATCGGAATACCGAAAACAGTTTGATATCCCAAGAAGTCAGTCTCTTGCTTCAAAAAACTATTCAGAAAGCCGTCGCAAAATGGCTGTTGAACGCGATTTAGCCGGAAACTTAGCTAAGGCACGTGCTGCTCGGACAAAAAAATAATTAAAGCCGAGCCTTAGTAAAGTAGAGAGCAAAAAGGCGACCGTCAAAGGTCGCCTTTTTAATTCATTCAGCTATTCAAGTAAAAAAGGAATAGTTGCTATTTCGTTCAGTTCGCCATCAAGAATAACAACCCTCCAGTTGCCTGACCATTGAGGCAAGAACCTTTTTGAAGAGTAAGTCCGCCAGTCAGCAGACTTGACCGGCAACGTGACCCGTGCAATCTCATTTTCCTGATAATACCAAACATGGGTCACCTCCGTATCACCTTGTGCACCAACAATTCGGGTAAAACAGAAAAGCTTACCAAAATCGGCACGGTAAGATTCAATACTATCAACCGGCATCTGTTCTTTGATAGCTGTGGTAATGACTCCATCTGCAACCATCAAATCGGTTGCGTAAGAAAACGAGAAACTTCCAGTGATAGCGATCGTACAAATTAATATAAATAGTTTTTTCAACGTCATGACCCCCTTATTCAGGTATGAGTTCAGAAAAAAAACTTTGCCCTGATTGCAAAGAAATCTGAAAATTATCAGCGATCGTTGCTCCAACATCAGCAAAAGATTGTCTGGTTCCCAAATTAACAGAACCGACGAATGAATGTGATGAAAGAAGCAATGGAACATACTCACGGCTATGATCTGTCCCAGCAGTCGTCGGATCGCATCCATGGTCCGCTGTAATAATCAACAAATCATCAACAAGCATTTTTTTCAACAACTCAGGCAACCAACGATCAAACTCTTCCAATGCCGCAGCAAAGCCAGCACTATCTAAACGGTGCCCATAGAGCATATCAAAATCAACAAGATTGGTCATGACCAAACCCTGATTGACAAAATCAAGAGCTTGAAGCGTTTGACTCATCCCTTCACGGTTACTATGAGTAACAAACGAATCAGTCAATCCTTTACCAGCAAAAAGATCTTCGATTTTACCAATACCGCAGGTTGATATATTTTCTTCCTGCAACAACTCTAATAAAGTTTTAACCGGTGGCTTCTGCGGAAAATCATGCCTCCCGGAGGTTCGATAGAAATCTTTACTATTTGTCCCTCTAAAGGGACGAGCAATAACCCTGCAAACATTGTAGGGTAAAAGAATTTTTTCTGCTTTGCGACAGAGAGCATAAAGCTCCTCAGGTGCAATGACCTCTTCGTGAGCGGCAATCTGTAAAACTGAATCGCTGCTCGTATAAATAATTGGTCGTCCCGTTTGCAAATGCTGCTCACCGAGCTCGCGAAGGATATCAGTCCCACTTGCTGCAACATTTCCCAGAGGTTGCAACCCGGTTTCGAGTCTAAAGGCATCGAGTATCTCTTCAGGAAAGCCTCCGGGATATGTTGTAAAGGGCCGATCAAGAACAACACCAGCCAACTCCCAATGACCCGTCACAGAATCCTTACCCGGACTTTTCTCAGCCATCTTCCCCCAACAACCAAGAGGCTTTGCAATTTCTCCTAACCCTTTAATTGTCGCAATATGGCCAAGGCCAAGCTGTTCTAAATGGGGTAAAGATAATCCTCCTGCCGTTTGCGCCACGTGCTGAAGAGTTGCCGCCCCCATATCTCCATATTCTTCAGCATCTGGCGAAGCACCAATACCAACACCATCGAGTATAATTAAAACAATGCGTTTAAACATAAGTCGGTTTTAAATCTAGCCACAAAAAATTAAGTTCTGTAGCCGGCATTAATTTTAACATATTCATAGCTGAGGTCAGATGTGTAATAGCTTGATTCAGACTTACCCTGGTGCAGATCTATCTCAACCACAAATTCAGGTAGCTGCAAAACACAGGTCGCTGCTGCTTCCTGTTCCCCCCCAATGGCAAGGCCATTTCGGGCAACAGGGACATCATTGAAACTGATATCAATTTGATTAGGATTAATATCAATCCCCGAATAGCCGACAGCTGCGATAATCCGCCCCCAATTGGCATCTTCTCCAAAAAAAGCAGTTTTCACCAGAGACGACGTTGCAACTGAGCGTGCTGCTATCCTTGCAGAGTCTTCATCCTTCGCTCCAACAACCTTAATTTGAACAAGCTTTGTTGCCCCTTCACCATCCCGTACAATCATTTTAGCAAGGTCAAGAAGAACCCGATCAAGATGTTGAATGAAAATCTCTGCTTCGCGACTATCGGATTCAATCATTGTGGAGTCAGCAGCTCCATTGGCCAGAAGAAGGACCATATCATTCGTCGATGTATCGCCATCAACAGTAATTGAATTGAAGCTTTTATGCACTCCACGTTGCAGAGCAGATTGCAATAATTCTGGGCTGACTCGGGCATCGGTCAAAACGAAACCAAGCATCGTTGCCATATTGGGATGTATCATCCCTGCCCCTTTAGCCAAACCTAGAACATTATAGGGCTGGTCTCCCCCGTTGGAAGATGAGGCCATCTTTGGAAAAGCATCCGTCGTCATTATTGCTTCTGCAACCGTTGTAGCATGATCAACAGACAGCGTTTCTACTAAACGAGGAATACCATTTACAAAGGGATCAATGGGTAAAGGCTCACCGATAACACCAGTTGATGCCACAGCAATCAAACTATCTTCAACTTGCAACTCTTTGGCTAGCAAATCAACCGCACTCTTCGCAATCTCTAATCCGCCATTCCCGGTACAAGCATTCGCATTACCACTGTTAACCAGTATAGCTTGACACTTCCCTTTGGCGATTCGTGGTTTTGTCAAAATCAATGGTGCGGCAATAACCTTATTGAGAGTAAAAACTCCGGCACAATCTGCAGGCCGATCAGACACAATTAAGCCTAAATCGAGCGCCTTTGCCTTTTTAATCCCACTGGACATTCCAGAAAAACTGAACCCAGAAGGAATATCGGTCGTATTCATGTCTATCAATCTCACTAATTTATTTCAAAAATCCAAGGCCAAAAGGATCAGTCCCCATTCGGACCACATCACGCCGTTAGCATATTGTAGGTCTTCTCAGTCGGCAGCATCAACCCAAAGCATGTCCCTTCATCAGGCAATTCTTCGAGAAAAATATCCCCTTTCATTCGATCGACAACAACTTTGGCCAGGGCAAGACCAATACCAACTCCATGAGGTTTTTCTGTATCAATATCACCAAGTTGGGTATAAGAATCAAAGATCGTTTCATGGGCTCGAAGCGGAACACTCTGGCCATGATTTAAAATTTGCAGGTAAATATAATCGAGACCTTCAAGATGACGAACCTCTGCACGTACACGAATCAGCCCACCATCCCGATTAAATTTAATCGCATTATCGACCAGTGAATTAAAAGCCATACCAAATTTTTCTTGATCACCGTAAATCTCGGGGAGATCGTCTTCTATATCGATTTGAGTTATCAGATCGCGTTCACCCATTTTTGAGCTGTAATACTGAAAAGCATCCGCAATTGGCCACGGCACACCAAACGATTTCCAACGCCAGACCTCACGCTCTGATTCGATTGAAAATAGCCTCAACATTCCAGTGATCAACTTTTCAAGCCGTTTGCCTTCGCCATGCACCTGAACCAAATTATCCTTAATTTCTTCTTCCGATAATTTATCAAAAAAAGACATAGACAAATCAATGTAGCCCATAATAGATGTCAATGGCGTTTTCAGTTCGTGAGAAAGATTACAGACAAGACGGGTTCGCGCTCTATTGACCCGAACTAGGTCTTCATTGGTATGTTCCAGAACTACGGTTTGCTGACGCAGATTGTTCACCAGTTTAAAGTTTTCCATGGCCAAAGAAACTTGATTAGCAATGGCGACGAGAAGGTTCTGATCTTCCACGTCAAAAGGAAAACCGGAAATCTTATTATTAACATTAATAACCCCAACCAGATCTTCACGCACATAAATTGGAACGGAAAGCAAAGACTGATTTTTATATCGCTGACCACCATCAAGGCTTTTAAAACGGCTATCCTGATCAATATTTGGGACGAGAACAGCTTCCCCCGTAGCCAGAACATGACCCGAGATTCCTTCTCCGGGAGAGACACGTACAGCTCTGGCAATCTCTTCAGATAATCCAAAAGCAGAGGCGATATGAAGAAAGCCATCGTCCTTAAGGAGCATCAGAGACGCAACGCCAACTCCCACAGAATGAACAATTGAGTCGAGGATTTGGTCCAACAGCTCCTGCAGATCATTTCCAGAACTAGCCGTTTCTCCAACTTTTTTCAATAGGATAAGATCAGCCATCCGACGCTGAGCTTCTAATCGCGAATCGTTCTGATGAACAGCTTGGAAATAAGAGCTGATCCCTTGTTTAGCAACCCTGAGAACTTCTTCTTGAGAAAATGGCTTTACTAGATAATCGAGAGCCCGCTCCCGCAGCACCTGACGTGCAATATTAAAATCTTGCTGGCCAGAAATCATAACCACTTGGATCTCAGACGTATGCTGCTTGATCATCTGCAGCACATTAACCCCATTGATATCGGGCAAAGAAACATCGCAGAAAACCACTGCAACGTTCTCCCTATCCAACACCTGAGGGATGCCAAGACCAGACTCAGAGCGCAGTATCGGATAGCCCAAGTCTTCCAGAATATCCTCAAGAAGATCCAGAATCAGCGGCACATCATCTATAAGCAAAATAGCTGGTTTTGAATGCTGTTGCTCTGCCATCAGACTAAGTCCATCACCGGTTGCAAACAATTCATCCTATTAACCACAACATTTCTTGTATTTTTTCCCACTACCACAAGGACAGGGATCATTCCTACCAATCTTATCCTCTTCACGCATTGCAGGCTTTTTTTCACGCTCACCACCATCATTTCGATTCATAGCAAGTTTTTGCTGCCGCTGCTGAGCTTCCATTTTTTCTACATCTTCTTCCCGAGCCAACTGAATACGGAAAATCTTTTGCAAAACCTCTTCCCGAACTCGTCCCATCATCTCCATGAATAAGCTGTAGGCTTCCCGCTTATACTCTTCTTTAGGATTCTTCTGCCCGTACCCTCGTAGGCCGATTCCCTCCTTAAGGTGGTCAACAGAAAGCAAATGATCTTTCCATTGCGCATCAATTGTTTGCAACAACAAAATACGCATCAGATGTTCCATGATCGGAGTTGTGAACTCTTCTTCCTTCTCCGCAAGTTGAGCATTCGCTTGCTCTTTAAGTAACAATTCTAGATCGTCACTCTTCACCCTATTGGAATCAAGAGAGTTCAACTCTGGGCTAAAGTTGAACAGGTTTGAGAAATCATCAGTCAAACGTGTCCAGTCCCAATCGGCAGATGATCCCTTATCGGGACAGAATGCGGCAAGCATATCAGCGACAGTATCGCCAATCATCCCTCTAAATGTATCCGGCAACTGTTCCCCCCCAAGAACTTCACGCCGTTGCGTATAGATCACATCCCGTTGACGATTCATAACATCATCATATTCAATAAGATGTTTACGGATATCAAAGTTATGGGCTTCGACCTTTTTCTGAGCATTCTCTATGGCACGGCTGATGATCCCATGCTCAATGGGTTCTCCCTCAGGGATTTTCAATTTTTCCATGACAAATGCAACTCGCTGCGAACCAAAAATTCGCAGAAGATCATCTTCAAGACTGAGGTAGAAGTGACTTTTCCCAGGATCACCCTGACGACCTGAACGACCTCGCAACTGATTGTCAATGCGTCGCGACTCATGACGTTCTGTTCCTAAAATATAAAGTCCGCCCGCATTTAAAACATCTTCACGCTCAGCTTTACAGCGCTTTTCATAGGCAGGAAAAAGCTCTTCAAAGCGCGCTTCAGGATCTGCAGCGCTAGCAGCCTCTGCCCTCGCCATCATTTCTGGATTCCCACCAAGAACGATATCCGTTCCACGGCCCGCCATATTGGTGGCAATCGTCACTGCACCCTTGCTCCCAGCCTGAGCAACCACAAAGGCCTCACGCTCATGCTGCTTAGCATTCAGAACATTGTGAGGAACACCTCTTTTCTTCAGAAGAGCAGAGAGGACTTCAGATTTATCAATTGTGATTGTGCCAACAAGAACGGGTTGTCCTTTTTTATGGCATTCAACAATATCTTCAATAAGAGCAAGAAATTTTTCTTTTTCTGTTTTGTAGATAACATCTGCTCGGTCATCACGCTGCATCGGGCGGTTCGTTGGTATAACAACCGTATCCAAAGCATATATTTCATTAAATTCCGCAGCTTCGGTTTCAGCGGTACCTGTCATACCGGCAAGTTTTTCGTACATCCGGAAATAGTTCTGAAAAGTAATAGTCGCCAGAGTCTGATTCTCATTAGCAATCTTGACCCCTTCCTTCGCTTCCACAGCCTGGTGCAAACCATCACTCCAGCGCCGTCCCGGCATTAAGCGACCGGTAAACTCGTCGACAATTTGAACTTCTCCATCTTGAACCACATAATCGACGTCTTTCTGAAATAAGGCATGGGCCTTTAAAGCTTGATTAACATGATGCAACAATTCAATATTGTTCGACTCATACAAGTTATCAACATGAAGAAGCTTCTCAACTTTCCTAACTCCTTCTTCAGTCAGTGCCGCAGATTTAGCTTTTTCATCGACAGTAAACTCACCCGTATGTGTCTTTGTCGCTTGGCCAATTTTCCCATCGCGTTCCTCAATGACCTCCCCTTTTTCCAATCCGGGGATAATACGATCTACTTTGTAATAAAGTTCACTGGAAGATTCGCTGGGCCCAGAGATGATCAATGGCGTTCTAGCTTCGTCGATCAGGATTGAATCGACCTCATCAACGATTGCATAGTGAAGGTCACGTTGGACATAATCTTCCAAGTCAAACTTCATGTTATCGCGCAGGTAATCAAAACCGAACTCATTGTTGGTTCCGTAGGTAATATCTGCAGCATAAGCTTCCTTGCGTTGCACATCACTTAATCCATGGACAACACAATTAACGCTTAGACCGAGAAACTGATAAACCTGACCCATCCATTGAGCATCACGCTTGGCAAGATAATCATTGACGGTAACAACATGAACCCCTTTGCCACTTAAGGCATTGAGATATATCGGCAAGGTCGCCATCAGGGTTTTACCCTCGCCGGTCTTCATCTCTGCTATTTTCCCACCATCTAGAACCATTCCGCCAATGAGCTGAACATCGAAAGGACGGAGGCCAAGAACACGCTTACTCGCTTCCCGAACAACCGAAAACGCTTCTGCCCGCAACGTGTCAAGAGCTTCACCTTCATTGAGGCGTTGGCGAAACTCACCTGTCTTTGCTTGTAGTTGTTCATCACTTAAAGCTTCAACCGCCGCTTCTAGAGCATTGATCTGTTCAACCAGAGGTTGCATTTTCTTAAGATCACGATCATTTTTAGTCCCAACGACTTTTCTAATTAAATTACCGATCATTGCTTAGCTGCACTCCAGAATCCCCCGTCAAGAATCACGTTAAGGATATTTTTTAAAGAAAAAGACAACGTAAGGAAATGTCCTCAGAAATAGCGATTAATCAAAGAGTCATGATTGACATAAAGCAGATCACAATCCCAGAAAAACAGCCGAAAAACTCACTACGAACATCTTACAATACTATCAACATTGGACGGCATAGTAGCACAGGGCTAGAAACACTCACAAGCATTTAAGAAAGGATAAAGCGTTGGAATTATCAGATGTTGTAGGAGAGAAGAAGGATAAAAAAGAACTGCATATAAGACAAATAAAAAGAACGTTATAAATAAAAAAAGATCACCCTATAAAGTTTTGCGTGGGTCGATAGGAACCCCATTAAGACGCATCTCGTAGTGCAGGTGCGAACCGGTTGATTGGCCGGTATTTCCAACCTGAGCGATCATATCTCCACGCTCAATTTTTTGTCCGGTTTTAACCAGTAATTTTGAATTGTGACCGAAAATGGTGCGATATCCGTATCCATGATCGATGACCACTATTTTACCATAATCGGGACAGTAGTTAGCACGGACAACAATTCCGTCAGCTGTTGCGACAACAGGAGTCCCTGTATTAGCAGCAATGTCCAACCCCTCGTGCATGACACGCCTTCCAGTGAAGGGGGATTTACGCATTCCAAAGTAAGACGTCAACCACCCTTTAGTCGGCCATCCCTTCGGCGTTGCTCGACGGAGAGAAACGTGGTCGTTAAGCAGATTTCTTACATTTTCCTGGCTATGACGACGTAACTCTATATCAACCTGTAGCTTGTTTATCTGACGCTGAATCGCACTGACGGTTTCGGTTGGATCCGTTTTTGCGAGCCCTCCAATAGCAACCGGAAGTCCCTGAGGGATAGTCTCAAGATTAGCCAACTGTCGAACCCGTGCTTCGGTAGCAACGAGATCATTCATCTGCTGCTGAACACCTTCAAAGTCAGCCACAAGACGATATAGTGTCTGTCGTTGCTGGCTTGTCTCAGAACGGAGATGGTGCAATTCATCATTGTCGATAGTTAAGTTAAAGAAGCTGTACGCAAAAAAAGTAAATAGCCCGATAAAAACCAGACAAAACCCCAGCGAAGCTCTAAGCATCCATCCATGAATACGGAAATGCCGCACCTTGTTGTCATTTTCTGGGAAAAATATGACCGAAAACCGTTTTGCCAAAATAACTCCAAAACTTACTTTATAGATGAGACCCGAACCCACCCCAAACATTACGACCCACTAATAACATAATTCTTAGGGAGTTCCAACAAAATTAATCTTTTCGGCAATTGAAGAACAGTTAAGAAGATGTTCACTAAAGACAATCGACTAAGCGACTATCAAAGCTCTGGACTTCTCTATCAGATCACGAGCATGAACCAATGTCTTAGGGCCCACCTGAGAACCACTCAGCATTCGTGCCATCTCAGCAACCCTATCTTCAAAGTTTAATACACTCAAAACAGTCGTTGTTCGACCGCCGCTATCTCTTTTAGTCACACGATAGTGATGATCTGCAAAGGCAGCTACCTGAGGCAAATGAGTCACACAAAGGACCTGCTTTTCTTGTCCTAAACGGCTAATTTTCTCCCCAACTGCTGTCGCGGCCTCACCACCAATGCCTGCATCAACTTCATCAAAAATGAGCGTCTTAACTCCATCCTCCTCAGGGGCACCACGTTTTAAAGCGAGCATAATTCGTGACAATTCTCCTCCTGAGGCTATCTTGGTCAAAGGCTGAGCCTCCTCCCCAGGATTTGCAGCAAGATAGAATTGTCCACTCTCCAGCCCATCATGTGATGGTTCAACCAACGGAACAAACCGAATAAAAAAATCGGCCTGAGGCATTGCCAAATCAAAAAGTTCTTTTTTTACGTTCTGCGCAAGAGAATCTGCAGCTTTCTCACGTTCTTGAGATAAGAGCTTACCAGAATCAACGAGCAGACCACCTTGCTTTAACAATTGCTGTTTCAAGTGGTCTCGATGGCCATCAATATCGCTTAAACCATTCAACTCTATTGTGATTTTCTCCAGATAGCTAAGAAGCTCAGCAATCGTTGGAGCATACTTCCCCTTTAAAGTATCAAGCGTTGCAAGGCGATCCTCAACTTGCTGTTGTCGATGTGGTTCAAACTCAAGCTTTTCAGAATAATCACGCAATTCAAAAGCGACATCCTCCAAACTATACAGGCTACTCTTTAATGTTTTCGCCAAAGTTCCAAGGTGAGAATCGATGTGCTCCAAAGATTCAAGTTGCTTTGAAACGACAGTGACTGTTTCACAAACCGCCTGCTGCCCAGAATAGAGATTTTCATAACCGCCCACCGTTGCAACAGTTAATTTTTCAGCATGCTGCAACAAAGAACGTTCTCGCTCTAGGTCATCATCTTCGCCAGGTTTCAACTGCGCATTCAGCAATTCCTGCTGTTGAAAACCAAGCATATCAACACGCTGCTGACGATCACGTTCGGCTATATCCAAGAAACTTAACTCATTTTTCAGTTGTTGATAGCGAGAAAAAGCAGTGCGATAATCATCTAAGAACTCATACAACCCTGCAGAAGAATCCAATAGACCCAGATGAGTTTCGGTACGTTGAAGGTGTTGATGTTCATGTTGGCCATAAATATTAACAAGATCACGCGTTAACTCACGTAATTGAACGAGAGTGACTGTCGATCCGTTTATAAAAATACGATTTTTCCCAGATCGGGCAACGATTCGACGAACCAGCAACTCATCACCATTATCCAATCCGGAATCAGCGAGTTTCTGCACCAGCAAGACCTCATTGCTTAGATCAAAAATGGCCTCAACCGAAGCATCGTCCTCCCCCGTACGAATAATCTCACCGCGCGCGCGACCACCGAGCAGAAGATTAACAGCGTCAATAATGATCGACTTGCCTGCTCCCGTTTCCCCGGTTAAAACATTGAAACCACTGCCAAAAGTAGCATGCAGGTTTTCAATGATAGCAAAATTTTTAATGATGAGATCTGTCAACATTATTAATATTCATCAGTCTGAGGCTGATACACTCAAGTAGAATTCATGATATGTGCGAGTACATCTTTCGGTTTACAACGTCTTTAAAACTTGCACCAAAAGATAGGTTGAAATTTTCTACAACGCTATCAACGCTGGCCCCAATTCAACTTTGTGCGCAATATTTCGAAGTAATCTTTACTTGGGCTGGTCACCAAACGCGTTCGCGATTCAGAACGCCGAACTTCGACACGGTCACCTGGAATCAACTTATGACCGACCTGACCATCAGCAGTGAAAAACACAACATCATCCTCGAAGTTGACCATAATCTCGATTACAGATCGACTCCAGACCATAATGGGACGGTTGGTTAGCATGTGAGGGCAAATAGGTGTAATCAATAAACTGTTAATATCGGGATAGATAATCGGACCGCCAGCGGCGAGATTATATCCTGTTGATCCTGTCGGAGTAGAGATAATGAGTCCATCGGCTTTATAGCTGGTCAAATGACGACCATCAACACAGGTTTCCATATCGATAATCCGTGCCAATGCCCCCTTATTTATAACGACATCGTTGAGTACCGTGAACTTCCCCACAACCTTGTCGCCTCTATGGATAAACGCATCGAGCATCATCCGATCAGACACTTGGTAGTCGTCAGCAATTAATCGTTCAAGCATTGCCGGCAGCTCATTTCGGGTAATTTCAGTCAAAAATCCAAGTCGGCCCAGATTGACCCCAACAATGGGAACATTCCGTTCTCCAACCAGACGAGCGACTGAAATCAATGTCCCGTCCCCTCCAAGGACAATGATCAGATCAGCCAACTCTGGGATTTCTTCATCAGCATACCCATTGACCTGACCAATCTGCTCAGCGAGGCTGTCTTCAAGAAGAACCTCTATCTGCTCTAACTTAAAACGTGCACAGATATCGGAAGCAATCTGTCCGGCATCGGGATGATTCTTTTTCGCGTATATACCAATTTTTTTCAGCATCGATCCACCAAGAGAAAATGTCAGAAAGATAATTCTTAAAATAAAAAACGACAATTATCACAAACCAACCGAAAAAGTCCATCTCATAGGCAGTTGTTGGAGAGACAAAACGCATGTTACATTACGAGTTCTTTGGTAAAAACACAGTCGCATATCGTCAGAAGAAAGATAGACATGGATCTCTTTGAACAAACTGCCCAAGATCGAACGAATACTCCACTCGCAGAACGGATGCGTCCACAAAGCCTCGATGATATTGTCGGACAGCAACACCTGCTCGGACAGGGAAAGTTACTGCGCCAGCTCATCGAAAGTGACCAGCTCACATCAATTATATTCTGGGGTCCTCCTGGCACGGGAAAAACGACATTGGGGCGTGTGATTGCCAATTGTACAAAAAGTCGCTTTGTTTTTTTCTCGGCCGTTCTGGGCAGCATCAAAGAGGTCCGTGAAATTGTTGCCGAAGCAAAACAGCAACGGGCATATCACGCACATAAAACCCTGCTCTTTGTTGATGAAATTCACCGTTTTAACAAAGCGCAGCAAGATGCGTTTCTCCCCTCTGTGGAAAAAGGAGAAATCACTCTCATTGGTGCAACAACCGAAAATCCAAGCTTTGAAGTCAATTCTGCCCTCCTCTCTCGATCACGAGTTTTTGTTCTAGAATCTCTCGCACCAGAAGATCTAAAAACCCTATTAATCCGTGCAATTCCAGCCCAACAAGGCCTTAACAACCCCGAGCTTCAGATTGAAGACGCTGCTCTGAATTTCTTTGCTGAACAATCGGGAGGAGATGCTCGCAGCGCACTAGGAGCTCTTGAAGTTGCTGCATCAACGGCTCAACAGAATCACATCACCCTACATACAGCTCAAGAAGCATTGCAGAAGAAAGCCCTCCTTTACGACAAGGGTGGCGAAGAGCACTACAATGTTATCTCTGCATTTATCAAAAGTATGCGCGGATCTGATCCAGATGGGGCTCTCTATTGGTTGGCCAGGATGTTGGAGTCTGGAGAAGACCCCTTATTTATCGTTAGACGGATGGTTATTTTTGCATCAGAAGATATTGGAAACTCAGACCCCCGTGCCTTACAGATCTCTCTTGCGGTCCAACAAGCTGTTCACTTTGTCGGTCTGCCAGAAGCGAGAATCAATTTAGCCCAAGGAGTGACCTACCTCGCCACAGCGCCAAAGAGCAACGCAAGTTATGCCGGCATCAATGAAGCCATAGCGGAAGTGCGATCATCTGGGCCGTTAGCCGTTCCAAAACATATCCGCAATGCTCCAACCAAATTGATGAAACAACTGGGCTACGGAGAAGGATATAAATACGCCCACAACTACCAAGAAGGATTCACTGAGCAAACGTACCTCCCTGATGAAATTGCGACAAAAAAATTCTATCGCCCTACACAAAGGGGGTATGAAAAGATGATTCAAGAACGGATGAATCAACAGAAGAATTGCAATGTGAAAAATAATGACAAATGATAGCCGCCTGCGGGGTCATCATGATCCATATTGCCACATCACCACAAATCAATCTGCCGACGAATCAGTTCACTTCCAGTTTTTTCAGCCACCCAACCGAGCAGGTCGTTTGCCCTTGGAGTTGCTATATTTTTTAGAACAACCACTGCATTTTTGCGTAACTGGGTCACACCAGCATAAGCTGTTGCATTGCCTTTGATCGTATGACGAATCTCGAATGAAGAAGACTTCAGTAACCATTCAAGGTCAACTGGAATCCGCATATCAACCCCCACTTGCGGTGGGCATGCCATCGTACAGAGGTCACAACCAAACAGCCAGTCACCGATAGAAAGTCCTTCCTTACGTGACAGGAGCCCTTTTTTTTCAATGGTTAAATAACTGAGACACTTCTTCGCATCAAACATCTGTCCGGGTTGAATCGCACCGGAAGGACACTTCTTGAGACACGTGAGGCAAGAAGAACATTCAGTGGGCATCTTAGCGTCTTGGATAACTTCCGGCAGTTCGGCATCAACAAAGAGACAGCCGATAAATACCCGGCTATTCCCAGAACCCGGGACCCGTAACAAGTTATTACTCCCTATTTCACCAAGACCACCAACGGTAGCAAACAATCGCTCATAGACTGCGGCAGTATCAACAGTTGCTTGAGCATGAATGTTATCGCCTAGCATCTTCGCTAATTGTGAGAGCATCGCCTGCCCGGTCAAGTGATAATCGGCTTCTCTGGCATAGGCAGAGATATAACCAAGCATCGCATTCTGTGCGGGTACGGGGAAAGGGTGAGTTGCTGAAGGATCCCCCCAACGGTTACTAAACGTAAGGACAATCACCGACTTGGCAAATGGAAAGGTTTTCCATGGGTTGGATTTATCAAGAAACAACCGCTCAAGATAGTCCATCTCGCCGTGCATTTCTCGATTCATCCAGTCGGCAACAAGCGTATTATTCTCTTTAACACGTGACTGCAGAAGCGGGTTATCCATCCGGATACATGCCATCGAATGCGCCCCAATCTCACGAGATGCCTCCGTCAACCATTCATTGAAATTATCCAGATCCATTGTGCTCCATGACTCAAATTGGAAAGAGAACCTATTCTATCCCCCCAATTCTTATGCAACTCAGCCGAAGTGACATAATTAAATTTGAAAATCAGAACGGCATATTTTTGAAGGGATCCTCTGGAGAATACTCAAAACATAAAGCGGCGCATACTGACATTCATCAACAATCCCACACCAATCATCGTTGTCACCATACTGGTGCCACCATAAGAGAAGAGTGGCAGCGGCACACCGACAACGGGTAATAAACCAATCACCATTCCCAAATTAACGACAATGTGCCAGAAAATCATAGCCGTCACCCCCACAGCGAGAAACAAACCAAAGCGATCTGCAGCCCGCCTAGCAACGTAAAGCCCCCAGACAATCAAAAACAGGTACAACATCAACAAGACAAAACTTCCCGTAAAACCCCATTCTTCTGCAAAAACTGAAAAAGCAAAATCGGTATGTCTTTCTGGAAGAAAAGAGAGTTGTGATTGCGTCCCCTGAATAAATCCCTTACCAAAGAAACCACCGCTACCAATAGCAATTTTAGATTGAATAATATGGTATCCACTCCCCAAAGGATCTGCTTCCGGGTTCATGAAAGTTCGAATTCTGGCACGCTGATAATCGTGCAACCCAAACCAGCCCACCAGAGAAAGCAACGCTCCAATCAAAGTAAGCCCAATGATTGTTCCACGCTTAAGCCCGGCAAACAGCAACATCGATGCAGCAATAAAGATAACCATCATGGCTGTCCCCAAATCGGGTTCCTTAAGAATGAGGATAACCGGCAGCAATAACCACAAAGCTGGCTTCCATAATTCCAACAAACCAAAACCAAAGGGGTTGGCTGTTTTTGCAAATATTCGCGCCAACAACAAAATCATTCCAATCTTGATGACTTCACCTGGCTGCAAATTAAAAAACCCAAGGTTGATCCAACGTGTTGCCCCCATAGACGTCTTACCCAGAACGAGGACATAAACTAACAAGCCAACACTGACCCAATAAAAATGAACTGCAAAAAATTCCAAATGGCGGTAGTCAAACAAGCAGACAATCAAAGCGATCGTAACTCCGCCAGACAACCAGAGAAGTTGCTTTAAATAAAGTGGCGTTGCTGAAGGATTCCAACTGGCCGTTGCACTATAAAGATTTGCAACCCCGATTCCGGCTAATAAGAGGACGGTCAGCAACAAGACCCAATCAAAGTTAGAGACCAATCGTCGATCAAACATTGATTATTCCTCCTGCCCAGCGGGGTGGTTCCCCTTGAGTTCCATATACCTCTTAATAATTTTTTTAGCGATAGGCCCTGCTGCTCGACCACCTGATTGCCCGTGTTCGACAACAACAGCAATTGCTATCTCTGGTTTCTCAGCGGGAGCATAAGCAACAAAGAGCGCATGTGGACGAAAGCGATAAGGAATCTCACCGTCTTCATCCAACTCTTCCTCTTCATCCGATTTCCGCCTTACAACCTGTGACGTACCGGTTTTTCCAGCCACAATGACATCCTCAAGATATGCGGCCTGGCCTGTACCCCGCGGCGTATTGACCACGGCAACCAAACCATCCTGAACAGCCTTCCAAGCTTGGGGTGAATAGTTGATCTGGCGAACAACCTCCCGTTCCGATTGCAGAAGCAGATTTCCTTCCCAATCTTCTACCTGACGAATCACCTGGGGCTTCAAAAGCGTCCCATTATTAGCTATCGCTGCCATCATTACCGCTAACTGCATCGGTGTTGCGAGGACAAATCCCTGTCCAATCGAGGCGATAACTGTTTCTCCTGCATACCAAGGTTTGCCATAGCGGCGATGTTTCCAGTCCTGTGACGGCATAAGTCCAGAACGTTCCCCCGGCAGAGGATAACCAACTGGGGCCCCCAAGCCAAATTCTTTAGCCGCAGCAGATAACTTATCAATCCCCAACTCCAACCCAATCTGATAAAACCACACATCACAGCTTTCACTTAGTGCTTTTTTTAGATCGGTTGGACCATGTCCTTTTTTCTTCCAACAACGATAACGAGAACCGCCGACAACAAAATCACCTTGACAGTCCACACTATGTTCAGGCCCAGCAATCCCCTCTCGGAGTGCTGCCAATGCGACGACCATCTTGAATGTGGAGCCAGGAGGGTATTGCCCACCAATCACTTTATTTTGCAGTGGGTGTCGACTATCCTGCGCTAAGGCGCGCCATTCATCACTGGCTATCCCCTTAACAAACAAAGCAGGATTAAATGTTGGACGACTCACCATCGCCAAAACTTCCCCACTGTTGACATCCAAAGCAATAGCAGCACCAGATTGAGAGCCAAAAGCCTCATCCGCAGCACGTTGCAGTTCACGATCAAGGGTCAGATAAATCTTATTTCCAGGCCGAGGCGGCTCGACCTGCAACTGGCGCAACAATTTGCCCTGAACATCAACTTCAACCAGACGTTCCCCCTTCTCTCCGCGTAAATAAGAATCGAAGCTCCTCTCAAGAGCCGTTTTTCCGACAAAATCCCCGCCACGATATTGATCAAAACTTCCGCTTTGCAATTCCTTCTCAGTAATCTCACCAAGGTAACCGATCAGATGGGCAGCCGATCCATGTTCTAAATAATCCCGAACCGGGCGGACCTCAGTCAGAATTCCAGGCAAATCAACGCTGTACTCCTGAACTCTCTCCATGATCTCACGGCTCACATCTTCAGCAAGTGGAACCGGTCGATAGACCGGAAACCTTTTCCCCATCTGCCAACGTTCTTCAAGTTCAGAAACTTCAACTTCAAGAAGTGGTGCGAGTCGCTCAAACAAAAGAGAATGATCTTCAACCTCTTGTCGCATGACAGAAATTTTAAATGCGGGTCGGTTATCAACCAGTAACGTTCCATTGCGGTCAAAAATTGGACCTCGTGGCGCATCGAGAGATAAAACTCGAGTGCGATTGCGGACAGATCGATTCTGAAGATCTTCATAACTGATAACCTGAAGGTACCAGAGGCGCAGCAATAACAGTAAGAAAATGACAGCTGCCGCTGCGGAGTAAAACAAAAACCGCCCCTGAACAACAGGGAGCTCTTTCCATTTAATATCAAGTCCCATGATGTTTACTCTGATAGATCAAGCCAGCCAGACCAGAACGATAACCAAACAGGCGTTGAAAGCGTAGCAACAACAAAAGCATGATTGTTGCAAACAACAAGTTTGACAATAGCTGCTGCGGAATGGCAGGGAGGAGAATGTGTAAAACCGGAGAATCATCGGCAAGAATCGTCAGGTAAAAACCGACAAGAAAATTTTGTAGAAGAGTCCCGCCAGCAATCAACAGCAGGAGCAGGGGTGGACTTTCTGCATTGAGTTGCTCACACAACAACCGTGTCACAAAAATAATCGTGAGATAAACAGAAATATAGAGACCTAAGTTGGGGCCACAAAAGCTGTCTTGGATTGCTCCGAGCAACAATCCAGCAGTCAGGGCGCGAAATAAACTTTCACTTAACCCTAAGTATAAAACCAGAATCAGGATCAGGTTTGGTCGCCAATTAGGAGATAAAAACACGGGCAGAACATTACTTTGGAGTAAAGCAAAGGCAATGCCGGCCAAAAGAAATAGGAGAAAACCTTTCATCGATCCTCCCCGACAATCACCATGACCTCCTCAAGAAGAGAAAAATCAATTGTTGGTGTCGCCTTGACCTGCTGAAACAAGCCAAATTGATCTTTTTCGACAGATTCAATCACTCCCAGAGGCAACCCCTTTGGGAAAACACCCCCCATCCCCGAAGTCACCAACAAATCACCGGTCTGAATGTCGGCATCACGCAAAGCATATTCTATGGAAAGATCGTCACCTCGACCACGCGCAACACTGCGAGTCCGAGTCCGCTGAATCAAGGCAGCAACTGCTGATGAGGCATCGGTCACAAGTAAAACCCGAGAACTGTTCGGGGCAATCTTTATAATTCGCCCAACAACTCCCTGTGCTGCGACAACAGGAAAGCCCGTGCGAAGGCCAGCTTGAGTTCCTTTATCAATAATTATCGTTCGCGCCCAATTGCTCGCATCTTCTCCAACGACCTGAGCTGGCAAAGCGGGACGGTCCAAGTCATCGACAAAGGCAAGAAGTTTACGCAACCTATCATTCTGTAAAGATACTTCTTGGACCTCTTGGAGTTGTGCTTGTAACTTTACATTCTGCTCTTCAAGCTCAAGACTCCTTCTGCGAGCATCAACGAGCCAAATATAGTCCCCCCAGATGTCGGAGACATAATCAACAAGGCCGTCAACACCAGACAAAAAAGGTGCGGACACAGTAAGAACAGCACGTTCAAAAAAGGTGGTCGCTGTTTTTTGGCGGAGATTGTACGAATAGAGAGCTACTGTTGCCAGCATGAGGGCCGCAGCAAGAAATACAAACCGATAGCGTCTTAACAGTTCACGCACTGACTGCTCCAAGTAGGTTCTGGAATAATAATCGTACAGTGACGGTCATAAAAAGGGGGAGAATCAAACGATCCTCCCCGATGAGTTAATACAGAGTACATCCAAGCATTACGAGGAAATCGCGACTTGCTTTAATAGGTCCAACTGGTCAAGCACGGCTCCGGAGCCAAGAACAACACACGACAATGGGTCTTCAGCAACAACCACAGGCAATCCCGTTTCTTGACGCAAAAGAATATCGAGATTTTTTAGATACGCCCCACCGCCAGCGAGAACAATCCCTTTATCCACAATGTCTGCAGCAAGCTCTGGTGGAGTGCGCTCGAGAGAAATCCTGACCGCCTCAATAACAGTATTTATTGTCTCCATCATTGCTTCACGAATTTCGTCCGAATTAATTTCCATCGTCTTGGGAACACCACTGACAAGGTCACGACCTTTAATATCCATCACTTCGGTATCATCACCAGTGGAATAAGCACTGCCAATTCCAATTTTTACCATTTCAGCAGTACGCTCACCGATCAACATATTATACTTACGCTTCATATATTGGATAATCGCCTCATCCAACTTATCTCCACCGACACGCACACTTTGAGCATAGACTATCCCGGCAAGAGAAATGACGGCAACCTCAGTCGTCCCGCCACCAATATCAACAATCATATTACCCGAAGCTTCGGTAATAGGAAGGCCTGCACCAATAGCTGCAGCCATCGGTTCTTCGATCAAATAAACCTCGCGTGCACCAGCCGATTCAGCCGATTCACGAACCGCACGTTTTTCAACTTGAGTAATCCCAGAAGGAACACAGATAACAATCCGTGGACGGACTAGATTTTTGCGATTATGGACCTTGCGTATAAAGTAACGTAGCATCTCCTCAGTATGGTCGAAATCGGCAATGACCCCATCCTTCATCGGACGGATAGCGACAATACTTCCCGGAGTACGACCTAGCATTTCCTTCGCGTCTTTACCAACAGCGAGCACTTTTCTCTGTCCTGCAGCTCCTGTTTTGACGGCAACGACTGAAGGTTCACTGACCGCAATCCCCTTCCCTTTCATAAAAACCAAGGTATTGGCCGTCCCCAGATCAATCGCTAGATCATTTGAGAACATGCCCCATATTGCATTAAAAACATTAAACATAAACCATCCTATCGGTGCCGAAAGCGGCGTCAAATATAGCGTCAAAGATATAGTCAAAAGCTCAGCCACTCTAGCAAAGCAACTATTTTTAAGCAAGCTTTAAGCTAGCAAAAAATGATTGCTTTTCAGTAAATTGCTGGTCTAACATGCGAAACTGTTTTTTGTCTCAAATCAACCAGAAACTTGACGAGGAGTTCCACTGCAATGCTTCAATTTGTTAGGTCAAAACAAAAATCGGTCTTGATCAAAATCGCCTTCGGCGTGATCATTTTAAGTTTTGTTATCGGCTATACCATGCTTACAGCGCCAACCGATCAAAACGCAAACCAAGGTGGAGACATTGCTGCCCGTGTCAATGGCGATGAAATCAGCTATGGCACTTTCCAAAGTGGGTACAGCAACCTCTACAACCTATATCAAAATATCTACCAAGGTAATTTTGATGCCGAGCTGGAAAAACAACTCAACCTTCCGAAACAAGCCCTACAACAGCTCGTTGAAGAAGCTCTTCTCGTTCAACAGGCGACGGAACTCAACCTTGAAGTCACGCAGCAAGAACTCATCGACAGTATTGCCCAGTATGATGCGTTTCAAGTGGATGGGAAATTTAATCGGGATCGTTACCTAGAAGTCCTGAATTACCAAAGGATGAGCCCCGAACAATTTGAGATGTCCCAACAAAGACAGTTATTAACCCAAAAGGTGCGTGACAGTCTGCAACAGGGAGCGGCAGTCAGCGACGATAGTCTCAAAAGTTCCTTTCACAAAGAGAACGATAAAGTTAATCTCAACTACGTTTGGTTAACCCCAGCGCTGGTTGAAACAAAAGTGACCGTTTCTGACAACGCACTAAAAGCATTTTTTGAAGCCAATATTGAAGATTTTAGAGTTCCAGAGAAAGTATCTATCCGTTATCTCCAATTTGATCCTGCTCGCTATGAAGACGAAGCTGGAAGCGGGAGCGATGATGACCTGCAGCGATACTACCGTCGCAACCTTGATCTGTTCGAAATTAAAGAACAGGTCACCGCAGCACATATACTCTTGCGTGTTCCAGAAGATGCAACTCCTGAGGTTATCCAGCAAAGGGAAGATCTCTCTAAAGAACTCCTCAAACAACTTCAAGAGGGAGCAGATTTTTCACAGCTAGCCAAAACCCACTCAGATGATAAAAGCAATGCAACAAAAGGTGGAGACATTGGCACCTTTGGTCGCGGAGTTATGGTGAGTGAATTTGAAGAGGCTGCCTTCGCTCTCCGACCAGGACAATTAAGTGAAGTAGTTCGGACCCCTTTTGGTTTCCACATTATCAAAGTTGATGAATATATTGAGCCGGGAGTCAAATCTCTTGTTGATGCTATTGACGAAGTCAAGGCAGGGTTAACACTGGAAAGATCCCGTCAGTTGTCCTACGAAAAAGCCATGGATGCCTACAACATCAACCGCAAAAGCGGAGACCTTGAAACGGCAGCAACAGCGAATGACTTGGGAGTTAAAGAAACAGGCTTTTTCTCAGCAAATTCTGCTATTGATGGAATCGGCAAAGTCGCTGCTATCAATCAAGCAGCTCTGTCTCTAAAAGATGGTGAACTTGCACGACCCATACAAACAACCCAAGGCGTTTTCCTTTTCACCCTTAAGGAGCGTCAAGCAAGTCACCTCCCTGAGCTTAATCAAGTTAAGGCTGCTGCTGAAAAGAATTATCGGATAGAACAAGCCCAGTCTCTTGCCAAAGAACTTGCTGATCAATTACAGGCTAAAGCAACTGAGAAGAAAAGCCTTAACAGTGCGGCCAAGAGCCTCAAATTGACCGTTGAAGAATCGGGTGAATTCAGTCGCAGTTTTGGAGCGTTCATTCCACGCATTGGATCTTCAGAAGAGCTTTCCAAAGAAGCATTCGCCTTGACTGAAGAATCACCTATTGCTTCACAGGTCTACACGATTGGCGATAAATATCTCGTTGCTAGTCTGAAAAAATCAGAAATTGCCGATTTTGAAGCACTCAGTGCCTCTGATCTTGAGCTGCTAACAAACCGCCTACTCGATGAAGAGAAAAAACAAGTCGTTGCAGACAAATTAAGTCAACTCATGCAGCAGGCTAAGATTGAAATCATGGTCCCAGAACTCATCAGCGCATTTGAAAAGGGGAGCGATAAATAATGACACCCATTATCACCCAAACAAACTGTCCAGAGCTTAATTTGGTCAACCGCGGCAAAGTCAGAGACATCTACGATCTTGGCGAGTACCTATTACTTGTTGCCAGTGATCGCATATCGGCATTTGACGTCATTATGGACGAAGGAATCCCACAAAAAGGATATGTCCTGACACAGATTTCAAAATTCTGGTTTGATCAGATGAGTGACCTCATTCCAAATCATCTCATCTCAACTGAAATTGATGATTTCCCTGCAATAACCCACCAATACCGCGACCAACTTGAAGGTCGCAGTATGTTAGCAAAAAAAGCACAACCCCTTCCGGTTGAATGTATTGTTCGTGGCTATCTATCAGGGAGTGGTTGGAAAGAGTATCAGCAGCAAGGTTCGGTCTGCAGTATTCCCCTGCCAAAAGGACTACAACAGAGCGACAAACTTCCAGAAACACTATTCACTCCTTCAACCAAAGCTGAACTTGGTGAACACGACGAAAACATCTCCTTCGCCCAAACGGTTGAACTGTGTGGCCAGGAGATCTCTGACCAGATAAGCGATATCAGTATTAAGATTTACGAACGTGCGCGGAGCCTGGCCAACGAAAAAGGTCTCATCATTGCTGACACAAAATTTGAATTCGGCATGCTGGACAACCAACTGATCTGGATCGATGAAGCTCTCACCCCCGATTCATCGCGCTTTTGGCCCAAAGATCTTTATCAAGCAGGAGGAGCACAGCCAAGCTTTGATAAGCAATTTTTACGCGACTATCTCGAAACGCTCGATTGGGGAAAACAAGCGCCAGCACCAAAACTTCCCGAAGAAATTGTTCGCAAAACTGGCGAAAAATACCTTGAAGCGTTAAAACGATTAACAGCTTAAAAAAGCTGAGACAGAATCAATGTTCTGGTTAGACATTTTCAGAAAAAACTGACCGCAGAACCCAATCTAGATTTTTCAAAAAGCCGTTGTACCCATGTACAGCGGCTTTTCTATTCATTCAACTAATTATCTCTGATAAAAATACAACAACGTTTGCCATATGTACTATTTTGTCATATATTTGTTTAAGTCTTAATGAAAAGAACGATTCAGGCGAGGAGATATTTTCCAACGATTTCGATACAATGAAATAGCACCTTATATTTGAGCAATCTGTATAGAAAAAAGGAAAGCGTCCCTTGATTTTTAATACAGGACTTTAGTTACGTGAAGCCGAGTTTTAAATACTGGATTTTCCTCAGTGCAATCTATTTTGCGCTGATCAGTATCATTGTTGCTAGCCTTATCGGTTCGTGGGTTAGCATCAATGACACCCAACAACTTGCACTGAGTGAGATGCTCAGCAAACTAACCCCTTTCCCCCTTCTGGGGACAATCACGATCCTTTTTATCATCGGCGCAATAATCAACCTGCTGTTCAACGATTACATTATCCCCATTCTCAAGCTTGCAGAAAGTGCAAAAATAATTTCATCCGTCAATCCAGAACACCGTGCGCAAATAAAAAATGCCTCCAAAGAAATTGAATATCTTTCTGAAATTATCAATCAATCCGCCGATGCTTTTGCCAATTTACAAAAAGATGTCGCTGGTAAAATTGCTATTGCTCAGGAGACCCTCACAGAAGAACGAACTCGCCTCGCAGCGCTCATGTCGGAACTACCACACGGAGTTATTGTCTGCAATACTGATGGGCAGGTTTTGCTTTACAACCAGCAGGCCCAAGAACTCTTTAAGGAAACAGTCACACCACCAAACAAAGAAAAATCAACCCAGGGAATCCTCGGTCTGGGGCGTTCAATTTTTAGTATCCTTGATCGCGATCCTATTGTTCACGGTTTGGAGATGCTTCATAAGTGTCACACCTCGGGCCGATCCAAGATGGTCAATAAATCTATGATCAACCTGCATACAGGGCTCTGCCTAAGAGTCAATATGGCTCCAGTATTTACCGAACAAAATAAAGTTAAGACAATTTCTGGGTATGTTCTCACACTTGAAGACATGACCCACCAAATAGAATCCGACAGTCGTCGCGATACAATCATCCAGTCGCTGATCGATGAACAGCAAAAAGATCTTGACGAAATAACGGATTCAATCACAACTCTCCTTGACCGCCCAAAACTTGACCCAGAGGAACTATCTAATTATCGCAAAAAGATAAAATCCGCCGCAAATTCACTACAAGATAAGGTCAATGAAGCGAGAGCTAATTACGCTCTTCATCTCCATTCACTGAGTAAAAATGAAAATGTTCTTGCCCACAATCTTCTTGATGTCATCAGCAATAATGTGAGTGAAAGATTCTCCATCAAAGTGACCCCCTTGGCACCAAAAGGAATCTGGTTACAACTTGACAGCTACTCAATGGTTCAGGCGATTTCACACCTTGCGGGATTACTCAGCAACCACGTCCAGATTCAAGAACTAATCCTTACGTTAACTGCATCTGATGAGTCTGGAGCAGAATTACTTGTTACCTGGCCTCAAGCAAGTGCTGACAAGGCACTGATCGAGACCTGGCAATTGACTCCTTTGATTACAGACTCCAAAGGAAACCTGCTTAATTTCAAAGATACAATCGACAATCTTTCTGGACATATTTCACCCATCCCAGGAGATCAAGGTGAATATGTGGGTGTGAAAATCGACTTCACTCCCATCGATCAAGACCGCTGCCTATCAATACAAAATGAAGTTGAGCATCGTCCCATTTCATACGAATTCGATCTTTTCAATCGCGGAGACGGGAACGAACTAGGGCAGATCCCACTGCGTAAGCTGACCTATGTTGTTTTCGATACCGAAACAACGGGCTTAAACCCATCAAAGGGAGATGAAATCATCCAACTGGGAGCGGTCCGAATTGTCAATGGACACCTGCTTAACCATGAAGTTATTGACCAACTGGTCGACCCAAAACGGTTTGTCCCCCCAGAATCAGTTGCTATACATGGGATTCAACCTGAACTGCTCAAAGGGCAGCCAACGATCGATATAGTTCTTCCACACTTTCACAAATTCGTCGAAAACTCTGTACTAATTGCCCACAATGCAGCGTTTGATATGCGTTTTCTACAACTTCAGGAAGAAAAAACTGGAATTATATTTGATAATCCAGTTCTGGACACAATGCTACTCTCGTCAATCCTCCATCCTAATCAAGACTCTCACTCCCTTGATGATTTGGCAGAGCGCTTAAATGTCACTATTGTAGGACGACATACCGCCCTCGGGGATGCTATCGTGACGGGTGAAGTTTTGACCAAACTGATCCCACTTCTCGAAGCACACGATATCTACACATTGAATGATGCTATTGCTGCAACATCTCAATCACCTTTTGCAAAAGTGGCTTACTAAAAATGGAATCAAACTCATGTTGAAATCATTGTTCAAAGGAATTTCGGGAACAAAGCAACAATCGAGCAGCGACCCGTTAGTTAACTTCGTTATTCAGGGATGTGGAAAAGTCGAAGATCGCTCCGTCTTGAAACATAAAGTACATGAAGCGAGTGTTTGTGTTCTTGATCTAGAGACAACGGGGCTAGATATGGTGAACGATGTCATTATTAACATCGGGGCCGTTAAAATGAAAAAAGGGAAAATCACGAAACTCTTTGAAGCCTACACGAAACCTCCTATCCCAATTCCACCACTGTCGACAGAATTTCATGGCATGGTCGATTCCATGTTTGTCGATAAGCCCGTTATTGGCGAGGTTCTCCCCGAATTTCTTCAGTTTATCGGAAATAGTGTTATCGTGGGACATCACATCAATTTTGATATCAGCATGCTTCACCGTCATCTCAAAGAAATCTATGGTGTCGGTATTAACAATGCAATATGGCTCGACACCATGTTTCTCTACCAATTAGCACACAAAGACCAAGCACATCAGCCGCTGGACCATCTTCTTGAACGATATTGCGTTCAATGTGATCAACGTCACACCGCCCTCGGTGATGTCGTCGCCACAGCCAAAGTCTTCATCAAAATCATGGAAGAACTTCCAACTTCTTACAAAACTGTTGGCGACTTGTTTCGTGCTCAAAATAAAATCCGCCACAAGGAGCAATAACTCATGACTGAACCCATCTGCTACTACGATCGCAAAGTCATATCGACTGAGGACTACGAAACTCTCCTTGAAATGGAGACAAATACTCTGGTTGATACTCTAGCAAAGAAATACTTGACGTGGGACACCCCTTACCACGAAGTTCTAGACAACTACCAGGAGCCATTTTACCGATGGTTTACCAGCGGAAAAGTTGACATTTGGAAAAACACAATTGGGAAACACCTTCACACGCATCGTCGGAACAAAGCGGCATTGATGTGGGTTGGTGTTGATGGCCGGGAGAGAGTATACACTTACCACACTCTTGCCTACGAGGTGGAACGACTCGCAATGGCACTGGTGAACTTAGGTGTTAAAAAGCAAGACAGAATCCTTATTTTCACCCCCAACCTACCTGAAACCATTGTCACGATGTTGGCCTGTGCACAAATTGGTGCAGTCCATATTATTTACCACATTGCCCACTCTTCAGACTCCTTGGCTGAGCGGTTACAAGACTGCAAGGCAAACTTTATTATTACCGCCGACGGCTGCCCTCAAACAGCCCACCGTCTTAAAGAGAAGGTCAACGATGCACTGAACAAAATCGATTACAAAGTGAAACATTGTATCGTTATTGAACGGACAGGTGAACGGGTCCACATGCAACCGAAACGTGACCTTTGGTATCAGGATGTGATTACCGACGAGGAGCTCTCAAAAGGGGCAAAGATCAACACGATTCGTACCGCAAACGATCCACTGTTTATGCTTTACACATCATCCAAAACAAAAACTGCCAAGGCTGTTCTTCACAACACCATCGGCTTTCTAATGTGGGCACAGTTTACGACTGAACTCCTCTTTGATATGGATGACCGAGATATCTTCTGGTGTACCGCTGATCTCGCCTGGATCACCGGTCACACCTACGGTGCTTACGGACCTCTCTCGCTGGGGAGCACTCTTTTTATTTACGAAGGAAGTATTACCTACGAGAACAGTTCGTTGTTCTTTGATTTTCTTGATCGTTTCCACATCACCAAGATGTTTAGCAACCCGGCATTGTTGCGCAGTGTTATGCGCGCCAAAAATAGCCGCCATTACGAAGCAAGAGCGGCAAATTCACTACGCCTGATTGGTTGTGGAGGCGGTGAGATAAAAGAAGATCTCTACCAATGGGTTCTCCACACTCTCCCTAAAAAAGGAAAAATCCCACTTGTTAACATCTGGGGCCAAACGGAGTCGGGGGGAAGCCTGATGGCCAACGTCCCAGGAACGATAGGAAGCAAACAAAACACCAAATTGCGTCCCCTTCCCGGTGTTAATTGCCGTTTGGTCACAAAAGCAGGCGAAACCATTAACGCATTTGATGAAGCTGGCTTTATGGTTTTAACTGATCCACTCCCATCAATATGTAGTGACCTCTACGGAGACAGCAAGGCATACCGCTCTATCTATTGGGAAAAGTTTGAAGGTAAAAAATATTTCGCGACCGGCGATGAAGCCATTCAAGGGCAAGATGGAAGTTATATGCTAACGGGACGATCCGATATCGCTTTGAGTTCTGGTGCCGGAAATCGAAAACTGGATGAGATTGAAAAAGTGATCCTCAACCACGAAAGGGTTAAGGAGTGTGCCGTTGTCTTTATTGATCATCCCGTTTACGGCTATATGTTAATCGCCTTCTGCGTTTTACGAGCGTACCAAGATGAAAGTTATAGCGCAGAATCTCTCCAGTCCATCAAAGAACATATTATTGAAGAAAGTGGTGAATTTGCCCTGCCTGACGCAATTCGGCTCACAAAATTCTTACCGAAAACACCCGATAATGAAATCAACCGTGCCTTATTGAAAGAGATTTCCCACCAAATGGAAGGGCTGTAGGCATGATCGATCTTCTGGAGCAACGCTCCGGAAGATCGTTTATCTGATCAAAAAAAGCGGGATAGCCAGCCAAATTTTCTTTTTAACCGCTGACTCAAACCATGAAAACGCCCCACTTGCCGGGCAGCATCAGGGAATCGTTTCAAGCCAAATAAAGCGACAAAAAGCCCCCCCAACAGGAATAGCTCCCAAAGGCCAAGCCCAAAAATCATCAGGGCTCCAAAACCAAACGACCAGGAGCACCAGAGACAACCTCACCGACTAAATGGACAGGGACCGACTGTTCAGCTAGGGCCTTCTCCAATAGCACAGCTTTCTCTTTTGCTACAGCTATCAATAATCCTCCAGACGTTTGCGCATCACTGAGTAAATCAAGAGAGATAGGATCACAATTCTCATGACCATCCAGCCAAGGAAAGTAAAAATCTCGATTACGGTGAGACCCCGCTGGGACAAGACCCATTTCTGCCATCTCACGTGCGTGAGGATAAGCAGGAAGATCACTGACAAAGAGTTTGAGCGAAATTTCGCTAGCTTGCGCCATTTCAGAAGCATGCCCGATTAGCCCAAATCCGGTAATATCTGTACAGGCTGAAACGCCCACTGCCAACATGACCTCAGCAGCAGCCTTATTCAACATCGTCATCCCATCTATGGCCTCAGAAATGTCAATTTCTGTCAACATCTCTCCTTTTAGTGCCGTCGTCAAAAGGCCAGTTCCCAAAGGCTTGGTCAGATAAAGCTGATCTCCGGGGCGACAACCACAGGTCGTGACCATTGTCTCCGGATTAACCAACCCTGTGACACTCAATCCATATTTCGGCTCATCATCTTCTATAGAGTGTCCACCAGCAACAACGGCACCCGCCGCATGGACACGTTCAGCACCCCCCTGCAGGATCTTAATCAACACATCAGCCTCTAAACAACCAACAGGAAAAGAAACCATATTCAAAGCAGTCAGAGGACGAGCACCAACAGCAAACAAGTCGGAAAGTGCATTTGCCGCGGCGATCTGACCATAACGGTACGCGTCATCAACCACAGGAGTAAAAAAATCAACGGATTGGACTAACGCCTCAGAATCGTTCAATCGATAAATTGCCGCATCGGCAAAAGGAATCTCTTGAGAAAGAAGATCGGGATGATTTACATGTGGAAGCTGGCTCAAAACTTGAGCTAGGGTCTCAGGACCAATTTTTGCCGCTCACCCAGAGCTGCGTGATAAAGACGTCAGACGAACACTCATCTCTAATTTTCCTATTTTCTATTCAAAATGTTTTCAAGAGGTCTCTGGCAATTGCCAGGCGACACGATTTTCTCCAGTTCTACGTGTATATTTCTGACTGTCAAACAGTTCCAAAAGTGCTTGGATCAATTTCCGCCCACTACCGAGCTTATCCCTGAACTCAGCCAAAGACAGCGTTTCCTGTTGCTGAAAAATTTCAATCAGTAATTTTTCAGCCTTAAGGTAGCTTTGCATATGCAGAGAACTTTCCTGATTAAGACGAACAAGAGCCCCTTCAAAAACTAGATAAGAAAGAAAAGCCTCACTATCCAAACCATCCAGTCCCAACTGGACAAAGACATCTTTATTGTTTTTCACCTGAAAACCATTTGAAAGAAAATGGTGATCAATACGAGTCAGGATCTCTTTCTCTCTATCTGTCGGCTGCGGTTCCCAATCAGGTGTTGCTATCAAATCACGGTTTTGGACAACGAGGTTCTCACCAAAAGCCCATTGCAATAGAACTTCAAACCCTTTTGGGGCAAGTTTTTCCGACAAGCGCGATTGTAACGTTGCACGCGGAATCCCATGGTGCAAATGGTGTTGCTGTTGGTAATCGGTCACAATCTGTACAAATTGTTGTTTCCAACTGCGAACCCGATCAGCAATCACCCATTGCTCAGCTAGGAGTTCAACCTGACCAGCTTCCTTAAGTTTTTCTAAACCCTGAAGCAATTGTTCACGTCCGGTTCCAGTCTGTTTTTCAAGATCTCTTAAGCGAGCCACCCCAAGTTCATCCAACTTCTGCAACCAAAAGCCCAGATCTCCGGAAGCCAAGTCGCTTAAGCGCTGGGTCACTTCACTGCGAAAACGTTTATGTTTTTGGGGCTCAGCATCAATCACCGCCCCTCCACCGATCGTCACCATAGGAGAATATGAGCGAATAATAAAGCGATCACCACGATGTGCAAGCAATGGATGATCAAGGGTGATCTGCACTAGAGCTTCGTCACCCGGGGCCATTTCTTCACGATCAAGCAAGACAACATTGGCAACGCTACGGCCGGTCCCCAAATGAAAATGGACTGGATCACGGAACTTCAACGCTCGAGGAGCCTCCTTAAGAAGCTGCAAGCGCACATCAATTCTCTGGCTTGCTCGGAACAACCCTGGTGTCCCGATGATGGAACCTCGAGGAACCTCTTCTCGGGTCACACCAGAAAGGTTCAAGGCGACACGCTGACCGGCGTAAACTGTTGAAACCTGTTTATCATGAACCTGAGCCTCGCGTACTCGTGCACTCACAGATGAAGGTAATATTTCAAGTGTATCTCCAGGTTTAATTTTTCCACTATTCAAGGTCCCGGTGACAACAGTTCCAAACCCGCTGATACTGAAGCAACGATCAACCGGCAAACGAATCGCTCCGCCGGAATCACGGATAGGAACCTCCTTGAGTTGTTCACGGATCACGTCCATCAAGTTGGGAAGCCCATCTCCGGTAATTGCCGAAACGCGACAGCACGGCGCTTTATCCAAAAACGTGCCACTGACCTGCTCGCGAATTTCTTCCTCTACAATATCCAGCCAGTCAGGCTCAACCAGATCGCATTTTGATAAAACCAATATCCCCTTTTTCACCTGCAACAGTTGCATAATCTGCAAGTGTTCACGGGTTTGGGGCATCACCCCTTCATTGGCATCAATCACAAGAAGAACCAGGTCGATTCCGGCAATACCGCTGAGCATTTGAGGGATAAATTTTTCATGGCCGGGCACATCAACAACACCGGCAATCTGTCCATGACCGAGATCAAGGGGAGCAAATCCCAGCTCTATCGAGATTCCGCGCTCTTTTTCTTCCCCTAATCGATCGGTTTCGACACCAGTTAGCGCACCAATCAAAGCCGATTTTCCATGATCGACATGACCTGCAGTACCAATAATAAAATGCCCTTGTTCTGCCACTACTTAATCCTCTTTCCTAAGGACTGAGATCAGGAACTGCGCAAGCAAACCCTCTTCATCCTCAAAGACAGCCCGCATATTGACCAGCAATCGATCATTATGAACCCGGGTAACAACTGCAGGTGAAAAAGTGCGCAAGCGCTTTGCCAAGTCCGCGGTCCGATGCTTTAAGGGATTAATTTCAATGGCCCAGTCCGGTAACTCAGTCAGCGGCATTGCCCCGCCCCCAACACGAGACACATCCTCAATTAAACGAATTTCAGCTGCAAGAGGTTCTGTCATCAAGCGTTCGAGCAAACTTTGACAACGGTGTTTTTGAAGCTCGGGAGCTGCTGAAAACATTTTCAATACGGGCAGTTCTTGCAATACCTGTTCAGGTTTTAAATACAGTTTCAAGGTTGATTCAAGTGCAGCTAAAGTTAACTTATCAATCCGCAATGCTCGAGCCAACGGGTGCTTGCGCAGCTTCTTGATCAGATCAGCACGGCCAACGATAATTCCAGCCTGCGGCCCGCCAAGTAACTTATCCCCACTAAAAGTAATAACGTCGACTCCTGCCTTGACAACCTCCGGAACGGTTGGCTCTCTCTCCAAGCCATAACGACTTAGATCAATCAACAAGCCACTACCAAGGTCTTCCATCAGGATCAGATCATTTTCACGGGCCAACGGGAGCAAATCTCTCGCCGGGACCTCTTTGGTAAAACCGACAATTCGGTAATTACTGGTATGAACCTTAAGCAACAGTGAGGTGTTTTCGTTAATTGCTTGTTGGTAGTCTTTCAAATGGGTACGATTTGAGGACCCAACCTCACGCAAAATAACACCACCCGCCTCCATCACTTCGGGAATTCTGAAAGCACCACCAATCTCAACCAGCTCTCCCCGCGAAACAACCGCCTCACGGCCCTTACCCAGTGCAGTCAATGCCAGCAGAACCGCACCCGAATTATTATTCACCACCAGAGCCGCTTCTGCTCCAGTTAACTGAGTTAAAATGCTTTCAACGTGTGAGAAACGCTCTCCACGACAGCCACTATCCAATTCAAATTCAAGATTTGAATAACCAGCAGCGACATCATTTATGGCCCGTAAAGATTGTGAAGAAAGAGGTGCCCGCCCCAAATTGGTATGGAGAAGAGTCCCCGTAGCATTGATCACCTTGCGTAAAGATGGCTGGAGTAACTCACGACACTTGCAGGCAGCTGCTGCAGCAATTTGCTCAGGCTGAAGACGCTCAGGAGAATCAATCTGTCCGGTAGCGATAATTTCCTGCCGTAGGGCCGTCATCAGGTCCTGAACTGCACCAGATAACGTCTCTTGTGGCAACTGCTGAGATAATTTCTGCAAGGGCTCTTCACGTAAAACACGATCAATCGCCGGCAGGTTACGCAACAGGTTCTGTTGTCCACTCATAGTTGTCCTCTCAGGGCATGGAAAATTTTGAGATTTTTCGCACGGAAGTCTACCACGACATTTAATCATTGAACAACATCATAGATTGTTTATTTTTATTGACACTTTAAGTTCGATTTTGTTATAAATCGCCCACTCTATAAGGGGCTGTAGCTCAGTTGGGAGAGCGTTTGACTGGCAGTCAAAAGGTCCGCGGTTCGATCCCGCGTAGCTCCACCAAAAGAATCAAGGGTTAGCTGACAACAGCTAATCCTTTTTTTGTTAGGGTCACCACAATGACAATATCAACTCACAGCTTTAACTTCCCAGATTTCGATCCTCTGGCCCTCTACCTCACCCTCTGCCCAGAGGGACCAGGTTTTCTTGAATCACTGAATCCTTTACCCAAAACTGGCCGTTACTCCATCGTTCCTCTCCGCTGGCAGGAACGTTATTGCCTGATGGATGGGAAACTTCTTTGCGACAACCACGGGGAGAAAATTGAACTTCTGGGGCCACCTCTTCCAGCCCTTGCCAAGATCCTACAGCAAAGATGTGTGCCGCCTTCATCCGCAACACCGTTCCCCGGTGGTTTTTTTGGCTATTTCAGTTATGACCTCGCGACCCAGATCGAAACACTGCCTCATAACAGTGTGCGCGATCCCGCTATTCCCGATCTGGAGCTCTACTGGGTCGATATCACTGCGACCTACGATCATTACAGCAAACAATTGATTTTAGCGACTCTTGATTCCAGTATCGATTTAACGAAATATGAAACGATCATCAAAAAAGGACAGAGCAACGTAACCACACAGAAGCTCAAGGTTCCCCAACAACCTGAAGCAATTCTTTCTCAAGCAAACTTCATCTCGATGGTTGAGCAAGGAAAAGAATATATCGCAGCCGGAGACATCTATCAGGTCAATCTTTCTTGTCGTTTTGATGGGATGCTGGAAGGTCCATCAACAGAACTTTATCGACGCTTGCGCCAAATCAACCCAGCACCGTTTTCCTGCCTGCTGAAATTTCCGGGGATCGACATTATTTCCAGTTCGCCAGAACGTTTAGTTTCACTCCAAGGAAACTTGGCAGAAACCCGCCCCATTGCCGGAACCCGGCCGCGTGGCTACACCCCACCAGAAGATCATCACCTAGGCAATGAACTTCTTAATCATCCCAAAGAACGTGCTGAACACATTATGCTTCTTGATCTGGAAAGAAACGATCTGGGAAAAGTTTGTCAAACGGGAAGTGTCGAAGTCGATGAGCTGATGGTTCTTGAACGCTACTCTCACGTGACCCATATTGTTTCCAATGTGCGTGGAGTCTTACGGGACGATTGCAGCCCCTTCGATCTCCTCCAAGCAACCTTCCCCGGTGGCACCATTACGGGTGTCCCCAAAAAACGTTGTATGGAAATCATCGATGAACTTGAACCTGTGGGCCGAGGAAGTTACACTGGCAGTGCCGGATATATCAGTGCCTGTGGCAACATGGATTTAAATATCCTGATTCGGACCTTTCAGAGAACCGGCAACAAACTGACCTACCAGACCGGTGCCGGGATTGTCGCTGATTCTATTCCAGAAAAAGAATGGCAGGAATGTCTCCACAAAGGGGAAGCATTACGGACCCTGCTGCAAAGTATAGAAGGTTAAATACATGCTCGTGTGTCTCAATGGAAAGTTCATCCCTCACGAAGATGCCAACCTGTCAATCAATGACGGCGCTTTTCTCTTCGGTGACAGCCTTTTTGAGACCCTAAAAGGACAACAGCAGAAAATCTTACTGCAAAAACAACACTTAGATCGACTGGAGCAATCAGCGCAACGGTTAGGTTTTCCCTGCGACCGGAAAAAAATTGAAATCGCTCTCGCGCAAATAGCCGCCGCACTTAAATCTCCATGCTCACGGATTCGGCTCACTCTCAGTCGAGGCCCCTTTGATGGCTTAGCATGGCCCCAAACAGAACACAGCTGGTTTTTGATCACCGCTTCAGACTACGCTGAATTAACCGATCACGATCGTCGAATTGGAGCAAAGTGCATCATTGCACCCAATCAGCGCATCAACCCGACCAGCCACCTCCCTCAGATGAAACGAGGCAACTACGCAGATTGTCTTTACGCTAAGGGATACGCTCAAAAATCCGGAGCACAAGAAGCTCTCTTCATAGATCAGCATCAAAACGTCCTCGAAGGAAGTACCAGCAATATATTTGCCCTTAGGGGAGACCACCTCATCACTCCCCCGGCAGACACACTCGTTCTCAATGGAATTATGCGTCAGCAAGTCATTAAAGCGGCAATTGAACTGGGCATGAAAGTCGATGAACATGAAATTCCACTCAACGATCTACTTCAATCCGATGAAGCTTTTCTGACAAACTCGTTGTTAGACCTCCTTCCCGTGTCCAACATTGATGAGCACCCCATCAATCAAGGGGAGATATGGATATCGATAATAAAAACGCTTAAGATGCGGATAGAGACTTGACAAAATAACCCGGAACCATATAATCGTCGAACTCAAGCCGAAGTGGTGGAATTGGTAGACACGACGGTCTCAAACACCGTTGCTTCACGGCGTGCCGGTTCGATTCCGGCCTTCGGTACCAAAATTGAAATTAGCCCCTGAGAAATCAGGGGCTTTTTCTTTGTTCAACGCACTCGCCAACACTGCTGAGCAAAAAACATTATTGTTCGCTCAGTAATCATTGACACTTTCTTCTCCCCAACTCTCGAACCCCCAGGACTTAAGTTTCGGCAACCAAGGAGTACGGGGCTGCGGATCAGCTTGCTCCTCAACCGGTTTATTGATGGGAGTCAAATCCTCTTGCTGCTTTAAGGGTGCTACTGAGGGATCGTTTGTTGCGGTCCCTTCCTTAGGCTGAGGACTCGTCTGTACGGCGTTTGATTTTAATTGTTCTTTTGGTATCTGTTGGCGTGTTTCTGGGGTTACGCGGCCGTAAATAGTTATTAAACTTATTTCCATACAGCATCCGACCATAACAAAAACAAGGACTTAGCTGACATATTCGGCTAAGTCCTTGTTTTATCTGCTTTGTGCTTTCCTTTCATCTTGCTACAATTGATTGTCAATTTAATTCATCAAGAGAATGGTTGACGTCTTTTGATTTGCTACTTAGCCACGAAAGAACAAATAGGGATTGTGTCCCTAAAATAAGGTCATGACGAAACAATTTGAACTGCTCGCCCCCGGTGGCGATATGGAATCAATCAAGGCTGCCATTGTCGCGGGAGCGGATGCGGTTTATTGTGGCCTTGGTCATTTTAACGCGCGAAACCGTGCCACCAATATTGAGATTGGCGATTTGAATCAGGTTTTGCATCTTGCTCATGACCATCAGTGCAAGGTGTTTTTGACCATCAATATTCTTATTATCGAAAATGAGTTTAAATCTCTTATTAATTTATTGAACAAGCTGGTGAATACCACTCTCGATGGTGTCATTGTCCAAGATCTCGGCTTGTTCCATCTCCTTGCAATCCATTTCAAAGGCCTTGAAGTTCACGCTTCAACCCAACTCACGACCCATAATGCGGGGCAAATTGAGTTTTTAGATCAGCTGGCGGTGAAGCGTGTCAACCTCTGCCGCGAACTGAATATTGAAGAGATTAAAGACCTTGTCGAGGTAGGCCATCAACGGGGAATCGCCATTGAGGTTTTCGTGCATGGTTCTTACTGTATCGGGTTTTCGGGAATCTGTTACTTAAGTTCTGTTCTCGACGGCAAGTCGGGTAATCGCGGCCGCTGTAGTCAACACTGTCGCGATGCTTTTCAGCCGACGGCCAGAGGGATGAGCTATCCCCTCAACCTCAAAGACAACTCCTCTTTCAATGACCTTGCTCTGTTAGCACAGGCGGGGGTCGATTCGTTGAAAATTGAGGGGCGGATGAAAAAGTTTCATTACGTCTATACCGTGGTGAACTCGTGGCGCAAATTGCTGGATAATTTCTATGCCACAGGGCAGACGCATAGCGATGATCACGCCATCTATAGCGTGTTTAATCGCACTTTCAGCAACGGTTTTCTGACCGGAGATATCAATAAAAATATGTTTATTGATAATCCACGCGACAGCTCCGCGCTTCATTTCTCAGAAAAAAACAGTCCATCTCAAGGCGACAATGGTCACAAAGAAGTGAGTCGCGATCTTCATGACGCAAGAACCGTCATCATAGAGGATGTACGTCGGAAGATTGCGACGCTTAATAGTGAAAAAGTGCCCTTGAGGGTTAAGCTGTCAGGTCGTGAAGGGGAACGGTTGCAGATTGAAGTGATTGCTGGCAAGAAGACGTTTCAGCTGCGTTCAAAGGTGAATCTTGTCACCCCTGAATCTGTTGCGGCAGCAACGGAGAAACCAAAGCCAAACGGACTGGATCATGACAGCTTGCGCACACGCTTTGCGACCATCGACGCGGTTCGCTTTCAGCTGCAAGATCTCGATTTAAAGGGACTTCAGCCACACCTGTTTTTACCCTATAAAGAAATGACAATATTCGCTAAAAAGATATTATCTTACCTGAGTGATCAGCCCCAAAAGCATGTTGCGGTGAAGTTGCCACGGCTTGAACGGGCACAGAAGGTTGACAACCCAGCAAAGTTAGCGGTGTTGATCTCATCAGTCGAGCAGATCGGACAGTGTGATCATTCTACGGCAACTATCTATTATCAGGTGCCGTGTTGCTTACAGGATAACGTGATCGAGCTGGTTGAATTATTCAGGCAGCACAAACAGCTAGTCCCGTGGTTTCCAGCACTTCTCATCGACGACCATTATCGTGCCGCAGTTGAATTCTTACGGCAGTTACAACCCGAACAAATCGTGAGCAATAACAGTGGTCTTGGTTATGCAGCATATCAGCAGGGCATTGCATGGATAGCTGGGCCGCATTTAAACTGTATCAACTCATATTCTCTGTTGTGTTTAAGGGAACGCTTTCATTGCGCGGGGGCGTTTATTTCCAATGAATTGAGCCGTGAACAAATGAGCTTAATCTCGCGACCCGAGGGATTTGACCTCTACTACAGCATCTATCATCCGCTAATGTTACTCACCAGCCGTCAATGCTTGGTGCACCAGATTGAAGGCTGCGAGAAGAGCCGTATCGATGATGATTGCCTACAAAATTGCACCCGCTCAGCAACCATCACCAACGAGAAAAATGACACACTTATTGTTTACAACAGTCAAGGGGGATATCCAAGCCTTTACCATTCACGCCATTTTTTAAATCACGATATTGTTGCTGACTTGCCCACTATGTTCTCAGGATTTTTGATCGATTTAACTGATGTTGAAAATGAAACCACGGTAGCGGTGAATCAGGGACAATTGATAGCTCTTTTTGAAAAGTTGTTAGTCGGGGATAGTGTGGCAAAGCAAGAGCTTGAGCGGGTGGTTCGACAGACGACTAATGCTCAATATTTTCAAGGGATTTAATCCTTGATCTAGTCAGAAGAATGTTTGTTCTGGTTTGGCGAGAAAGGGAAGACGTTCCCACCAAAAAAATTACGGAGCCAGTCTGTTTTCCCCTTTAATGTTAATAAATGTCAAAATCATATTTGCCCCCTTTATTGCGTTGAGAGTACTGAAAAAAGTAGAGAGCCCTCAACTACACAAACCACGGATTTAAACAAAGGCTTCGAGATAAACATTAGATATTAAATTGTTACTTCTTTAATATTTGAAAAATTGAATAGCCATTTATAGATATGCTAGCTGGGAGGGTTCAGTGTATGGACAAAGCTTTTTAATCCATCAATATGCTCAGCTAAATCTCCTTTAACTTTTCTCCCCATAGCATCAAGAATAAAATGTGCTCCCTCAATTCGAGCTAATTTTGCAGCGGGAACAAAGTCACTATCGCCTGAGATCAATATGATCTTATCAGCTAGTTTTTTAAGGACCACGCTTGTAATATCTATTCC
>JADGDX010000023.1 GCA_016744675.1 Desulfuromusa sp. | reverse complement strand
GTATACAGGTTGCGATATCTACCACAGTTCAAGTTCACCTGTAAAGTTTAAACTTCTTGCTGCATAGGTTCTAGACCACTGATGTCATCAGTGACATTCCTAACGACTGACAAAGACCCTAATTAATTCAAAGTCACTGCGCTTTTCTTTAAGCCGTAACGGCATATATCGAGCGACCGCCGCAAGCTTATTATCTATTTGTAAACGAACTAAATCTTCTGCACTAATGTCTTTAGACAAACAAACTTGATCCAATTGTGGTGGAATACCAAAAGTTAAAGCATCGGCCGAAACTTCATTTAGCTGCGCTGATGGGTAACAATTTAAAGCATCGTCAAGAGTCAGTAACTTTGGCATACTTTCTTCATGTTGGTGTAACTCTTCCAAAGTGAGACATTCCTCAACAGAAAAAGCACCACTTTTGAGTCGACGTAATGAGGTCAAGTGAGCTCCACACCCCAACTCCTCACCAATGTCAGCGACAAGAGAACGAATATAAGTCCCCTTTGAACAATCAACCTCTATCGTGACATACTCGTTGTCATGACCAATTAATTCTAAACGACTGACATTCACTTTACGGAGTTTACGTTCAACAGTAATCCCCTGACGGGCCAATTTGTAAAGGGGGACACCATCTTTTTTTAATGCAGAATACATGGGTGGAAGTTGTTCAAACTCACCACGAAATTTATCGCATACTAATTCTAAGTCATCGCGAGTAAAATCTGCAATAGGACGTTCTTGCTCAACCTGCCCTTCAATATCCAGAGTATCCGTCGTTATGCCAAGTCGGAATGTTGCAAGGTAGGATTTATCTTCAGCTAGAAGGAATTGTAGTATTTTTGTTCCATCCCCAACAGCAACAAGCAAAACACCTGTGGCTAAAGGATCGAGCGTTCCAGCGTGTCCGACCTTTCGGGTTCGACAAAGGCGCTTCACTTTTCGAACGACATCATGAGATGTCATCCCGGAATCTTTATCAATAAGGAGAAGTCCGTGCACTGAAATCAGCTTAAAAGTGTGTCGAGTAACTGTGAAACAGATGCCCTGACTTCATCGAGGGTTCCTTTTATTTTGGCACCAGCGGCATTATGATGGCCACCGCCACCCAGATTACGAGCTAAATGACCGACATCAATTGTACCACGAGAGCGGAAACTTATTTTAAACTCATCTACAGACAATTGATTAAAAAACAAAGCAACTTCGACACCTGAGATGGCTCGTGGATAGTTAACAAAACCATCAGCATGTTGGTCAGAGGCCCCTGAATCTTTCAGGACATCCAAGGTCAAGGCAACAGAAGCATAGCGCCCACATGGTGAGATCTCTAAAGAAGGCAAAACTAAACCCAGTAATCGCATGCGTTCTGGAGCAAGGCTTTCATAGAGATGACTGGATATTTCCCAAGGATCAATCCCCAATCCAACCAATTCAGCGGCAACAGCGAAACATTCTTCATTTGCACTAGAATAGCGGAAAGAACCGGTATCAGACAAAATAGCAAGATAAAGTGCCTTTGCAACATCAAGGCTCAATTGATATTGATGACAACCTTTTAGAACGTGATAAACCAGAATAGCGGTCGCACATGCCGTTGTATCGACATAACATAAGTCACCAAATGATGAATGAGGATGGTGATCAATATTTATTAATGTTTGACATAGATCTTTAACCGGGAGGGCTGTTCTATTGACATCACCTGCATCAAGAACGAAAGCAACATCAAAGATTTTATTATCGGTTAGTTGATTCTGTAAAAAATTTGAGTGGGGAAGAAACTGCATGACCTCTGGAATACCATCAACATTATAAGCCGTCACATCTTTTCCCATTTCACGTAAAGCGAGGGCCAAACCGAGTGTTGAGCCAACAGCATCACCATCAGGGTTCTCGTGAGCAACCACTAAAAAACGTTGATTATTATTTATTTTTTCAATTATTTGTTGAACTATCATTTAAGTCATCTTGTACTTGATGAAGCAACTCATCTATTTTTCGTCCATAACCAATAGAATCATCAAATTTAAAAAAGATATTTGGAACAAAACGCAACTGCATAATTTTGCCAAGCTCACGACGAATAAAAGGTGCTGCACTTTTTAGCCCGATTTCGGCATCTTTGCGTTCTGTTTTTTCATCTGTCACGGTGAAAAATATTTTTGCAGAACTTATATCGCGGGACATCTGGACTCCAGTGAGAGTCACTGGCGAGACACGAGGATCTTTAATGCTATACATTAACAAACGTGTTGTTTCCTTGTGGATTTGCTCACCAACACGTTCAGGGCGATAACGACTCAATGATTTTCTTCTCCGTAATAAAAATATTCGACATCTGTATCAATAATCTCAACTAGCCCTGAAGAGTATAAGTCTTCTTCAACCTTGTTGAAAATGGTTTGAATTATTTTTTCTGTTCCAGCTGTCATACTTGCACCCAAAAGAGTACGCTGCAAAAGATCTAGAGACCCAACTTCAGCAATGGAAATTGGGTATTTTGATCGTAAACGATTTAGCAGCCGACTCACTTGAGAACGTTTTTGCTTCAACGAGTGAATTTCAAATAAACGCAAATCGATGCGAAAAACGCCAACAGTCAATAGGGATACCTGTCATTAAATCAAAGGGCAGTTTTTACCTCTTCAATTTCAAAGACCTCTATGACATCGCCAACCTTGATATCATTATATTTCTCGAGGCCAATACCGCACTCATAGCCGTTACCAACTTCCTTTACATCATCCTTGAAGCGTTTCAATGAATTAAGCTTACCCTGCCAGACAACAACATTGTCACGAACCAGTCGAGTCTGAGCATTTCGAACGATTTTACCGTCAACAACAAAGCAGCCAGCAATCGTTCCAACTCGTGAAACATTAAATGTATTTCTAACTTCAACGCGACCCAATTCTTTTTCTTGAAGAGTCGGGGCGAGAAGCCCTTCCATCGCATCTCGGATATCATTAACAGCATCATAAATAACTGAGTAGAGACGTATATCGACCTTCTCAACCTCTGCAAGTGTCTTTGCTTTTGTTTCTGGGCGAACATTGAAACCAAGAACAATCGCACTTGAAGCTGTTGCCAGTGTGACATCACTTTCAGAAATCCCACCGACACCGGTATGTAAAACATTCAATCGACAAGCATCAGTTGAAAGCTTTTCTAAAGCATCGCGGACAGCCTCAACAGATCCCTGGACATCAGCCTTAACAATAACAGATAACTCTTCAACAACACCTTCCTGCATTTTTGCGAAGAGTTGATCAAGAGAAACCTTACTGCTCTTAGATAGTTCGGTCTCACGCTGTTTAGATTGACGATGCTGAGATACCTCTTTTGCGGCTTTTTCAGTTTCAACAGCATGGAACATATCACCAGCATTTGGAACTCCACCTAAGCCAGTCACTTCGACAGGAAATGATGGGCCGGCTTCTTTGACATGATGACCATTCGCTGTAATCATTGAACGAACTCGTCCATAATGGAGACCAGCTACTATAGAATCTCCAATCTTTAGAGTGCCGTCTTGAACCAATACTGTAGCAACAGGGCCACGACCTTTATCGAGTCGTGCTTCTACAATAGAACCTTTTGCATATTTATTTGGGTTTGCCTGTAATTCAAGAACTTCTGCTTGAAGTAATACCATTTCAAGAAGAGTGTCGAGATTTGTCTGCTGCTTAGCAGAAACCTCAACAAAAATTGTTTCTCCACCCCACTCTTCCGGAACGAGTTCGTACTCTGTTAATTCTTGCTTAACTCTCTCTGGGTTTGAATCGGGCTTATCAATCTTATTTACAGCAATAATGATTGGAACGCCAGCAGCTTTAGAGTGATTGATTGCCTCTTTGGTTTGAGGCATAACACCGTCGTCAGCAGCAACAACCAGAATAACAATATCAGTCACACCAGCACCACGGGCACGCATCGCAGTAAATGCTTCATGACCAGGTGTATCCAAGAATGTCACTTTTTTGCCGTCGAGCTCAACATCATAAGCACCAATATGCTGTGTAATTCCCCCGGCTTCACCCTCTGTAACATTTGCCTCACGAATAGCATCAAGCAAACTGGTTTTACCATGGTCAACATGACCCATTATTGTAACAACTGGCGGCCTCATTTCAAGGTCTTCAGCTTTATCTTCTTTTTCTTTAGATGGCTCAACTGCCAAAATTGTCTCTTCATCAAATGCAACATTTTCAACTTCATGATTGAAATCAGAGGCGATCAGCGAGGCAGATTCAAAATCAAGTGGATGGTTAATTGTCACCATTGACCCTTGACGCATTAATTCAGCGATCAAAGTGTTCGCCTTAACACCCATTCTTTTAGCAAGCTCGCCAACAGTAATTGAGTCACTAATTTTCACAATTCTCTTGATCGCCTTACTGACCGTCACTTCAGTTTGCTTACTTTGTTTAGAGTTTTTCCCGCCTCGTTTCTTCTTTTGACCAGGGCGACCGGGTTCAAATACTTCAACTCTTCGTCCGCGGCGTGAAACACGTCCATCCTGAGAATCCTGATTCTCATTACGACGTCCCTTATTGCGCTTCTTATTACGGCCCTCTTTTTCAGGCAACGGCTGTTCAATCGGTGCCAGAGGGGCAGGATTGACACGTTTATTACCGCGACTTGGTTGCGCATCTGGACGCGCAGCAGCGGGACGCGATGCTGGACGTTCACCCGGACGAGCAGGTTTTCTATCCTGACGAACGGGGCGATCTCCGCCTCTTGGTTTACGCTGAGCAGCAGGAGCAGGTTTAGGTAGCTCAACACGTCCCAGAATTTTTGCTCTATCCCCCGTTGCCTTTTCAACAACAGGAGGTTTAACTTTATTTTCTTTCTCTACAGATGCCGACTTAATTTCAGGTTCTGAGATTTCAGAAGAAACTGCATCCTGCGGCTTTTCTTCCTTCTCTACAGAAACCTCAGCGACTGCAACAACTTCAGGAGTTGGCTCAACAGGAGGAACAACGGATTCCTGAGTTTCTTCGGTTTTACTCTCACTGTCTTTTTCCGAATCAGCCAGTGTTACATCAGAAGTAACCTCTTTATTTTCTTCCTCATCTGAAGCTACTGAAGTTTCAATCGCGACAGGAGCATCTCGGTCTTCAACAGTAACTTCTGGAGTTTCTAAAGTCTCAGGAGTTTCAACTTCGGCAACAGAAGGCTCGTCAATGACAGATTGTTCAACCTCAACTTGCTCTTCGACGGGCTCCCGAACAACCTTACGCCGACGTCGAATGATGCCTGGCTTTATTCGGGCTTCTTCGATCTTTTGCTGAGGTGGATTGATGAAATCTTCAAACTTCTGTAGATCTTCCTCAGCCAGAGAACTTGAATGGGACGAAACTTCAATACCAGCATCTTCGAGCTTAGCCAGTAATTCTTTGTTCTCAAGTCCCATGTTCTTTGCGAGTTCGTATACTCTTACCTTGCCCATCAATTCTCCCTTACCAGTTGCCTGTACATATTCAATTCGTTCAACAGCGAGTCAGCCAACAAACCAGTCTGAACTGCCATAACACTTCGTTCTTCTTTGCCAAGCATTTGTCCGATTATTTGTTTGTTAAATAAGCAAACAGTATCAACGTTACCCCTAACAGCAAGAGTTTCGATTTTTCTACCAATAGATGGCGAAATATCGACCGCTAACACGACAAAAGCCAATTGTGATGCTTTTTTAAGTGATTCAATAACTGCATTGCTACCAGCAATAAACTGCCCAGACTTTCTCGACATCCCTATCAAACTTTTTATTTTCTGTTCAACAGAAGTCATCAATTGTTGAGATATTTCTAAATCATCAATTGAGTTACATTGCCCTTTGAAGCAGCGCTGGAAACTGTTTTTTTTTACCGCATCCAACAGACATTGCTTTGAACGGCAGGTATATGCTCCACGGCCTGGTAAGCGCTGCAAATAATCAACAAGCACAGCTCCATCAGGGGCGACAACATAGCGCAAAAGTTCCTTTTTACTCTTAACCTGCCGGCAAGCAACACAGGTCCGCTGAGGACCTTTCACATTAACAGTCATAATGAATACTTAAAATCATTCCTCAATTTTATCGGAAGATTCCTTTTCAATAACTGCCTCAGAGTCTTTATCATTGATCGGTTCACCTGGTTGATCATTCTCTTCAACCGCAGGATTTTCCTCTGAAGATTTTCCTTCTTCTGCAGGAGAGCTTTCCTCCTGTTCCTCTTCTTGCGCGCGACTCTCACTTTTTATGTCGATTTTCCATCCAATCAACTTTGCAGCAAGACGTACGTTTTGCCCTTTTTTACCAATGGCCAAAGACAACTGGTCATCAGGCACGATAATCTCCATCGATTGACCTTCGTCATCGATATAAACTCTGGAGACATCGGCTGGCGCGAGAGCTGAACATGCAAATCGAGCAGGATCAGGCGTCCATGGAATAATATCAATACGCTCACCACGAAGCTCGGTCACAACGTTCTGGACCCGAGAACCACGCATACCGACACATGCACCAACAGGGTCAACATCAATATCATGAGAAGTGACAGCAATTTTTGCACGGCTACCAGGTTCACGAACAGCACACTTGATCTCGACAATCCCTTCGGCAACCTCAGGAACCTCAGACTTAAACAGAGAAATCAATAGACCAGGATGAGTCCGTGAAAGAATAATCTGCGGACCTTTAGCTGACATTTTAACTTCAGAAATATATGCTCGGACGCGATCAGATTGACGATAGTTCTCACGAGGAGCCTGCTCCCTGTTAGGCAAAAGAGCTTCAGCTCGGCCAAGATCGACAATCAGGTCACCGCGCTCATAGCGACGGACGATACCATTGACAATTTCACCAACTCGATCTTTAAACTCGTTAAAAACACCTTCGCGCTCTGCCTCACGAACTTTTTGAATAATAACCTGCTTCGCAGTTTGGGCAGCGATACGGCTAAAACTTCCAGACTCAAGCATCATCCCTAAAGAATCGTCAACCTCAACTTCTGGGTCAACTTCACGTGCTTCATCAATATCAATTTCTTTATATGAATCTAAAACTTCATCGACAACAGTAACAAATTCAAAAACTTCGACCTCACCAATTTCTTCATTGTAGTGAGCTTCCAAATCGCGAGTATTCCTGAATTTCTTATTGGCTGCAGAAAGAACCGCAGATTCGAGAGCGTCTACCAACACGTCACGATCGATCCCTTTGTCTTTAACAACCTGATCGATGATGTGATTGAGGTTACCCACCATCTTGCATACCCCTTATTCATTGTTTTAGCTGACAACCAAAGTCAACTAGTGATAGTCAAATTAACTGGTATAAAAACGAATCAAAATTCAAATTTCAAATTTGCAGTTTCTATCTGATCAAAAGGAATCTGTATCGCATCATGACTCTTTTTGATTTTTAAGAGAACACGCTCACCTTCGGTTCCAGAAAGGATGCCGACAAATGTTTTCTTATTCTTACCTGACCCATCAGGGTCAATCGCAAGAAGCGTCTTAATCTTAGCTTTCTCGCCAGTAAAGCGTTCAAAATCTGATATTTTTTTTAATGGTCGCTCAACTCCAGGAGAAGATACTTCTAGGGTATAGGCCGTAGAAATAATATTCTCAACATCAAGAAGGGAACTCATTTCACGACTCGCAATTGCACAGTCATCAAGATTGATCCCACCGTCTTTATCGAGAAAAAAACGCAGAACCCAACCGCGTTGCTCACGCTGATACTGAAGGTCAACCAACTCACAACCTAAGTCATTTAATATAGGCTGAACCAGATTTTCAATTTTTTCTACAAGTTGTGCCACAGTTATCCTCTAGGTAATAAAAAAAGCGAGCCAGGGCTCACTTCCTAAAAGTACAACATTAAAACCGCTATTACTTATCACCTCAAACATTTGAAAGCAAGAAGAATTATAGAAATTAACGGGTGAGTGGCGTTTTCATATTCGTAAGTCCGGATTTTTTTCGCAATAAGCGTTCAGCAAAGTTTACATTAAGAAGATAGTGACCTGAGGTTTGAATGAAATTATCAATAAGCTCCTCAGTAACAGTATCGACTTCAGCAGTTGTAACTCCCATTCTTTCCATATTTTTCTCATAATCGACATATCCGGGATAAGCAGCAGCAACATCAAGTAAATCATCTGGTAACTTGCTTGAACACAAAGGTATTCTTGCAATTGCCATAACTTTCACACGATGAAAATCACCAAAATAACGGTTTCCATCAGAAAAAAAATCAACGCTGATCATGTCATTGAGCTGAATCGTTTTAATTGGCATAGCCATTACTATTCTCGATCACTTTTCCGAGCTATTTTATGCCCCGTGTATAAATCAATTTGATTAAACAAACCACGCATAATTCTGACATCTCGATCGTTAAGACTTGAACGACTTAGAATTCTCCGAAAAGTTCTTAAAATATGGTCGGGGTTTTGAGGATCAAGATATCCGATATCTAGCAAAGATTGCCGCATATGTTGGTACATTGCTTCAAGAGTTTCATTTTTAGCAAGTTTCTTCCTTCCAGAATTTCCATCTATGGGAAGTTTTTTTAGCTTACTCACTTCGTAAAGACAAAGCGAAACGGCTTGTGCCAAGTTCATCGAAGGGAGATTATCATCTGTCGGAATTGTAATAAAGTGCTGACAAAGATCTAGCTCAGAGGTAAATAATCCGCGATCCTCACGTCCAAAAACCAAGGCGACAGAGCTATCACATAAATAAGGAACTAAACGCTTTGCCGCGTCTTCAGGATGCAACAACCCTTCTCGGTAGCGACCAAAGCGGCGGGTTGTTCCAAAGCTCAAAACAGTCCCAGCAAGAGCATCTTCAAGACTTTCAAAAATTTTGGCATTTTCAAGGACAGAAGCCGCCTTTACGGCCATCAACCTTGCTTCTTGCGACAAGTGATCAACCTGAGGGTTGACAAGTCGCAACTCAGAAAAACCAAAATTCATCATGGCCCGACATACCGAACCTATATTTAATGCACCCTGTGGTTCTACCAAAACAACTGAAAGTTTTGATGGAAGCACATCTTCTGATGTTGTTAGCTTAGCTTCTGTCACAATGATCAATCAACATTGAAAGGAGTCTGTGTCCTTGAACGACGTCACCGCAACGTTTTGCCTCAGTTTCAGAATATCCTGTCGCGTGAGAAGAACTGATTTCTCTTGAATCATACATAATATAAGGAACAGGATCAGAGGTATGCGTTCTTTTCTCAACTGGAGTGGGATGATCCGGAGTAATTAAAATACGGCAATCACCTATCTGCGAGATATTGTCTATGATCGTCCCAACAACATCGCGATCGAAACTCTCAATAGCTTCAATCTTTTCTTTCAGCAAACCTCCATGACCCGCTTCATCAGGAGCCTCAACGTGAACATAAACAAAATCTGTTGTCTCAAGAGCTTTGACTGCGTATTCAGCCTTCCCTCGATAATTCGTATCAAGATACCCCGTTGCCCCCGGGACTTCTATGATATCTAAACCAGCATTGACGCCTATACCACGAATTAAATCAACTGCTGAGATCACAGAACCTGTCAATCCATAGCGCTGTTGATAAGTCTCCATCGTTGGCTTCCGCCCATGGCCCCAAAACCAGACTGAGTTTGCAGGCAATTTTTGCTCAGCTGAACGTTGATTATTAATTGGATGGCTATTAAGTAACATCTGGGCAGAATTCGTCAGATCGAGAAGAATATCAGCACCATCCCCTTGTGGGAGATACCCATCAATGCTCTGAGTTGAAATATCGTGAGGTGGAGTGAATGTCAGTTGATCCCGACCATTTTTCCAAACCATAAGATGGCGATATGAAACTCCGGGATAGAAGTTAAACTCATCACCACCCAGCCCTTCCTGAAGGGTCGCAACAAGTTGACTTGCCTCTTCAGTTGAAATGTGACCCGCCGAAAAATCTCCCATATAAAGTTTTCCATAATGAGCCTCTAGCCAGACAAAATTCATCCGAAAAGCGACATCATCTGGGCCAAGGTCAACTCCCATACTGGCAGCTTCAAGAGGAGAACGCCCAGAATAACAATCTACGGGGTCATAACCAAAAACCGACAAATTTGCGACATCACTTCCTGGAGGGTATCCCTCAGGAACAGTTGCAGCCAAACCAATCGTTCCTTGCTGGCTAAGACGATCCATATTGGGAGTCTTTGCAACCTCCAAAGGGGTCTTTCCGCCAAGTTCTGAAATAGGCTCGTCAGACATCCCGTCGCCTAGCAATATTATATATTTCATTCGTTCCTCTATTCGTATTCGGTTAATCATCCACGAGGATGATACTGCTGATGAATCTTTTGCAAACGGTCCTGAAGGACATGGGTATAAATCTGAGTTGTAGAAATATCTGCATGTCCAAGCATTGCCTGTACAGAACGTAAATCGGCTCCATTTTCAAGTAGATGTGTTGCAAACGAATGACGCAACATATGCGGAGAAACCTTCTGACTAATGTCTGCTTTTATTGCATATGCTTGTAAGTTTTTCCAAAAACCCTGACGGCTAAGTTTATTCCCCCGAGAATTTAAGAAAACTTCTTCACTCGTTGATTTTTTCAACAATTTCAATCGTGCATTCTGCAAGTATTTTTTTAGAATTTCAATAGCATCTTCACCTAAAGGTATCAATCGTTGCTTAGACCCTTTACCAAAAGCATTTAAGCAACCGATATCTAGTTTGAGGTCTCCTAGTTTCAGTCCAACAAGTTCTGAAACTCTCATTCCCGTTGCGTAAAGAACCTCAAGCATGACGCGATCCCTCACAGCGATGGGATGTTCACCCTGTGGAGCGTTAAGCAAGCGTTCAACTTCATTTTGTGATAAGAATTTTGGTAATGCTGAAATTATTCGCGGAGACTCAATTAAAGCTGTTGGATCGTGATTTAAATAATTTTCATGGACTAAAAATTTATGAAAGCTTCTCAATGTACTCAAAACCCTCGCCCTGCTTCTTGGAGAAAGGCTATTTTTTTTTAAAAATGTTAAATAATTGAGGATGGACAACTGTAGTACGTTAGAAAAACACTTTATATTTTCGTGTTCTTTTAAATAAAGAGAGTATGAAGATAAATCACGGCTATAAGCACTCAGAGTATTGTCTGAAAGTCCTTTTTCAACAGATAAATAGTTGTAAAAAATATCGAGATAGCGATCCATATCAACCTAAAACTATGCCAGCCTCTCCAGCATAACATTTTTAATTTCTTCAAGTTTTTCATAGTGAGTAATTTTTTGACCAAAAATATCGCTGACATAAAAAACATCTGCAGCCTGATCGACCTTTGTTGATATCTTAGAAACCGCAATATAAAGACCTAATTCGTTCAAAGTACGAGTGATGTCATAAAGTAAGCCAACCTTATCCATAGCAAAGATATCGATCACGGTATAACGGTCTGACACTTCATTATCAATTTCAACCTTATTGGCTTTCGTCGGTTGTGTCGTCGTAGTTTTCAAATAGTCAGGCTCTTGACATTTTTCGAACAATGACTCAACAAAAGATCGGCCCTCAATGATATCACTTAAGTCAGACTTAACCTTTTCCCATTTATTCGCCCTATCAACAATCTCACCGATAGGACTATTCACCTGCAGAATGTCTAACACAGCTCCTGTTTTGCGTGTATGGATTTGAGCACCAAGGATATTGATAGAATGAGAAGCCAGCACTCCAGCAATTTGTGAAAATAAACCGGGAGTATCAATTGTTGCCAAGGTCACTTCAGTGTATTTAAACTCTGGCATATGCTCTACCTGCATCATCAGAGTTTTCTTTCCACGGCCTAATGCCAGCCGTAGATGTGGGATTATTTCCCGAGTTCGATAACTCATCAAATAGCGGGTATTAAGACTTTTTATCGCTTTATTGATTCGACTTTCAGGGAATTCTTCCGCAAAAGCCTTACGTATTTCTCTCTTTCGATTACGAATTTTTTCTGAGCGTTTCTCCTGATAAAACTCATTTTTCTCCAGAGCATCATACGTTTTTTCATAAAGCTCACGAAGTAACTGACCCTTCCATTCAGACCAGACATCAGGCCCAATGGCTTTAATGTCGGCAAAAGTAAGAAGGTATAGCATCCTTAAATTCTCACTCATGCCCATCAATTGCGAAAACTGAAAAATCATTTTCTCATCTTGCAGGTCACGCCGTTGAGAGATATGAGCCATTTGTAAATGGTTTAAAACCAGAAATTGAAGCCTTTGACTATCTTCACGATTCAAGCGCATCCTACGCGCGATGGTGGGAACCATTTCAGCACCATGAATACTGTGATTTTTGCCACTTCCCTTACCGATATCGTGAAAAAGCATTGATAACAATAAAAGCTCACGTTTTTCGATGTTGCCTGCGACCTCGGTCAAAAGAGGATGATTGTCTCTATACGCCCCTTGCCACAACTTTTCCATTTCGCCAATAGCAAAAAGGGTATGTATATCAACGGTATAGATATGATACATATCAAACTGAACCTGACAGTAAATTTTCTTAAATTCAGGAATAAATGAATTCAAGAACTGCAGGTGATGCATCTTACGCAAAATCCTCCCAACCCCCTTGGGATAACGCAAGATACGAAAAAATGACTCATTGATGCGTTTTGAGCGACGGATTTTATCATTAATCAAATGTGAATTATCTCTGATCAGTTGCTTTAGCTCTAAACAGATTTGAACTTCATGCTTTTGTGCCAACTCAAAAGCAATCATCATCAAAACGGGATCATCCAACAAGAGTTGATCGACCTTGGCACGTAATTCATGACGAATTATGTAGAAACCATCTTCAAGATTTCTCCGTCCAAAGAGGCTAAAAACTTTGTTCATCGAGACAGGGGGAGGTTGTGTGGCCATAAGAATGATCTTTGTTGAAAGGTGCTCAACCTGTATTGCTTGGGCATAATATTCTTGCATAAATTGTTCAACAGCTGACTTGCGTCGTTTTTTCTTATAACCCAGACATTCAGCAAGCATTTGTTGTTGATCATAGTTCAGCTGATCACTCTTACGCTGACCCTTAAAATGGAGAAAATTTCGGATTCTCCATAAAAAAGCGAGGGCTTGATTGTATTCCTGATAATCTTTCTCGTTAATAACACTCTTTTTTAGAAGGTCTTTTAAACTTGTCGCCTTAAACTTGACACGGGCAATCCACAATGCTTCTTGAAGTTCGCGAAGCCCCCCTTCCCCCTCTTTCAGGTTTGGTTCAACCAAGTAAACAGATGACCCATATTTCTTTTTCCGCTCAGTTCTCTCGTCAAGCTTAACTTTAATAAAAGCTTGCGAATCTTGACTGAGCATTAAACGACCAACTGTATTATAAAACCTATCGAATATCTCTGGACAACCGGATATAAGTCTCGCGTCTAACATCGAAGACCTAACCGTGCTGTCATGAGATTCGCCAAGACATTCATCACTTGAACGAACGCTGTAACCGACATCTAGACTCAAATCCCAGAGGAGGTATAACATTCGGTCAGAAATAATTCGTACAGTCTCTCGTTGCGAAGTTTCGTAATAGAACATTAAATCGAGATCTGAGCGGGGATTCATCTCGCCTCGTCCATATCCACCAAGAGCTATCAAAGCACAACCCGCAACAGCCTCAGGATCTAAATCCGCGCAAACAGCCTCATAAATAGTTGTGTTGAGTTGATCATAAATAGCCGTCAACTTAACCACAACAGTGTGCCCAGAGGCACCACCATCATTGAATCTCTCAACTTCTTCTAGCTGTGCTGAAAGAAACTGTCGTGAAGAGTCCAAAAGTTCAGCTCGGCAAGAATCGAAGTCACCTGCACCTTTACAATCTTTGACAGAAAAAAAATCGGAAGATACTGTTTCTATTTCGATACTCATCGCTTAGCAACCCGGTCAATTGTCGCTGAATACTTTTTTACCCCTTTAACAACTGCAGCAGCAACTCTTTGATGATATTTGGCAGACATGAGGCGTTTTTCTTCACGAGAATTACTGATAAACCCAGCTTCAATTAAAACAGATGGCATTGTTGCACCGAGAAGAACATGAAACGGGCCCTGCTTCACGCCAAGATCTTTGATGTGACTATAGTGAGGTTTTAGCCCTGCAACTAACGATTGTTGCACTTCAGCTGCTAATCGGCTCGATTCATTAATTTTTGCATTTGCCATAAGATCAAATAAAATGGCTTCTAAGTGACCGACCTCTTGAAGCGTTGTTCCGTTTTCCCGAGCGGCAACTTCAGCTGCTTGATTGTTCTTAGATAAATTCAAAAAATAGGTTTCCAGACCATAAGCTTTACCATTTGACGTCGCATTTGCATGAAGAGAGATGAATAGATCTGCACCAACCTCATTAGCGTATTCCGTTCGCGCACGCAGCTTAAGGTACTTATCATCAGAGCGAGTCAAAAGAACCTTCACCCCCAACTCTTTCCTTAATGCTTTAGCAAGAGCTTTTGCCATGGGCAAAACAACATTTTTCTCATAAACCTTATGGGGTCCAATTGCACCTGGATCTTTCCCCCCATGCCCAGCATCAACAACGATCAGATGGATTCCTTCATCATGGGTATTCTGAGGAACATGAAGAACCTCTTGACGATCAGAGGCACTCCCCAGGATAGAAGCGATAGAATCATCGGACGCGTTGGAAATTGAGCTATGCTCTTCTGTAAATCCAACAGTTAAAGGGGGACCCTTCACATCAATAACTAGACGATGGGGATTTTCTAAAGTTGCAACTTTGTATTCCGCAGTTTTATTGAGATCAAGAACAACTCGAGTTCGTTGTTTATCAAACTGACTCGATCGAACTTGCTTAATAAGGCCGTTACCGATCGTCACAACAGCGGGTAAATCAGCAGCAACCTTCGTATAAAGAAGGTCAAAGTAAAGCCGCGGATTTTCACCCTTTAGGTCGTTTGTTTTTGCAACAACAGGGGCTGTGAGGTCAAAAACAACACGGGTATACTCAGGGCCACTCCAATAGCGAACTTTTTCAAGAAAAATAGCTTCTCCAACAACATGCTGCTTCACCTGTTCTTTTTTAACAACACTTTTCTTTTTGGCTGGAACTGGCAGCAAAGCTATTTTTTTCTTTGCCTCACCGGCCATATCTGAGGACGGCAATTGTGTAATGATTTGCTTATAATAATGATAAGCTGAGGTTTTATTCTTTAAGTGATTATCAGAGATGAGTGCAGAAAAAAACAGCGCATCATCCGCCAAACGACTGTGCGGAAAACGTTTGACCATATATTGATAGTTCTCAATTGCTTGTTTAGCGTCGACGCTACTCCCAGATGCCCGTGAAAGCCCATCCCATGTCCTAGCTCGAAGAAATAGTGCCTTTTCTACATGTGAACTTTGTGGATACCCTGCCAGATAGGTATCAAAGCGGCTGATCAAACGTTCCCAATTTGACCGTTGACGCTGAAGTTGTGAAGACTTGATTAGTTGCCGATAGTCGGAACGTAAAGCATTATAATCTTCAGCAAGCACATCATGTGACATGGCTGCCAGAGCGACAACAAAAAGAACAGTTATAAAAAATAGTTTTTTAGTTTTAAGCATTTAGAGCATCTTTTTTAATTCATCAAGTAAGGTCAACGCTTCAATAGGTGTTGTGCACCTAACATCAATGGATTCTAGGCGAGTTCGTATCTGGTCTGCCTCTTCAGGGTGGAACAAAGACATCTGAGCGAGTGGTTTTTTATCGGGCTTGTTCTTACTTTCACCTAGCCTTGGTTCTCCGTAACGGACAAATTCCCCCGTTTCAAGGTTGCGTAAAATTTCTTTAGCTCTCTCAATAACAGTATCAGGCAATCCCGCCAATCGACCAACCTGAATACCGTAGGAGCGACTAGCACTTCCAGAGATAATTTTTCTGAGGAAAATAATCTGGTCGTTCCACTCCTTGACAGCCACGTTGAAATTTTTAATTCTTGAACGAGTCAGGGGCAAATCTGTCAATTCATGATAGTGGGTCGCAAATAAAGTTTTAGCTGCAACATTTGGAGTGTCATGCAAATACTCTGCAACGGCCCAAGCGATACTGACGCCATCAAAAGTAGAGGTCCCACGTCCAATTTCATCAAGAATAACTAAGCTGTTCTGTGTAGCATGGCGTAAAATATTTGCGGTTTCATTCATTTCAACCATAAATGTTGATTCACCCTTAGCCAGATTATCACTTGCTCCAACTCGAGTAAAGATGCGGTCAACGACCCCTATTCTGGCCGTTTCAGCAGGGACAAAGCTTCCTAATTGAGCCATGAGAGTGATCAAAGCAACTTGGCGCATATACGTCGACTTACCAGCCATGTTTGGACCAGTCAGTATCAATAGTTGGTTTTTGACAGTATCCAGTTCGACATCATTGGGAACAAATGCTTCTTTAAGCGGCATCCCCTCGACGACTGGGTGCCTCCCCGCATCAATTTTTATCACCCCGGAATCATCGATTTGAGGACAGACATAATTACGTTCATGTGCTAAATCGGCTAAGGACAGTAAACTATCAAGGGCGGCAAGAGCATCAGCATTTTCCTGAATTCTCCGACTTTCTCCTGACGCTTTCAGCCTAATATCCTGGAATAAATTATATTCAAGCTCAACAATACGACTCTCTGCGCCGAGAACTTTTTCTTCGTAATCTTTAAGTTGTGGGGTAATGAACCTTTCGGCATTTGCCAAGGTCTGCTTACGTTGGTAATCTTCGGGAACACGATCGAGATTACGGTGAGTCACCTCAATGAAGTAACCAAAAACCCTATTGTATTTTACCTTCAGAGTTGGGATTCCCGTCCGTTCACGCTCTTGATGTTCTAATGCAGCTATCCATCCCTTACCGTCACGACTGATGGACCTTAATTCATCCAACTCTTCATTATAGCCATCCTTGATAAGACCACCATCTCGCAATACAAATGGGGGATCATCAACGATACCCTGCTCAAGCAGAGTCACCAACTCTGGCAACACATCAATTTGACCATACAAATCTGTGAGAAAAGGACTTTGCATCGGACTGAGAAGGTCCGCTATCAGAGGCATTTTGACTAAGGATGCTCGCATCGCCACAATGTCTTTGGCATTGGCGCTTGCCATAGCTATCTTACTGTTCAACCTCTCAAGATCGTAAACACCATCAAGGGCCTCAATCAGTTCGATACGCTGCAAGCTTTTATCGACAAGCTCAGCCACAGATGCTTGTCGTTGATTGATTTGAAGAGGGTCAATTAGAGGATAATGAACCCAGTGTCGGAGAGTCCGCCCTCCCATAGCAGTCACGGTACGATCGAGAACACCGAGAAGTGACCCCCTTTTCTTCCCATCTTGCAAAGTCGCCGTCAGCTCAAGATTTCTGCGAGTTGAATCATCCAGAATCATAAAATTCTGAGTGTGATAAGTCTGTAGAGATCTAATATGTCGAAGTTCTTCTTTTTGAGTTTGTTGCAAATAGTAGAGAACAACTGACGCTGCTTGTTGCGCAGCAATGAGATCCTGACAGCCAAAGGATTGCAAACCAGAAACCCCAAAAAAAGTTTTCAATTGTTGCAACGCATAATCTTCGTCACACACCCATTCAGGGAGGGAATTACACATTACCCCATCGAGAAGAGGGGCAATTTTTTGCTTAAGCCTTTGCCCTTGCTCTGTGTCACACAACAAAACTTCTCTAGGACGCAGTGAACCCAGTTCATTTTCAACCTGGAGGAGACTATCAAGTTGAGTCACCCTGAATCCACCTGTTGTGATATCTATATGTGCAACTCCAAAGGAGTTGTCATTTTCAACAATAGACAAAAGAAAGTTATTCTCTTTAGGGTCCAGCGTATCAGTATCTGTCACAAGACCTGGAGTGACAACCCGAACGACTTCTCGTTTGACAATTCCCTTCGATTGCTTTGGGTCTTCAACCTGCTCACAAATCGCGACCTTGTACCCTGCAGAAATCAGCTTGGCAATATAGCCCTGACTACTATGATAAGGAATTCCACACAGTGGGACTGCATTCTCAACGCCTTTATTACGAGAAGTCAGGGTAATACCAAGAACCCTTGATGCAAGCACAGCATCATCCATAAACATCTCATAGAAATCTCCCAATCTGAAAAAAAGGACTGCGTCCTGATAGTCAGCTTTTATTTCTAAGTACTGGCGCATAACCGGAGTGGCTGTTGACATGCTAACTTCCTGAAATTACAAAATTAATAAAACACACGAAACACACAAAGATAAAGCGGAGTATCCTAGCAAAGCCACCAACGTAAGTAAATAGACCCAAATAAATATCGATCTTACCACAACTTGACCCATTGACGTGTCGATGCTAAAAAAACACAAGAGAAGATTTATTGAGCAGCCCTAAAAAGTAAACCCAACAGGAAGCATTCATGAATTCAATTGATACTGAACGAGAGTCAAAAGACGTTTTCAATCGTACGAATTACACAATTCAAAGCCTCGAAGATGAAATCAAGGTTGATCAACTCACGAAACAGTTACTTCAGCAATACCATCAGTTTCTTTTAGATGAAAAGAAGGTGACTGCTCTTGATGCAGGTTCTATGGCAAGTGGTGCTGACTATTTCTTACGTGATTACATGGTTGATTGCTGCCGCTTAAATATTTTTGATATCACCCCTAAATTGATCGAAGGTTTTGCCGGGAACTGGTACATTACCAACACGCTCGAGCCAAATATGGTAGAACTTAAAAGCATCCTTATTGGCACAGATGGCTTCTATAATTTCTGCCTCGCAAACAAAATGGTGCTACAAAAAACAGCTACGAAGGTCGGTCGTGCTTGCGCCCAAATAGATTACTATCAACAGAGGATCGAAAGTTTCCATAACCTCACCGGGGATGGATTTTTAGAATGGAATAAAGCCTGTAAAAGTTAGAGGAAGAACTGTGCCCCAGCTCGATAACCCTAAAATTAAAGCTGCCACTTTTTCAATTTTTGGAGCAATCTTTCTTGCAATCATCAAGGTCGTTGTCGCCCTTCTAAGTGGATCTATGGCCGTGATGGCATCTGCAATTGATTCGCTGCTAGATATCTTAATGTCAGGGGTTAACTTCATGGCAATAAGTCATGCAGAACAACCTCCTGACCAATCACATCCCTTTGGTCACGGAAAATTTGAAACTCTCGCCACGTTGTTTCAAGCTTTAATCATAACGGCATCTGGAGGCTGGATTATCTATGAATCCGTGATGCGATTAGGTCAGAATAATCGAATTGATAACATCAACCAGGGGATCGGCGTTCTTGCTTTTAGTGCTATCGCGTCATGGTTCATTGCACGTTACTTAAAAAAAATTGCAAAACAAACTGATTCATCTGCCCTTGAAGCTGATTCTCTCCATTTCAGAATGGACATTTATAGCAACCTCGGCTTAATGGCCGGCCTCCTGATGGTGCGCTGGTTTGATATTCATTGGCTGGATGCGGCACTTTCAATACTCGTTGCCTCGTATATACTTCATGAAGCCTTACAGCTAATAAGACGTGGGCTGGCAGACATACTCGATCACGAACTTCCCCCTGAGATTCAACAACAGGTCCATCAGTTGATCTGTTCACATAACGGCCCACTCGCTGGATACCATGGACTGCGTACGCGACGAGCAGGTTCTCTCAAAATTATGGATTTTCATTTGGAAGTTTGTAAAGATATGACTGTCTATGAAGCTCACAAGCTAACGGATAGTTTGGAGAAAAGGATTGAAAAAGAGATCCCAGGGGCAAATGTCATTATCCACATCGATCCATGTGTCGTAGAGAAATGTCCTGGACGAGAGAACTGTGGAACAGATAAGGCCCTACATAACTTTCCGGCCAATATTCCAGAAAAGAAGAGTCTTTAATTTTCCTCTTTCTTATCAGTAGCAATGGCAAGATGTCCAAATCCAGCACTTTTTGCAGCATCCATCAATTGCACAACATTTCCATGAAGTGCCGCCTTGTCAGCCATCAATAAAAAAGTCATATTTTTTGTTAAATTAGCATCAATTCGTTGTAAATAAAGAAGTAATTCATCAACATCTATCTTTTCTTTTTGCAGATAAATATCCCCATTCTCAGCTAAGTAAACCTGAACCTCTTTATCTTCTAATTTCACTTGTTCAGAACTTGATGCAGGAAGATCAATGCTGAGACCAGGCCTCTCGATAAATGTTGTTGAGATCATAAAAAATATTAACAACAAGAAAACAACATCTACCATAGGCGTTAAATCCACCTTTGGTGATTCCTGGATGCGTCGGCGGAAACTCATTCTTCCACCATATCGACAATTTGCATCGTTGCTTCCTCCAGTTCAAGAACCAGACGCTCAGAGCGACTTGATAAATAACGATGGAGCAGAATCATAGGAACAGCAACCGTAAGTCCAGCTGCTGTTGTAATAAGAGCCTCAGATATGCCTCCACCAAGTGAAGCCGGAGTTCCCATCCCTTCCGTCGCAATAACATTAAAAGCCTTAATCATCCCAAGAACAGTTCCCAGCAATCCAAGCAAAGGAGTGATGTTGGCAATCGTTCCAAGCAAACCAAGGTAGCGTTGCAATAAAACCGCTTCTCTCTCTCCAACCTCCTCAGCAAGAGATTTTAAATCACTGCGTTGCCCACCTTTATGCTTTAGAACAACAATTAAAATTTTAGCTAGAGGAGATTTATTAAGTCGGCAAAGATCAATGGCATCTTCCCGTTTATCCCCCTCTAGTAAATCACAAACCCTATCTTTTAACGGGGTAAGATGACGACGTACTTTAACGAATGCATATATTCGTTCCATAAATATGGCCCATCCAATCACTGAACAAAGAAGGATTGGATACATCAATGGTCCGCCACGAGTAAAAAAATCAAACATCAAACAGCCCCTTTAAAAATCGAATAAAAAAATCAATCAATGATTATTATTTCACCAGACACAGTACTTCCCAGAGTTAAAATACCCACAGTGTGGTTAGGTGCCGAACGTCGATCCATTGCACTTCCGGGATTAAACAACAGAACTGAACCATACCAACGACAAACAGGTTGATGACTATGACCAAAAACTAAAACATCAATTTCTGCGGGATCAAAACAACTCTGAACACACTCCTCGATCCCCTTCACAGGCCCCCATCCGTGAGCCATCCCAATTCTTACTTGAGATATCGTCACAATTCTCTGTATTGGAAACATAGCATGTGAAGCGTCCATATTACCACGCACGCTGTACCACGGAATTGGATCGAAACAATCAGAAAGTCCCTCAAATATATGGTCACCTGCATGTAAAATAGCATCGACTTCGCTGAAGGGGCCATCCAATAATTGTTCAGCTAAATTAACAGCGGAACTTAGTGAAAGGATGTGGGTATCAGAGATAACCCCAATACGCATTTTTTCCATAACAAACACCTTAAATGTGGTCAATTTCAGCCACTAAACACCATTTTCATGACGTATATACTGAAAACAACAATTCAAATAAACTCTAAGCTCTCGTTATTAATGATATTTCAACATTAGGTCTTATTGGCATCAGCTTTGCTGACAAAAGACATGAACCTATAATAACCGACATAACCATATATACTTGACTTTTTTTTAGTAAAACTATAATTTTTTAGTTTGATTAATTGAATGAATTGCTTTGTTGATTAATTCACTTGCACTGGTTCATAGTAAAAAGGTAGTACTCAATTAAGAAACACATAAATTTTTCTCTCTACAGGAGGACAAACTCTCATGTCAATGCGTCAAGAAGCTCTCGATTATCACAGTTCTGGAAGAAAAGGTAAAATAGAAGTTATTACGACAAAGCCTTGTGCCACCAGTCACGACCTCGCCCTTGCATATAGTCCTGGCGTAGCAGAACCTTGCCTAGACATCGAGAAAAACCCTAACGATGCTTACAAATATACAGCAAAAGGGAATCTTGTTGCTGTTGTTTCCAACGGAACGGCTGTCCTCGGACTCGGCGACATTGGTGCTTTAGCGGGTAAACCTGTTATGGAAGGAAAGGGAATTCTCTTCAAGAGTTTTGCAGATGTTGATGTTTTTGATATTGAACTTAATACAAAAGATTCCGATGAAATTATCAGAACCGTTAAGCTTCTTGAACCTACTTTTGGTGGTATCAACCTTGAGGACATTAAAGGCCCAGAATGTTTTTATATTGAAGAAGAGCTCAAAAAGATTATGGATATTCCGGTATTCCATGATGATCAACACGGCACAGCAATTATTTCAGCGGCCGGCATGGTGAATGCCCTTGAAATAGTTGGTAAAGACATAAAGAAGTGTAAAATTGTTGTAAATGGTGCCGGCGCTGCAGGTATTGCATGCGCTAACCTTGCGATTACCATGGGGATTGATAAGAACAATGTCATCCTCTGTGATACTAAAGGGGTTATATATAAGGGCAGAACCAACGGCATGAATGAATACAAGGAACGTCTTGCTGCAGAAACGGATGCAAGAACACTTGAAGATGCAATGGTTGGGGCAGACATTTTCTTTGGTGTATCAGCAAAAGGTGCCCTTTCCACTGATATGTTAAGATCTATGGCTAAAGATCCAATCGTATTTGCAATGGCCAATCCAGATCCTGAAATCACACCACCAGAAGCACTTGCGGTCCGTGGTGATGTTATCATCGGAACAGGACGCTCTGACTATATGAACCAGGTTAACAATGTCCTCTGCTTCCCATTCTTGTTTCGCGGGGCACTTGATGTTCACGCGAGCGCCATTAATGATGAGATGAAACTGGCAGCCGTTAAATCATTGGCCGAGCTAGCCAAGCTTGACGTTCCTGATTCAGTACGCAAGGCATATGCGGGTGAAGATATCAATTTTGGCCGCGAATACATCATCCCTAAACCTTTTGATCCTCGGGTTCTTCTTCATGTAGCACCAGCTGTCGCACAAGCAGCAATGGACTCAGGCGTCGCAAGACGGCCAATTGAAGATATGGAAAAATACCGCGAGTCTCTAGAAGCAATTCAAAGCCGCTCCAAAGAAATTATGCGGACCTTGATTAACAAAGCAAAAGCTAATCCCAAACGAATTGTCTTCCCTGAGGGGGAAGAGGATAAAATCTTGAGGGCAGCTCAGATTTTGATTAAAGAAAATATAGCGACTCCAATTCTTCTTGGTGATGAGGAGGAAATTCAAAGCCGCATCAAAACCTTGAAGCTCGATCTTGGTGATGTCGAAATTCTCAATCCTCTGACTTGCGATAAACGTGGAAACTACATTGACACAATGTTCGAGTTACGTCAGCGTAAAGGTGTGACGCGAGCTGGTGCAAAAAGACAGATTAAAGCCAATAACAACTATTTTGGAGCAATGATGGTTGAAAAAGGTGATGCCGACTCAATGCTTTCAGGTATCAACCACCACTACCCTGAAACAATTCAACCTGCTCTGGATATTATTGGTAAACAAGATCAACTTTCTAAAGTTCACGGCATGTATATGTTGGTCTTTAAAAAGAAAGTTGTCTTCTTTGCAGATACAACTGTGACCATTGATCCAACCGCTGAGGAATTAGCTGAAACGGCAATTCTTGCTGCTGAAGAAGTTCGCAAGTTTGATATCGAACCTAAAATTGCAATGCTTTCTTTCTCAAACTTTGGCAGTACAAATCATCCAGTGACAACGAAAGTTAAAAAAGCAACGGCCTTGGTTAAACAACAAGCCCCGGACCTGATCGTTGATGGTGAGATTCAAGCAAATGTTGCCCTTGATCCTGAATTAACAGAACTTCAATACCCATTTTCAGCTCTTAAGGGAGATGCCAACGTATTTATTTTCCCCGACTTACAGTCTGGAAATATCAGCTATAAATTACTCAATAAACTTGGTGGGGCTGAGACGATTGGTCCAATCTTGATGGGTATGAACAAGCCAGTTCACGTCTTGCAACGTGGTGACGATGTTGCTGATATCGTTAATATGGCCGCCGTCACTGTTGTTGATGCACAAGAGACCGATAAATAAAGATAATTAACAAAAACGTCAATCAAACGGGAACTTCGAATCAGAAGTTCCCGTTTTTTTTATACTCAAACTTCCAATCAAATATATTTATTGATATGATGCCAGACGTTTTTACACAATTTTAAAGCAATAATTTTTGTCATGAAAAGAGATCTTTATGAAATATTGCAGTACACGAGGACAAGTTCAGGATTTAAGTTTTACTGAAGCGGTTATGATGGGCTTGGCTGACGATGGCGGCTTACTCCTGCCGCAAACAATTCCTCAACTATCAGCAACGGAATTACAGAATTTAAGCAAACTCCCCTACCCTGAGCTGGCGTTTCAAATTATATCTAAATACGCAACTGATATTCCTGCGGCAGATCTAAAAGAGTTAATAACGCGTTCATATAAAAGTTTTGAAAATCCACAGATTACCCCAATCGTTAAGCAAGGGGACCTGTATATACTTGAACTTTTTCATGGCCCAACCCTCGCCTTTAAAGATATCGCTCTACAATTTCTTGGAAATCTCTTTGAGTACTTTTTAAGTAAAAGTGGAAAAAGGATGAACATCATTGGTGCCACTAGTGGAGATACCGGCAGTGCTGCAATCTATGGCGTGAGAGGAAAGGAAAACATCAATATCTTCATTCTCCACCCGAAGGATCGAGTCTCTCCCATTCAAGAACTTCAAATGACAACAGTGACTGATGACAATGTCTTCAACCTTGCGGTAGAGGGAACTTTTGACGACGCTCAAATGATAATCAAAGAAATATTTGGCGATCTTAAGTTTAAAGAAGAACATGCTCTTGGTGCTGTCAACTCAATCAATTGGGCACGAGTTCTTGCTCAGGTTGTTTACTATTTCTATGCTTGGTTCCAAGTCAATAAAGAGACTGGAGCAGATAAAGTTGACATGAGTGTGCCAACCGGAAACTTTGGTGACATTTTTGCCGGATATATCGCTAAACAGATGGGCGTTCCGATCAACAATCTCATCTTGGCAACAAATTCAAACAATATTCTCAGTCGGTGCATTAACGCTGGAGATTACTCTATTGCTGATGTTCATCATTCACTTTCACCATCCATGGATATTCAAATTGCTAGCAACTTTGAGCGTTACCTTTATTATCTTCTTGATTGCGATGGAGAAAAAGTTGTTAAAGCAATGGATCAATTTAAGCAGCATGGAAAACTTGAGTTTACCACTGAACAAATGGAAAAACTTAAGAATGACTTTTCATCATCTTCTATTGATGACAAGGAAACTCTCCAGACAATCAGTTCTTTTTTTAAAGAAACTGGATACATTCTTGACCCACACACCGCTGCCGGCGTTGGCGTAGGTAAAAAAATCAGTAGCTCACCCTATCCCTTACTCTGTTTGTCAACAGCTCACCCTGCAAAATTTGGTAATGCTGTCCAAAAAGCTATTGGCGAAAGTCCAGAGTTACCGGGTGCATTTATTGGACTTGAATCTCGCCAGAAAAAAGTCGTCACGATTGCTGCTGACAAAGATTTGATTAAAGAATACGTCACAGTTAATTCTATCTAAAATTGTCATATTTATATTGATTTAATCCCCTATTATGATAAAAGTTTTCCTTAGAAGACTGGTTGTCATTTTGACAGCTGGTAAAACTTTTATCATTTCAATCAATAGGAGGACAAAATGGGGGCAATTTCTTCAGACAAGATACTAGAACTCATTCAAAGTTATGGGTTACCAATCCTTTGGGCAATTCTCGTTTTTATTGTTGGACGTATTGTTGCGCGTATCATCACAAATGTTGTTGTAAAGATGATGGCGAAAGCCAGCATCGATGAAACACTGATCAAGTTTACAAAAACCGTTGTTTATGTCTCATTGATGATCTTTGTTGTCTTAGCAGCTCTAGGCAAATTAGGCATTGAAACAACTTCATTTGCTGCAATCTTGGCTGCAGCCGGCTTAGCTATCGGACTTTCACTACAAGGAACTTTAGGCAATTTTGCTGCAGGTTTCATGTTGATACTGTTTCGCCCTTTTAAAGTTGGTGATTTCGTTGAAGCTGGTGGTGTTACCGGCGTCATAGAAGAAATTCAGATTTTCAGTACTAAGATGAGATCAGGAGATAACAAAGAAATTACAGTCCCCAATGGGCAGATTGTTGGAACAACAATCACAAACTACTCTGCAAAAGAAACCCGCCGAGTTGACCTAGTTATTGGTGTTGGCTACAACGACGATCTAAAAAAAGTTCGTGCTGTTCTAGAAGACATTTTGTCAAAGGATGAACGAGTCTTACAAGATCCAGCTCCAACAATTGGTGTTTCTGAACTGGCTGACAGTAGCGTTAATTTTGTTGTCCGTCCTTGGGTTAAGAGTGGTGACTATTGGCCTGTCCTCTTTGATACTCAAGAGACCGTTAAGTTACGTTTTGACGCTGAGGGGATTTCAATACCCTACCCTCAACAAGATCTTCATATCATTAAAGACGAGGCAGCTGCTTAACATATTTGCAACTCATCTATTCACAAACAAAAAAGCCTCCGGAAAATTCCGGAGGCTTTTTTGTTGAAATGCAAAGAATATATTAGCAATCAAAGTAGAGGGAAAACTCTTCTGGACATGGACGCATCCGTACTGGGTCAACTTCTGCCTCACGCTTGTAACTAATCCAAGTATCGATAACATCTTGAGTAAATACATCACCCTTGAGAAGGAAATCATGATCTTGCTCAAGATTGTTCAACGCATCCTCTAAAGAACTTGCAACAGTTGGAATATCTTTCAGCTCCTCTGGTGACAAACCGTAAATATCTTTATCAAGAGGTTGGCCAGGATCAATTTTGTTTTCGATACCATCAAGACCAGCCATCATCTGTGCAGCAAATGCCAAGTAACCATTAGAGGAAGCATCTGGGGTACGATACTCAATCCGCTTGCTGCTTTCACCGCTAGCTACTGGGATACGCAACGATGCGGAACGGTTACGGTTTGAGTAAGCCAAGTTAACCGGTGCTTCAAAGCCTGGAACCAAACGTTTGTAAGAGTTCGTCGTAGGATTGGTAAAAGCACAAAGAGCCTTAGCGTGCTTGATGATACCGCCAATGTAGTACATAGCAGTTTTAGACAAACCACCGTAGCCGTCGCCAGCGAATAAGTTCTTGCCATCTTTCCAAAGAGACTGGTGACAATGCATTCCTGAACCATTGTCATTGTAAATTGGCTTAGGCATGAAAGTAACGGTTTTACCGTTGCGATGTGCAACGTTCTTAACAATATACTTAAACCATTTAAGGGTATCACCCATGGCTAGCAAAGAGTTAAAGCGGATACCAATCTCATTCTGGCCACCACTTGCAACTTCGTGGTGAACAACTTCTACAACAATACCGACACTTTTAAGAACCTGTACAATTTCATTGCGCAAATCAACATGAGAGTCGGTTGGTGCACAAGGGAAATATCCCTCTTTATGGCGTGGTTTATAGCCTAAGTTTGGAAATTCTTCACGACCTGTATTCCAAGTACCTTCATTTGAATCTACAGAGTAAAATGACTCGTTAGCACTAGAAGCATAACGAACATCATCAAAGACAAAGAATTCGGCTTCAGGGCCAAAGTAAGCGGTATCAGCAATACCAGAAGACTGCAGATAGGCTTCAGCTTTTTTAGCAATAAAGCGTGGGTCACGGGTGTAACCTTCACGGGTAATTGGATCCATAACGTCACAGATCAAGCTAAGTGTCGTTACCTGAATAAATGGATCAATCTTTGCGGTCGTTGAATCTGGAACCAAAAGCATATCGGAATTATGGATTGGCTGCCAAGCACGGATTGAAGAGCCATCAAAACCAATACCTTCTTCAAAAGTATCTTCATCAACCTGATCCATTGGGGCACTAAAGTGCTGCCATACGCCAATAAAATCGAGAAATTTAAAATCGACCATCTCGCAATCATTATCTTCTGCAAACTTAATTACTTCACTTGGTGTCATGTTTCTTAGCTCCTTTAATCTGTTTAAAAAATTGGTTTGACTAACTATTTAATAGTGTATTTCTAAATGGCGTCCTCGCCCCGTTCACCGGTACGAATACGAACAATTTCATCAATTGGGGTCACAAATATTTTACCATCACCGATACGACCCGTTTTAGCTGCTTCGGCAATAGTATCTACAACCTGAGAAACAACATCATCGGAGACAATGATTTCCATCTTAATCTTGGGAATAAAATCAACCACATATTCAGCGCCACGATAAAGCTCAGTGTGGCCTTTCTGCCGGCCAAAACCCTTAACTTCGCTTACGGTGATCCCCTGAATACCTATTTCGTTCAGAGCTTCCTTCACTTCATCCAGTTTAAACGGTTTTATGATTGCTTCTACTTTCCGCATATATTTATCCTCCTTTTGTGTATTCAACAAAATCCATAGATGTATTGAATTGAAAATAATATAGCAAAAAAGACGCCAACACTACTTTAATGGTTATAATTATATATTATTAGCAGCTTAGCTCTTTAGCGACATGAATAACAAACCAAGCATGCACAAAATAAAGGCAACACAAAAAGGGCTTGCACACAAAAAAGGCAGTAATTAGGGTCGATAGCGCAAGAACGTGATACTTTCACAGTGATGCGTCTGTGGAAACATATCAACAGGGCGACTCGATATAATTTCATATCCACCGTTAACAAGGATTTTCAAGTCACGAGCCAAAGTCTGGGTATCGCAAGAAATGTAGAGAACCTTAGAAACAGGTGTCGACAACAACTCACCCATTGTATGGATAGCACCACTGCGTGGCGGGTCTAAAAGAACCATGTCAACTCGACTCTGATTCGAAAAGTGACCCAATGCCCCCTCTGCTGATCGAGCATAGAACGCGACATTGTTGATTTCATTCTGATGGCTATTTTTACGAGCGTTTTCTATTGAAATAGTTGATTCCTCGACTCCAATAACACTCTTGACGCGACGGGCAAAAGGAAGAGAGAAATTCCCCATTCCACAATAAAGATCAAGAACTGATTCTTCACCCGTCAATTCAGCTTGAGCCAAAGCAAGATTGACGAGAGTCCTATTCTGATTAAGGTTAATCTGCGAGAAACTCCCCACATCATAAGACAAACGAATAGAAGGCTGATCGACCATTATTTGCATTCCACCACGGCCTTGATCTCTAATAAGATTAACTTTCGTACCTTCTTTAATATAGAGATTGGCAGCAAAAGATTCGTCACGCAACACATCGGAAAATGATTCAGAATCACGTCCTGAATAATAAATAACAGCAGAACACTGATTCGCATCATCAATGGCAAGATCTATCCGCGCAACAAAATCAGCGTGAGCGGTTCCGTCCACCACTTTTCTAATTTTCCCTAGAAGACTTTCAAGGTCAGGAGAAAGGATTAAGCATTGCTTAACAGAAACAATAGAGTGGCTCTTGGGGCGAAAAAAACCGGTGACAAATCCGGATTTGGTGTTAGAACATTTCACCTGAACCCGGCTACGATAATTCCATTCATCCTCAGAAGGAGCAATTGACAATATCTTTTCAGGGTGGACTCCACACTGTCGAACTAGCGACTCGCGAAACAGAGACTCTTTCGAATTCAATTGCTCAGAATAAGGAAGGTGTTGCCATTGGCAACCCCCACATTGACCTGCAACAGGGCATGGCGATTTTCGACGCAGAGCAGATGGGGTTAAAACTTTATCGATATCAGCCTCGATAAAGTTTTTCTTTATTTTCCTGACCCGGCAACTAACAATATCGCCAACTGCCGAGTGAGGAATAAAGACAACACGACCCTCATGGCGGGCTAACCCAGCACCACCATTAACTAGAGTCTCAATCGTGAGTGGTGAAATAATTTCACCACGTTTAAGTGTTCCTTGCATAGACAATCTAAAGACTTTACGAGTCAGCAGGAAAACATCCTGTCATCATTTAGGTGAAAAACAATTCTTTTCAAAGTTCAATGTAGCAAAATAATCATCAAGGGTTTCTTCCCTACGGATGAGCTCTACCGAACCATCTTCTCTGAGCAATAACTCTTTTGTACGAAGTTTTGCATTATATTGAAAGCCCATTGCATGGCCATGTGCTCCAGTATCATGAATAACCAGAATATCACCCTCATCGATCTTCGGCAATTCCCGTTGGACTGCAAACTTATCATTGTTTTCACAAAGAGAACCCGCAACATCATAAACCTGATCCTTGATGTCATCCTCTTTACCGATGACATCAATATGATGGTACGCTTCGTAAAGTGCAGGTCTCATCAACGCTGACATACAAGCATCGACACCAATATATTTTCGATAAATGTCTTTATGATTAATTGCAGATGTCACAAGGCAACCGTGAGGGCCCGTCATAAACCGACCACTCTCCATATACATCCGCGGGACATAACTATGAGAGCTCTTAAAATCTGCAAACATTGTCTCTATTTCAGAAGCCAAAGATTCAATATCAAGGGCTTTCTGATCCGGTTGATATGGGATACCAAAACCACCACCGATATTAACAAATTCAAATTTGATCCCCAGTTCAGATTCAACCATCGACGTGATTTCAAGAACCATTCTGGCAGTCTCTACCATATAAGTATAATCAAGTTCGTTAGAGGCAACCATAGTGTGCAGGCCAAAACGCTTTGCTCCACGCTGTTGAGCCAGACGATAGGCATCAATAACCTGCTCGTGACTCAAACCATATTTTGCCTCAACGGGATTACCAATAATCACATTGCCTGTACGACGTGGTCCTGGATTATAACGAAAACAAATCAATTCAGGAAAATCGGGAACTTTATCAATCAAAGAGATGTCATCAAGATTGAGAACACAGCCGCCCTCCCCTGCAGCGACTTCAAACTCTTTCTGATCGGTATTATTTGAAGTGAACATAATATCTTCACCACGGGCACCGATTTGACGGCTGAGAACAAGCTCGCCAATTGAACTGCAGTCAAAACCAAATCCCATATCAAGCATCAAACGAAGAATCTCGGGATTAGGCAAAGCTTTGACAGCATAGTACTCGCGAAAACCCTCAACTCCAGAAAAAAGTTTTTTAAGATTTTCACCAGTCTCTCGAATACCGACCTCATCGTAAATGTGAAACGGGCTACCATAATGTTCAACCAACTGCTCTGTGATAGGAAAAAGACGCTCTTTAAAACTTTGTGACATAGGCATGAGGGAACTCCTGAAATTGTAAGAATTAACGACTTAAATCTATTTTTCTTGTTTCTTTAATTGTATTTAAAACGATACTTGTTTTCGTCTGCTGAACACCAGCCATGGGGCAAATCTCTTCGGCAATGACCTTTCCAAGCTCAGCATTATCAGCAACTCTCAGCTTTAACAGATACCCATCGTCACCAGCAACCTGATGAACATCTTGAACACCTGTCACAGCTGACAAAGCAACGGCCAGCTCAGTTCGACAAGAAGATTGAACTGACACTTGAACAAAAGCCATCAAACCCTGGTTAAAAGGTTGAGGGTTTAGTCGGACTTCATAACCTTCAATAATACCTCGATCCTCAAGCTTACGGATCCGCTCCAATACAGCCGAAGGAGCCATTCCAACTTGACGGGAAATCTCAGCATTCGGAATCCGCGCTTTATTCTGAAGTATCACCAGTATTTGATGATCAATATCGTCTATTGTTCTCTTTAAATCCATAATAAGAGAATATTATTCATTTGCGAGCAAAAGTCAACCGAATCAATACATTTTTGTCGTTATTATAGATAACAGATGGCTTAAGGGGACAATCCGAGATTTAAAAGGAGAGATAAAGAAACAATGCTTAAGAAATAAGTACACCTTTAGATAAAATGAAAAACCTGAGATATAAGATAACCAGAGTAGCCAAGGTAAATAATCAACAGGATAAGTCCTTCAATACGTGTAATTTGTCGCTGTCCGTTGTATCCGACACGAACAAAAAACAGAGCAATCGTCAACAGCCCCATCAGAAGACAATCACGATAAAGGACTTCTGCGCCGACATTTAAGGGATGAATAGCCCCAGCAATACCAACGACTGCTAACGTATTAAAAAAGTTAGACCCAATAACATTACCAATGGCCAGATCATGCTCCCCCTTACGTACTGCCGCCAATGAAGAGGCTAATTCAGGCAAAGAGGTCCCGATAGCAACAACTGTTAGCCCGATAATAAGGTCACTCACCCCAAAACCGCGCGCAATTTCAACAGCACCCCAAACGAGAATTCGTGAACTAATAACCAACAGCACCATACCGACAGCCAACCATGTCAATGCAGACCTCAGAGACATCGAGTTATCCTCTAACATGGTATCTACATCAACACCCAGGCTATCTCTTCGTTGCCTTAAAGCCAACCAAACAGACCAACCCATAATGGCAGAAAACACAATCAACAAGATCCAAGCATCAACACGGCTCAAATGCAGATCAAACAAAAGAGCAGCTCCCAGTAAAGTTGCTCCGAGCAAAACGGGAAGCTCCTTACGAAGAACACTTGACTTGAGCGTTATAGGAGCGATCAATGCTGTCACCCCAAGAATTAGAGCAATATTGGAGATATTAGAACCATAGGCATTTCCAATAGCCAATCCAGGATTACCTTGAGCGGCAGAAATTGCAGAAACAACCATTTCTGGAGCGGATGTACCAAAACCAATAACCACCATTCCAATCAACAAAGGAGGCATTCCTGCATAGCGTGCAGAAGCAGCTGCTCCGTCTACAAATCGATCAGCACTCCAAACCAGTAGAATTAAACCACCAATCAAAGCAATCGCAGGAAGGGTCATAGTCATTGAAAACCATAGCTATTGAGATAAAAGAAATTTAGGGCAGAATGTCATTCTGCCCTAAAAAATATTTGGCCATTTTTAAAAACTTAGTAAAAAACCCGAACCGGGTTTAACGTCTTGGCCCTCAGCCAAAAGTTGGACTGCAGGCCTTTTTTGAAGCCAGTTCCTTTATGCGCTGCTTTTCCAAAAAAACCTGATCACTCTCAATGTGGCACTTTTTGTATTTTAGACCACTTCCGCACCAACAAAGATCATTTCTTAGGGGTAAAACTTCGGGTGGAATATCTCCCGATTCTTCCTTAACGTCTTTAGCAAAAAACCGACTAAATAAACCCATAAACATACTCCCATACAGTCATATACACAGATTGTGGGAATATATAGAAAACCTCATAATTAGACAAGAGCCAATCATATTAATATGATTTTCGATAAAGAATATGATGACATTTAGGACATGGTGGAATACGTGCTGTTTTTTTCATATGAATCAATTCAGAACATTTTTTACATGTGAGAGTTCCCGGACTGGTTACCTCACCGGTTTTATACTCTAATTGTTGTTCCGTTTTCTTGGCCCACTCTCCAACTGTCCCTGCCGTATTCGTCAAAATTTTCGAAAAAAGACTCTGAACACCGACAGCTACGCGCTTAGGATCGATAGTCTCCTTTAAGTTATCTCGTGTTTTACTTGCTGCAGCTACGGCATGCTGAAGATCTTTTTTGACGTAATCGGAAATCTTATCCGATTGCTCACGGGTAAATTCCCCAGCAGAGGCAAAATCATCTGAAGCTCTCTTAAAGGACTCTTCCAGTGTTTTTCGGCCACTACTAACCAACTCCTCAGTATGAGAGATCATTTTTTCAAACAAAGTCACGTCATCTAGGTCATTGGACTTATCTTTTTTTTCAGTCATGTTTCCCTCCTAAAAAAAATGAGTAATATGACGATTAATCTTATTTAAATCATAACAGAAAACACACTATTGTCAGGATCTAGGAAGTTAAATTTATCCCTTATCTTCAGGCAGTGCTCCTAAAACAAAACCGACCAAACAACCAAACATTGCCCCTGACCAAGGACTTGATGTCGCCCCTCACGTACTGCCAGCACACTGTCCAGCATACCCGAGAGCAGCACCGATAAGAGTACCAATTACAGTTAGTAACAAAAGTTTCAACAATCTACTCTTCATATTGAACATCCTTTCAACAAGGCAATTCATATTTATCACCTTAATAAATCATTGAGTGTCATTGGAGCTAAAGACAAACAAAATATGAACCCCTCAACGTTGCTGATTATTCAAATTACGTTATAATTAAAGCGAAAGAAAGGAGGAATGCCTATCGACGACAAAACATTGCAGTTGAGGAAGTATTCCAAAAACTCGGGGTCGAGCAGACCGTGGGTGTTTCCGTCTAAAGGAAAGTAATAGCAAAGAAGGCCCACCTAATCGTGGGCCTTTCACTTTACGTAATATTTTATCTTATTTTCAATTTGGAGGATTAAAGACATCAAGAGCAAAGTAGGCAAAGCCGACCAATACTGAGAAGATAAAGACCAGAAACAAACACCTTGCAATTAATTTAGCAACAAGTTCTTTGGAAGAATCAGGTTTATTCTTATCCAAAACAAACGACCATAACACCGCATATAAAGTAACCACAGCAAGACCTATTTTATAGATTGCCATTAACTCCACATATCACCTCTCACTCCATATCTCATCATCAACCACGAATAATATTTGTTAACTCGTCCCTAAGAATTGCTTCTAGTAAGTAACATTTTTAATTACGAATTGCTTCTAAAATAAAACTCTTAAATGCACAATCCCCTTCCCTCTTACCCCCTCCTGACATGGAATTTATTCTCTCAATTTATGGAGTGGTTATAAATATGAATATCTGTAAACAATAATTTTATGATAGAAGATCCATAAATACAGTATTATTCCACAACCCACTTCGATAATAAAAGAGAGCTAAACAATGTCCCTTGAAAGTTCCTTAAGTTTTTTTCTGGCAATTTTTATCTTTGGAATCACACCTGGACCAGGAGTGTTTGCTATTCTTGCTCGGGCATTAGTATCGGGAACAGCTTCCTGCTTTTACCTTGCTCTAGGAATGGTCATCAGCGACATAATCTATTTGGTTCTTGCCTGCTTCGGTTTAGCTGCGCTGGCGGAGCATTGGAGTAGTGCTTTTACAGTTGTTCGTATTATCGGTGCCTGCTATCTCATCTATCTCGGGATAAAGATGTGGTGCGCAACTCATCAACAAGTTTCAGTTGATAGCGAACCAAACCATAAAATAAAGTTGAGCTTTTTCCAAGGATTTATTATTTCTGCTTCGAACCCAAAAGTTATCCTCTTTTACATCGCTTTCTTACCAACGTTCATGGATCTTACCCTTCTTTCACACCGTGACATTGCTTTGGCTTCAGGATTAACTTTGATCGGTTTAATGGCGGGTCTAATGCTGATTGCTGCAGGAGCAGCATCGGCACGACGTTATATTCGATCACCAAAAGGACATAAAACTCTCAACCGTACCGCTGGAAGTCTTATGATCGGAGCAGGAACCTATCTTGCCTCAAGCAGCTAATTATTATCTGTGATTCTTTTGACTTTATCTTACGCGTTATTATTTACTGATTGCAGCTAAGTTGTGAATAGTGACTGAATACGTGATGTTTCAATAATATAAGGATTAATTATGAACTTTGGGAGTGACAATCAAACCGGAGCATCTCAGCGTGTTCTTGAAATGCTAAACACAGCCAATGCAGGAGTCTCTCACGGCTATGGAGACGACAGCTGGTCCAATCAAGCTGTTGAGGCCGTGAAAGAATTATTTGGATGTGATCTTAAGGCATATTTTGTTGCGACTGGAACTGCTGCAAACTGCCTCGCACTCTCCTCCATGGTCAATCCTTGGGAAACCATTCTCTGTCATTCTCATGCACATATTTTTGTCGATGAATCAACTGCCCCAGAACACTTTACCGGCGGAGCACGTATGCTTGGGATATCACAGGGCGAAGGAAAAATTACGCCGATTCATCTTGATAATTATTTTCGTAATGTCGGCATGCACCTTCCACATAACCCCATCGCCAAAGTCCTCAGCATGACTCAAACAAGTGAAGCTGGTTTGGTGTATGGAATCGATGAGATTCAACAACTCTGCACCTCTGCTAAAAAACATGATCTTCTCGTCCATATGGACGGTGCTCGCTTTTCTAATGCAATCGCTTCACTGAAATGTCACCCAGCCGAAATCACCTGGAAAGCGGGTGTTGATGTTCTCTGTTTGGGAGCGACCAAATGTGGTGCGCTGTGTGCCGAAGTGGTTATTTTTTTCAATCAGGATCTAGCACGGGATTTTGAACACCGTCGCAAACGGTCAGGACATCTCTTGTCCAAAGGGCGTTTATTTGGTGCACAAATTCTGGGATGGCTCAAAGATGATCACTGGCTCGAACTCGCCACACACGCTAACAATCAAGCGACAAAATTAACTGAAAGGCTGATGGCAATCAATGATATCCGCTTAGCTTGGCCCGTTGAGGCCAATGAGCTCTTTATCGCTATGCCAACAGGTCTCATGGAAGAACTGTTAGCCTCCGGAGCCGAGTTTTATGACTGGTATCCAGATGTTCTTCCCCCCGGAATGACATTAAACAAAGATGAGAGTTTTGTTCGGCTCGTGACATCCTTTGCCACCCACGACGATGAATTGGTTAACTTTTGTGACAGAATCGAAAAGTATTGCAACTCGTAAAACTTAACTTAGTTCTACAAAGTCAAAGGTTGCCCCCTTTCTTTCCGATCAACTCTAAGCATTTCCTTTAAGGAGAGTTGTCTCTAGAGGGAGGTATTCAACCTTAATAATTTCAAGTTCGCGTTCACCACCAGGAGCTTTAAAAATAACGACATCTCCAACTTTAGACCCAAGAAGAGCCTTACCAATGGGAGACACCCAACTAACCATCCCCCTTGACGCATCCAACTCATCAACACCAACAATAGAGTAAGAACACAGTTCACCCACTTCATCTTCGATCGTCACTGTACACCCAAAAAGAACTCTTCCATTAGCCACCGCTATCTGTTCAACAGGATCAACAACAGAAGCTCCTTCAAGCCTCTTAGTTAGAAAACGAATGCGGCTGTCAAATCGACGCAATGCTTTTTTTGCAGCATGATAATCAGCATTTTCACTTCTATCTCCAAGACCGGCAGCCCATGCCGTTGTTTTTTCCATGTCGGGACGTAAAACATATAAAAGTTCATGAAGTTCGTCCTTCATCGCTTTCATACATCCCGGGGTCATATATGCCAAATGAGTCTGAGTCATTTATTAGTTTCCTGGTGGTGTGAGAATACGCATCGTGAATTCTAGAGATATTAGAAGAGAGATGAGAAAGATACTAAAGGAACAATAACAAACTCAAGGCCATCACTGCCATTCCGGCAATCATACCGTAAATAGAGAGATGATGTTCCCCAAACTCTTCTGCCGCAGGCAACAATTCATCTAACGAAATAAAAACCATGATTCCAGCAACACCAGCAAACAAAATCCCAAAAACAGTCGGTGATAAAAAAGGCATCAAGATCAAATATCCAACTAACGCACCAACAGGTTCTGAAAGGCCTGATAAAAATGACAACTTAAAGGCTTTAGATCGGCTCCCAGTTGCAAAATAAATGGGGACCGAAACAGCAATCCCCTCAGGAATATTGTGAATAGCAATCGCAACAGCAATGGCAATACCCAAATTAGGATCAGTTAGGGCGGCCGTAAACGTTGCCAAACCTTCAGGGAAATTATGGATGCCAATTGCTAAAGCAGTAAATATCCCCATTCGTTTTAATTTACCAAAGTCATGAGCTTCGTTGTTAGGCAGTGATGCCAACGTTTTATCCATCTCTTCAATTGAATGGAGCTCATGGGGGTTTTCGTAATTTGGTACTAATTTATCTATAAAAGCAATCAGAGCAATACCACCGAAAAATGACAGAACAGTGATCCAAGTTCCAGCAACTTCTCCCTGTGCCGACATGAGTTCTTCTCGAGCTTTAACAAAAATTTCAATAAAAGAGACATAGATCATGACACCCGCAGAGAAACCGAGCGCAGCAGATAAAAATTTGGTATTTGTCGTTCGAGTAAAAAAAGCAAGGGCACTACCAATTCCTGTAGCGAGGCCCGCAAAGAGAGTTAGACCAAAAGCAAATAATACATTGTTAAGTTCCATGGGATATCCGTAGAGAATTGTTTAAAAGAAAAAAGTATCCTTAGAAAAATGATATTGCCTCATAAGATCAGAACAGTCAAATATCATGATCAAATGATTTCCTTATGATAAAATCTGTTCAAAGATTAACTTAAAAGGTCAGGTGTCTTGTTTTTTTATCTATTTTACTCAGAATCAGCATCGAATGTGACAGATAAATTATATATATACACAATCAGTGAAATCACAATTGATTCTCTTGAGTAGATCAACAAATTGCTGTTATAAATGGACCTGTTTGAAAACTAAGTCCCTATCCCCTAAATAAGGAATTGAAATGAAGATACATAAATCACTGGGTGAGTTTATCGTTGAAAAACAATCAGATTTTCCCCATGCTAAAGGTGAGTTAAGCGCACTTTTGAGTGCGATCAAACTTTCTGCAAAAATTGTTAATCGCGAAATCAACAAAGCAGGTTTAGCTGATATTACTGGGGCCAGTGGTGTGGAGAACATTCAAGGGGAACAGCAGCAAAAACTTGATATGTTTGCAAATGAGATTTTTAAAAATGCATTAATCGCTCGTGGTGAAGTGTGCGGCATTGCTTCTGAGGAAGAAGATAACTACGTATTTTTTGATAACAAAAATAGTCGCAATGGCAACTATGTTGTTCTGATGGATCCACTCGATGGTTCATCAAATATTGACGTTAATGTCTCTGTTGGAACAATCTTCTCGATCTACCGCCGCGTATCCCCAGCTGATGGCCCAGTAGAAATAGAAGACTTTTTACAAGTCGGCCGAAAACAAGTTGCAGCAGGCTATGTCATATATGGGTCTTCGACCATGCTTGTTTTCACAACTGGCAATGGTGTTCATGGATTCACGTATGACCCATCAATTGGAATGTTCTGTCTCTCCCATGAATCTCTGACAATTCCGAAAAGCGGTAAAATATATTCACTCAATGAAGGGAATTACATCAAATTCCCATTAGGTGTAAAAAAATACCTTAAATATTGCCAAGAAGAAGATGAATCAACAAACCGGCCATTTACTTCGCGCTATATTGGTTCCTTAGTTGCTGACTTTCACCGTAATTTGCTCAAAGGGGGTATCTATATTTACCCTCAAACAGCACAAGCACCATCAGGAAAATTACGCCTACTCTACGAATGCAATCCCATTGCCTTCTTGGCAGAGCAAGCTGGGGCCTTAGCAACTGACGGTTACAATCCAATTCTTGATCTGAAACCAACAGAGCTACATGAACGTGTCCCCTTTTTTACTGGGTCACCTGAGATGATGGAGACAGCTCACCAATTTATGACTGATTTTAAAGAAGACAGATAATCTTATATTGAAAAGCCTCGATGAAACGCTCGCATAAGCATTTCACTGAGGTCAACTTTAGCGGCTAAAGAGTTCGACAATATAAAAAGGCCATCCGTCTTAGGAATGGCCTTTTTATATTTGGTGGAGGTGGCGTCCACCACATAAATGAAGCTAACTAACTGATTTTATTATTTTTCTATACTGTATCATTTAATGGTTTACCGCAACCTGTACCGAATAAAACTCAACTTATGTTCGATAATCATCAAGATCAGTCCAAAAAACAGCCCTTTTTTAAGGGGCTTAACGGTCACTTTAAGGTGCTGAAAAAGCTTCTTGCTATTAAGCTCAAATCTCACCCAAGTAGCACCCCATCAATCCAAGCCGTCCCCGCAGTTACCCATAACCGGACGGTTCCTCGACTTGTTTCCAGCTTTTCTGCAGTCCTGCTTAAATTCTGCTGATAGAAATAGTAAAGCCGCGTAGCGTTGCCGATCTTCTTATCCCGGTTCACCAGTTTGGTGACTGCTTTATCGAGCAGCATCCCTTCCTCATCAGTAATAGCCAGATCGTCCCGTGTGCCTGGCTTCTCATGCGGGGAATGGGTAGGATAGCCTTTTGCTATTCCGGCATCGATACGTGACCACAGCGCCCACTGTGCAAGAAGAAATTCAGTTTCTTTGGTCATTGGCATACTTTAGGTTTCTTTCAAGCTGTTCAATGGCTTCCAGAACTTCCGGTGTTTGCGATAACTGCATTATTTCATCAAGTTCTTTCTGGATCTCTTCGGGGGTGCTGTAAGGGCTTGTCTGAAGATCAATCAGAATATAACCGACAGACTCAACATAAACACCGTCAGTTCTTACAACTGCATATTTTTTATATTTTTTGTTAGCTTTTTTGTCAGCTTTGTAAAGGTCAGTATATACAGACATTTTTTTGAATGTACCTTTCATAACCATGTCTTCGAATGCATCTCTAGTAC
>JADGDX010000022.1 GCA_016744675.1 Desulfuromusa sp. | reverse complement strand
TGGTTATGCAAGAGTGTCGTGCAACTGTTGGTCAAGTTGGCAATCTTGATTTCGAAAAAATCAAGATTGGTAAAGCTGGACGTAATCGCTGGTTAGGAAAGCGTCCTCAATCTCGCGGTGTAGCAATGAACCCTGTTGATCACCCTCATGGTGGTGGTGAAGGTAAGAGTTCAGGCGGACGTCATCCAGTTACTCCGTGGGGCGTTCCAACTAAAGGGTATAAAACACGAACAAATAGACGCACAGATAAATTCATCGTTCGTCGTAGAAATAAAAAGTAAACTAAGTCTTTAGGAGAAGCTCGTGGCAAGATCAATCAAAAAAGGACCCTACATTCAAGAGTCCCTGTTGCGTAATGTGGATCTCGAGGGAGATGCTAACCGGAATAAGGTTGTAAAGACTTGGTCTCGTCGATCGACCATCATTCCTGAATTCGTTGGACGGACTTTTGCTGTGCATAATGGCAAAAAGTTTATTCCAGTTTTTGTCAGTGAGAATATGGTAGGACATAAATTGGGTGAATTTGCTCCGACTCGTACATATTACGGGCACGGAAGTGACAAGAAAAGTAAGGTCAGATAAAAGTACCGCTTTCTGACAGGAGTGCCAAGCAATGGAAGCACAAGCTAAATTAAGAAATGTACGTCTCTCGCCACGTAAAGCGAGACTCGTTGTAGATATGGTACGCGGCAAAGGGATACAGGATGCTATGAATATTCTTCAAGTATCACCCCAAAAAACCGCTCCCATTTTGTCTAAATTGTTGAAGTCAGCTGTTGCAAATGCTGAGCAAGGCGGTGTGTCTGATGTTGACCAACTGTTTGTAAAAACGGTTATGGTTGATCAGGGACCTGTTCTTAAGCGTTTTATGCCCCGAGCTCAGGGTCGTGCCAGCCGAATTCGTAAGCCTACCAGCCACATTACTGTGGTTCTGGACGTGAAGTAGTCGAGGAGGTATACCGTTGGGTCAGAAAGTTCATCCTATAGGATTTCGTCTGGGAATTAACCGGACTTGGGAATCCCGCTGGTATGCGGATTCTGATTATTCTGAAAAATTACACGCTGATTTAAAGCTGCGTAATTTTTTGAAGAAGCGTCTGTATCATGCTGGAATATCTAAAATTGAACTTGAACGTGCTGCGAGTAAAGTGAAAATTAATATCTTTGCTGCGCGTCCTGGAATCATTATCGGAAAAAAAGGATCTGAAGTAGAGGTGCTTAAAAAAGACCTTTCAAAGATCACTGATGATGAATGTTTTATAAATATTCAGGAAGTCCGTAAACCAGAAGTTGATGCGCAATTGGTTGCTGAAAATGTTGTCCTTCAGCTAGAGAGACGAGTTGCATTTCGTCGAGCAATGAAGCGTAGTGTCAGCATGGCATTAAAGTTCGGTGCAAAAGGAATTAAGATAAACTGTGCTGGTCGTCTTGGTGGTGCGGAAATGAGTCGAACAGAATGGTACCGTGAGGGTCGAGTCCCTTTGCATACTTTACGTGCTGATATTGACTATGGTTTCGCTGAGGCGAAGACAACCTATGGGATTATCGGAGTGAAGGTTCTTATCTTTAAAGGTGAGGTCCTGGGTAAAGAGAAAGTACAGCCAGCTGGCTGATCAGGAGTAGCTTGTCATGTTAATGCCAAAAAAAGTTAAACGGAGAAAGCAATTCACTGGACGGATGACCGGCCAAGCGTCACGCGGTACTGAGGTGAGTTTTGGAGATTATGGTTTGCAGGCCTTGGAATGTGGTTGGTTGTCATCTCGCCAGATTGAGGCAGCTCGTCGTGCTATGACCCGTCATATTAAACGGGGTGGAAAGATTTGGATACGAACCTTCCCACATAAACCATTAACTAGTAAGCCTGCTGAAACTCGGATGGGTAAAGGTAAAGGTTCACCAGAAAAATGGGTAGCTGTGGTTAAACCAGGCCATATGCTCTACGAGATGCAGGGTGTAACGGAGGAAGTGGCGCGTGAGGCATTTCGTCTAGGCGCTCATAAGTTGCCAATGAAAACTAAGTTTGTCAGAAGAGAGGTTGGCGATGAAAGCTAGTGAAATCAATGATCTCAGTGTCGAGGAACTTCAAGTTAGGACACAAGAGTTGCAGCAGGAATTATTTAACCTGAAGTTTCAGTTGCATACCGGTCATCTTGAGAATACCGCGAGGGTTGCGCAAGTTCGTAAAGACGTGGCTCGGGTTAAAACTATTCTTTCTGGTAAGCTGAAAGCTTAATGTGTGAGGAAAAATGAGTCTAGAACGAGGTAACAAAAGAACCCGAGTTGGTGTCGTTGTCAGTGATAAAATGGACAAGACAGTTGTCGTCAGGGTTGATGATTTGGTCAAGCACAGTGTCTACAAAAAGTTCATTAAGCGCAATGTGAGTTGTAAGGCACATGATGAAGAGAATAGCTGTGGTATTGGTGATAAAGTCCTCATCGTAGAATCGAGACCATTATCCAAGGGTAAGCGCTGGCGTGTACGACAGGTTTTGGAAAAAGCCGTTACCGCGTAGGAGATAGTTATGATCCAGATGCAAACTATGCTTAGTGTGGCCGATAATTCAGGGGCTAAGAAACTTTGTTGTATTAAAGTTCCTGGAGGATCTAAGCGCAAGTACGCCGGTATTGGCGATATTGTAATATGTAGTGTAAAAGAGGCATTGCCTAACTCTAAAGTTAAAAAGGGTGATGTCGTTAGAGCAGTTATTGTTCGCACTGCGAAAGAAGTACCACGGGCTGATGGCTCTTTCATTCGTTTTGATGGGAACTCAGCTGTAGTAGTCGGTACAGGTAATGAGCCTCTTGGGACTCGAATTTTCGGTCCTGTTGCTCGAGAGCTACGGGCTCGTCATTTCATGAAAATTGTATCGTTGGCACCTGAAGTATTATAAATTTCTTAGCTTGGAGTACTAAAGCGATGGCTAGTGTTAAATTGCATGTCAAGAAAGATGACATGGTTAAAATTACAACGGGCAAGGATCAGGGTAAGGAAGGCAAAGTTTTACGAGTCCTTCCCGGTAAAGGTCGTGTCATTGTAGAAAATTTAAATGTTGTGAAGCGCCACACGCGTCCTAACCAGCTTAATCCAGAAGGTGGGATTGTTGAAAAGGAAGCGCCTTTGAGCATATCGAATGTTATGCTTATTTGTGGTTCATGTAATCAGGCAGCACGGACTGGTGTTCGGTTGTTGGAAGATGGAAGTAAATCTCGTTATTGTAAGAAATGTAACGAGAGCGTCGATAAATAAACGGAGAGTTCGATGGCCAGGTTAAAAGAGTCATATCTTCAGGAGCAGGTGCCTGCCCTGATGAAGGAATTTCAATACAAAACTGTTATGGAAGTTCCTCGTGTTGAAAAAGTAGTCTTGAACATGGGTCTTGGTGAAGCAATTCAGAACCCTAAGCTACTTGAATCCGCAGTCGATGAACTTGCAAAGATTAGTGGACAGAAAGCTGTCATCACAAAGTCTAAAAAATCAATTGCAGGTTTCAAGTTGCGTGAGGAAATGGCGATTGGTGCTTGTGTGACCTTGCGTCAAAACAAGGCATGGGAATTCCTTGACCGTCTTGTTAATGTTGCTCTGCCACGCGTACGTGACTTTAAGGGGATTTCTCCTAAAGCCTTTGATGGCCGTGGTAACTACACGTTGGGAATACGTGAGCAACTTATTTTTCCAGAGATTGATCTGGATAAAATTGCTCAAGTTTCCGGTTTGAATATCACTATTGTAACAACGGCTCGGACAGATGAGGAAGGTCGCGCTTTATTGACCGGTCTCGGGATGCCGTTTAGAAAATAAAGCTTAAAAGCGGAGGATATTGTGGCGAAGAAATCGATGATTGCCAAATCAAAACGGCCTAAGAAATTTGCGGTACGTGAGTACAACCGCTGCCCCATATGTGGCCGGCCACGCGCTTATTATCGTAAGTTTGATATGTGCAGAATTTGTCTGCGGAAACTGGCATCCGAAGGAAAAGTTCCCGGCGTTGTCAAGTCCAGCTGGTAACAGCAAGAAGGAGTACTACCCATGTCTATGACCGATCCCATGGCAGATATGCTCACTCGCATAAGGAATGCGGGTATGGCAGGCCATGCAAAATTGGATATGCCATCGAGCAATGTCAAGGTTGCAGTTGCGACTGTCCTTAAAAACCTTGGATATATTAAAAACTCAAAAGTTATTGCAGATAGTAAGCAAGGGATTTTGCGTATATATCTCAAATATGATGACAATCAAGATCCTGTCATTCATGAGATTAAGCGTATTTCAACTCCTGGTCGCCGTGTTTATGTTGGCAAGGACGATATCCCACGAGTAAAGAACGGCCTTGGTGCTTCGATTTTATCGACATCTATGGGAGTTCTTGATGATGTTTCTGCTCGCCAGGCACAAGTTGGTGGCGAAGTTGTTTGTACCGTTTGGTAATAGCAGAACAAGGAGCTTCAAAAAATGTCACGTATCGGTAAATTACCAATAGCTATTCCATCTGCTGTCAAGATTTCTCTTGATGGTAACACTATGACTGTTACAGGGCCCAAGGGTTCGCTTACTCAGCAATTGCATGAGAGAATGACTATTGCTGTTGAAACAGATCAGATTAAGGTTGCAAGACCATCTGATAGTAAGCAGGATTCTGCGTTACATGGATTAACTAGAGCATTAATTAATAACATGGTTGTCGGAGTAACCGATGGCTTCAAGAAGGATCTTGAAATTAATGGTGTTGGTTATCGCGCAGAAATTAGCGGAAACACCCTTACTTTAGCTCTTGGCTATTCTCACTCTGTTGTCTATGAACTGCCTAGTGGAATCACTGTTGAGGTTGATAAACAGACTAAGCTTTCTGTTAAGGGAATTGATAAGCAACTTGTCGGTTCAGCTGCTGCTAAAATTCGGTCATACCGTAAACCTGAGCCTTATAAAGGTAAGGGGATTAAATATGCGGACGAACGTATTGTACGTAAAGCTGGTAAGACCGGTAAGTAAAGTAGTATTTCAGTAAGGAGCATACTGTGGAAGTTTCCCAGAAGAGACGTGTTGCGAGACTTAAGCGTCAAGCGCGGGTCAGAAAAAAGATAAACGGAACTGTTGAATGTCCCAGACTTTCAGTGTTTCGTAGTGCTAAACATATTTACGCACAGATCATTGAGGACGCGACCGGTAAAACATTGGTTGCAGCATCAACTCTGAGCAGTAATGTTGATGTATCTGGTGGTGGTAATGTCGAAGCGGCCAAGGCAGTTGGAAGTGCAATTGCAAAAAAAGCTCTTGATCAAGATATCACTAATGTTGTTTTTGACCGTAACGGTTTTCTGTATCAGGGGCGCATCCAGGCACTCGCTGATGCTGCCAGAGAAGCCGGCCTGAAGCTGTAGAGGAGAATGCTTTGCTGCACATTGATCCCAATGAATTAGAATTGACCGATCGGGTTATTCATATTAATCGTAACGCTAAAGTTGTTAAGGGCGGTCGTCGTTTCAGCTTTTCGGCACTTGTCATTGTCGGCGATGGTAATGGACACGTTGGTTATGGCCTAGGAAAAGCGAAAGAAGTTCCGGAGGCAATTCGCAAAGGCGTTGAAAAAGCTAAAAAAAGCTTGATCAAAGTGCCAATTCAAGAGGGTAGAACAATCCCTTATGACGTCATTGGTAAGTTTGGCGCTGGAAAAGTGCTACTCAAGCCTGCTTCAGACGGTACGGGCGTTATTGCTGGTGGTGCTGTTCGCCCTATTCTTGAGGCGGTTGGCGTTGGTAATATTCTGACAAAATGTCTAGGCTCAAACAACCCGCATAATGTTGTTAAGGCAACAATAAGTGCGTTGAAGATGCTTAAAAGCCCCGAAGAGATCGCTGCCCGTCGTGGTATCGATAAAGCTTGAGAGTTTCTGGATTAGGAGAACAAATAAATGGCGACGGAAGTAAAAGTCACCCTGAAGAAAAGTCCGATTGGTCGTAAGGCATACTTTGCAAAAGTACTTAAAGGTCTTGGGTTAAGTCGCCTGCACCAAACTGTAACTTTGATGGACACCCCAGAAATTCGTGGGATGATTCGCAAAGTCGAACATATGGTCGCAGTTGAAGACTGAAAACACTCTAGAGGATAGCACGATGGATCTAAGTAATCTTAAGCCGGCTCCCGGTTCTACAAAAAATAGAAAACGTATTGGACGAGGTCATGGTTCCGGAACCGGTAAGCAATCGGGCAAGGGACATAAAGGTCAGAATTCACGCAGCGGTGGTGGTGTTAAGCCAGGCTTTGAAGGTGGACAAATGCCTTTGCAGCGTAGAATCCCAAAGCGTGGTTTTGTTTCGAGGAATAAGAAAGTTTATAATTTGATTAATCTTCGTGACCTTGAGATGTTTGACGCTGGGACTGTTGTCGATCTTGAACAATACGGTAAGGCGCGCCTTGTTGTAGCGATTAAGGATGGCGTTAAGGTTCTTGCTGATGGCAAATTGACTAAGTCTTTGACTGTCTACGCTCATAAGTTTAGTAAGGCCGCTATTGCTGAAATTGAAGCTGCTGGTGGAAAGGTAGAGGTTCTTTAAGGTATGTCTACGCTGCAGAATATTTTAGCTATTCCGGAGCTGCGGCGCAGGATTCTCTTCACCCTTGCAATGCTAACTGTTTATCGGGTCGGATGCCATGTGCCTACTCCAGGCATTGATGCACAGGTCCTCTCAAAGTTTTTTGAAGGAACTGAGGGAACTTTACTCGGTCTTGTTAGTGCTTTCACCGGTGGTGCTCTTCAGCAAATGGCTGTCTTTGCTCTTGGTATTATGCCATATATCAGTGCGTCCATTATACTCCAGCTCTTGACAGTTGTATTTGAGCCTATTGAAAAGCTTTCTAAAGAGGGCGAGCAGGGCAGAAAAAAAATTACTGAATATACTCGTTACGGTACAATCGTTCTCGCTTTGATCCAAGGAACGGGCATCGCAGTTGGCTTACAATCAATGTTAGGGCCCGCTGGTGAACCTGTCGTACCTAATCCGGGCATCGGTTTTATCTTGATGACAGTTATTACTTTGACAGCTGGCACAGCATTTATTATGTGGCTGGGTGAACAAATTACAGAGCGAGGCATCGGTAACGGTATTTCTTTGATAATCTTCGCTGGAATTGTTGCTGGTATGCCATCTGCGATTGTTAACTCAATTCGCTTGGTTCAAACGGGAGCTATGTCTCCAACGATTGTTCTTTTTATTCTTGGACTGATGCTGATCACTGTTGGTGCAATTGTGTTTATGGAGCGCGCTCAACGAAGAGTGCCTATTCATTATGCCAAGCGTGTCGTTGGGATGCGCAATATGGGTGGGCAGGCCAGCCATTTGCCTCTTAAAATTAACATGAGTGGCGTTATCCCACCAATTTTTGCTAGCTCAATTATGATGTTTCCTGCAACGATAGCTAATTTTATTGATGCCCCGTGGGTTGAGACAATGTCAGCGTATTTGTCACCGTCTCATTGGGTTTACAATGTTTTTTATATTGCTTTTATTGTTTTCTTTTGCTACTTCTACACGGCTATAACGTTTAACCCTGCAAATGTGGCTGACAACGTTAAGAATCAGGGCGGTTTCGTGCCTGGAATTCGTCCTGGTAAGGAAACGGCAGACTATCTTGATACAGTTTTGAGCCGACTTACTTTTGTTGGAGCAATATATATATCATTGGTTTGCGTTTTACCGACATTACTGATTAGTCAGTTGAATGTTCCCTTCTTCTTTGGTGGAACTTCCTTGCTAATTGTTGTCGGTGTTGGGATGGATACAGCTTCTCAGATAGAGGCTCATTTGATTTCCAGATCGTATGAAGGCTTTATGAAGGGTGTAACCCTTAAGGGTCGACATGGATAGGTTCTTTTTCTCATGAAGATTGTATTGCTTGGTCCTCCTGGCGCCGGTAAGGGTACGCAGGCCGCAATGTTGGTGACAGCCTTCAACATTCCCCAAATATCTACGGGTGATATGTTGCGTGCTGCCGTACAAGATCAATCTCCGATGGGAATTAAAGCAAAAGAGAGTATGGATTCTGGTGCTCTCGTATCTGATGATGTTGTTGTTGGAATTGTACGTGAACGTTTACAGCAAGACGATTGCGAACGAGGATTTATTCTTGACGGGTTTCCTCGCACACAACCTCAAGCTGATGCGCTTAAGCATGTACTTGCTGGATTAGATAAAGAACTAGATTCAGTAATATCGTTGCAGGTTGAGACTGAAGCATTGGTTGAGCGATTGACGGGACGTCGTACTTGTGCGGACTGTGGTAAGGGGTACCATTTGCGTTATGACCCTCCTGCAAGTGATGGAAGCTGTCTTTCTTGTGGTGGCCAATTGATTCAGCGTGATGATGATGTTGAGGAAACTATAAGAAATAGAATGCAAGTTTATCATCAGCAAACAGCCCCTTTGGAAGATTATTACACGAAGGAAGGGTTGCTTGTCTCTGTTGATGGTATGGGTGAGATCAATTCAGTGAGGGATCAGATAAGCACTGCACTTCAGGCTGTTTGAATTGATTATTGTAAAATCAATTCAAGAAGTAAAAAAAATGCGTACAGCTGGACGTATGGTTGCAGAGGTTTTAGAGACTCTCCGAGAAAAGGTACGGCCAGGAGTTACAACTTTAGAGCTGGATTGTTTAGCTGAAGAGTGTTGCCATAGATGGAATGCAAGACCTGCTTTTAAGGGGTATGGTGGATTTCCATTTACAATATGCGCTTCACCAAATGATCGTGTTGTGCATGGTTTTGCAAATAAAGATCCTCTCTCTGATGGTGATATTGTAAGTATTGATTTTGGTTTGATATTTGACGGTTATTATGGGGATTCAGCTGTTACTATTCCCGTGGGACAAATTGATTCTGAAACAGATCACCTTCTTGATGTGACCCGAGATTCTTTAATTGCTGGGATAGAAGCAGCCCAAGTTGACGCTCATTTGACTGATATTTCAAACGCAGTTCAATCGTTAGCTGAATCAGAGGGTTTTAGCATTGTTCGTGAATTTGTTGGCCATGGTATTGGTAGGCAATTACACGAAGAACCCCAGATTCCGAACTATGGTTCACCTGGGCGTGGGCCAAAGTTGAAACAGGGTATGACATTTGCTATTGAACCTATGGTTAATGTTGGATCACCCAAAGTTAAAGTCCTTGAAGATGGTTGGACGGCAGTAACGGTTGACGGAAAACGTTCTGCACATTTTGAACATACAATAGCGATTACTCACAATGGGCCAGAAGTAATGACCCGTTTGTAATTTAAATAGTTAATGTCAGGCTCGTCAGCTGTTGATGAGTGTATTTAATAGGAAAAGGATCTCAGAATGAAGGTAAGAGCTTCGGTTAAGAAGATCTGTGATAAATGCAAGGTTATTAAACGCAAAGGTGTTATCCGGATCATCTGCGAGAATCCCAAACACAAGCAAAGACAGGGATAAGGCCCTAGGAGGAAAAATTGGCACGTATTGCTGGAGTCGATTTACCGCGTAACAAGCGCATTGAAGTGGCCATGACCTATATTTATGGGATTGGTCGCACTACGTCGCAAAATATTCTCTCACAGGCTGGTATTAGTTATGATACCCGCACTGATGATTTGACTGAATCAGAATTAGTCAAGATACGGGAACTCGTCGATAAGGATTGTAGTGTCGAGGGTGATTTGCGTCGTTCACTTACAATGAATATTAAACGATTGATGGACCTTGGTTGTTATCGTGGTCTAAGACATCGTAAGGGGTTACCCGTACGCGGCCAGAACACCAAAAATAATTCACGGACTCGTAAGGGTCCGAAGAAAACAGTTGCTGGTAAGAAGAAATAAGCGGAGTTATCATGGCTAAATCAGGAAAAAAAGTCGTACGTAAAAAAGTAGAGAAGAAAAATATTGCTAAGGGTGTTGTACATATTCAATCTACCTTTAACAATACAATCGTGACGATTTGCGATCCAGTTGGCAACGTTGTCGCATGGTCTACTTCTGGAGCTAAGGGATTTAAAGGTTCACGGAAAAGTACTCCATTTGCAGCCCAGATTGCTGCTGAAGATGCTGCAACAAAGGCAATGGAGCACGGTATGCGTTCAGTAGAGGCTTATGTCAAAGGTCCAGGCAGTGGCCGTGAATCGGCTTTGCGTGCACTTTCTTTGGCTGGTTTGACAGTTACAATGATTAAGGACGTAACACCAATCCCGCATAATGGTTGTCGTCCGCCCAAGCGTCGTCGCGTTTAAGCATCAAGGAGGAAGAAGTTGTCTAGATACTCTGGTCCAGTCTGCCGTCAGTGCAGAAGAGAAAATTCAAAACTGTTCCTTAAGGGGGACAGATGTTATACCGATAAATGTGCTTTGGAGCGTCGTAATTATGCGCCTGGGCAACATGGTCAGCGCCGTACTAAGGTTTCAGATTATGGAACTCAATTGCGTGAAAAGCAAAAGATGAAACGTACTTATGGATTGCAAGAGAAGCAGTTCAGATTGTACTTTGCTAAAGCGGATCGCATGAAGGGTGTTACAGGCGAAAATTTGCTTATGTTGCTTGAACGCCGCCTCGATAGTGCTATTTATCGGCTTGGTTTTTCTGTCTCACGTGCTCAGGCTAGAACTCTAGTTCGTCATGGTCATTTTCAGGTTAATGGGCAGAAAGTCAATATTCCATCATATTTAGTGCGTCCAAATGATGTTGTTACCTTGCGTGAAAAGAGTCGCGAAGTGACTTGTATCAATGAATCATTGGATAGCGTTATGCGTCGTGGTTTGCCATCATGGGTTGAGCTTGAGCGTGATACTTTTAAGGGTACAATCAAGACACTACCAGTGCGAAGTGAATTGACGACACCTGAGTTCCAAGAGCAACTGATTGTTGAACTTTACTCTAAGTAATTGACAACCTCGTCAGGAATTCTTGAGAGGGAGAATTGATATATGTACAAAAACTGGAGAGATCTGATCAAACCGACGCGTTTGGAAGCAACTGAATTAACCGATACTTATGGTAAATTTATTGCTGAGCCATTTGAGCGTGGGTTTGGTACAACTCTAGGAAACTCTTTACGTCGCATACTTCTGTCTTCACTTCAGGGGGCTGCAATTACTTCTGTACGTATTAAAAACGTTCAGCATGAGTTCTCGAGTGTTGTTGGTGTTACAGAAGATGTTACCGACATCATTCTTAACTTAAAGGGTGTTAAAGTTCGGCTTCATGGACATGATGGAAGAAATGTCCGGATTGTTAAAAAAGGCGCCGGAGTTATTAAAGCAGGTGACATTATTACAGATAATAATGTTGAAGTTTTAAATCCTGATCATCATATCGCAACTTGCGGTGATGAGACTGACCTAGAAATTGATATGACCGTTGACATGGGTAAGGGGTATGTCTCAGCTGAAAAGAATCGCGATGATAGTGCTCCTGTAGGAACGATTCCCATTGATGCAATCTTTTCACCCATCTCAAAAGTCAATTATAATGTCTCAAATGCTCGTGTTGAGCAAATTACTGATTACGATAAATTGACTCTTGAATTATATACAGATGGAAGTGTGAAACCTGAAGATGCTGTTGCTTATGCTGCTAAGATTTATAAAGAGCAGCTGCAAATTTTCATCAACTTTGATGAAGCGGAAGAGCCAGTATTAGAGGAAGAAACTAATGAAAAGCAAAAAATCAATGAAAATCTATACCGTTCTGTTGAAGAGTTAGAGCTGTCAGTTCGAAGTGCTAACTGTTTGAAGAATGCTCAGATTAACCTGATTGGTGAGTTGGTACAAAAGTCTGAAGCTGAGATGCTTAAAACTCAAAACTTTGGCCGGAAATCTTTAAATGAAATAAAAGATATTCTTTCTGAAATGGGTTTAGGTCTTGGTATTAAATTGGATAATTTTCCAGATCCAGATTATTTGAAATTGATTCAAAAGGGTCATGACGACGAATAGTCTCCCTTTGTTAGTTTTTTAGAAAGGAACAATTACAATGCGGCATAATAAATCTGGTAGGCGTCTTGGTAGAAAGCCTGACCACCGTCAACATATGATGCGTAACATGGTAACTTCATTTTTCGAAAATGAAAAAATCACAACGACAGTTACTCGTGCTAAAGAACTACGTAAGTTAGTCGACAAGATGATTACCTTAGGTAAGCGTGGTGACCTTCATGCACGGAGACAAGCGTTACAAGTCATTCGTGACCCAAAGGTTGTGGCCAAAGTTTTTGAAATGATTGCACCTCGATATGCAGAGCGTCCAGGTGGTTTTACGCGGATTATCAAACTTGAAAATCGGCAGGGTGACAACGCGCCTATGTCAATCATTGAATTGGTTGAGGAGGGTTACACTCCTAAAAAAACATCTGATGTCGTTGTGAAAACCGACTCAGAGGAAAATGTCAAAGCAGAAGAGACAGCCTGATATTTCCTAAATTGTTAAGATTTTAAGGGCAAAGAATTTTTTCTTTGCCCTTTTTTTGTCTTTTTCGACTCGTTGACTCACCTAGGTAGTAGTGTTAATTTCTTGCAGCAAGTACTTTAACCAGAAGACATTTCGGTAATGATTATGCATGAACAAAAAATGCAGGTTCTGCAAGGAACCGTTAGCAAGTTGCTACGGCGTGGCGCTACGACAAATTTAAAAAAAGCTTTGGGTAAAATACACCCTGCGGACATTGCACATTTATTTCGATATTTTGATATCAATTCTCAGAAAACACTTCTGGAACTTACTCCTGATCTTGATCGTGTTGCTGATGTTCTTGCTGAACTTGAACCTGAATCGTGGCCTTTACTTGCCGAACTTTTAGATAAAGATTACCTGATTTCTATTGTTCATGAAATGGCGGATGATGACAGCGCTGTTTTTATCCGTAGCTTGCCTTCTGAGTTAGCTGAAGAAATACTTACAGAACTTCATGAAGATCAATCTGAGGATGTTGAGCATCTCCTTGGTTATGATGAAGAGACAGCTGGTAGTATCATGTCTACCGACGTGTTTTTTCTTGACCAAGATATTACCGTAAAGAACGCCATTGAATCTCTCCAGGATGCAGAAGACTATGAAATGGTTTTCTATGTTTACGTAACTGATGAGCATAACCATCTTGTTGGAGTATTATCTTTACGTCAGTTATTGACAGTTCCTCCAGGAACGAAATTGTGTGATGTGATGTCTTCAAACGTCATGCGGGTAAGAACTGACATGGATCAGGAAGAGGTTGCCGCTCTTGTCGCTAAGTATAATTTATTAGCTATCCCAGTAGTTGATGATCAAGGGAAATTACTTGGATTGATTACAGTTGATGATGTCATTGATGTCATGCGTGATGAGGCGACAGAAGATATCCTGAGAATGGCTGGTACCAGCGAAGATGAGATGCTATTAGGCTTCAAATCTCTTAAAATTGCTCGTTTAAGGCTTCCTTGGTTGTTGACAACACTTTGTGGTGGAGTCGTGACTGGTACCTTGATGTGGTACTTTAAGGCCACTCTAGAGCAGGCAATTATGCTGATTTCATTTATTCCTGTTATTACTGGAATGGGGGGGAATGTTGGCAGCCAGACATCAACAATTTTGGTTCGTGGATTTGCAACTGGTAGAGTTGATTTCTCTATGTTGAAAAAAATATTCTTAAAAGAGTTGCGTGTCGGTTTGATTATGGGCACCGTTTGCGGATTTGTTATTTCTATTGTTGCTGCGGTTTGGCATCAGAATGCTTATTTTGGCCTCGTTGTCGGCGTGGCAATGATTACAGCGATAACTCTTGCGGCTTGTTTGGGAGTTCTGGTGACGGCTTTCTTTAAGAAAGTCGGAATTGATCCAGCAATTGCCTCTAGTCCGATCGTCCAAACTGTTAATGATATTACCGGAATCCTTATCTATTTTAGTACGGCGACTCTATTTTTACCCTACTTGATTTAGCTTTACTGTACGTTCCTATTGTTCACATCTTCTTTCGGGGATAATTCAAAGTTATGTTACATCTTCAGCAACGATGTGAAGCTTTGATCCTTCAACAAACCAATTATGGAGAGTCGGATAAGATCTTGACTCTTTTTTCTGCTGAGTATGGTCTACAAAAGGGCTTCGCGAAAGCTGCAAGGAAAAGCCGTAAGCGTTTTTCTGCAGTTCTTGAACCTCTTACAAAAGCCGTTTTTCAATGGAAAAAAGGTCGAGGAGATTTTTTAATTCTTGAAGATGGAGAACTCGTTGATGCTCACCTTGGGTTAAGGCGCAACTTAAGGAGTTTAACTCTTGCCAGTTATGGTGTCGAATTGGTGAGCCTTCTCCTTGAAGAAGGTGAGCCTCATCTGATTGTTTACGAATTATTGTGTAGTTTTTTATCATATCTCGAAAGCGGTGGGGATGAACTGGTCGCTAGGCTCCTTTTTGAATTGCGTTTGATCTACCTCCTTGGCTATATGCCTCATTTACTTCACTGTAGTGAGTGCCTGAAGATATTTAATCAAGAACTGATTCGTTTTGATGCGCGCCGTGGAGGTTGCCTTTGTATGATGTGTGCGGACGACAGTGGAATTGATATAGACTTAGGAACTGTTGGGTCTTTAGCGCGTACTTTGAAGGTTGCTCATCAACAATTTGATGGTTTTTCTTTTGGTCAGAAAACTCTTCAACAATCGAGTGAAATCCTCCAGCAAGTTCTTCATCAGGTTTTGCCGAGAGAGCCAAAATCACTTAGGTTTCTTTCCCAACTTTGACTTTGCGAATCTTGACATCTTAAGGGGCGAAAGCTAAACTCGCGTTTCTGTTTTTGTACCGACATGCACTCAAATTGTGTGTATTTTTCAGTTTTTCGGAGGTATCGTGACTTTTCAAAATTTAATTCTTTCATTGCAAAGCTATTGGGCCGAACAGGGCTGTATTATTCAGCAACCATATGACATTGAAAAGGGTGCTGGTACCTTTAATCCAGCTACTTTTTTGCGTGCGTTGGGACCGGAACCGTGGAATGTCGCTTATGTTGAACCATCTCGTCGTCCAACCGATGGTCGGTATGGAGAGAACCCTAACCGACTTCAACATTATTATCAATTCCAGGTCATTTTGAAGCCATCGCCACAAAACATACAAGATTTATATCTTGATTCTTTGAAGAGTTTCGGAATTGATCCGTTAGCACATGATATCAGATTTGTTGAAGATAACTGGGAAGGACCTACTCTTGGTGCGTGGGGACTTGGTTGGGAGGTTTGGCTTGATGGTATGGAAATAACCCAATTCACTTATTTCCAGCAGTGTGGCGGGATTGATCTTAAACCAATTTCTGGAGAAATAACCTACGGGTGCGAGCGTATCGCCATGTATCTTCAGGGAGTCGATAATGTTTACGACTTAGAATGGGTTGATGGAATCAAATACGGTGATATCCATCATCAGACAGAAGTTGAGTTCTCACACTACAATTTTGAAGAAGCTGATACGGACATGCTCTTCCAACTCTTCAATATGTACGAAAAGGAATCTCTTCAACTGGTTGGGAAAGATCTTGTTTTTCCCGCCTATGATTTTGTATTGAAATGTTCCCATGCCTTCAATTTGCTTGATGCTCGTAATGCGATTTCAGTCACCGAGCGGGCAAGTTATATTGGTCGGGTTCGTAATATGGCAAAAATGTGCGCTGAAGGCTATGTCAAGCAGCGTGAGAAACTTGGATTTCCTCTGCTTAAGAAATGATGATCCGTTTAACCAATACCTTGGTTGCTGTTTATAATTGGAGAAGAACATGTCTGTAGAGCTGTTTCTAGAACTGGGTACAGAAGAAATACCAGCCGGGTTTATCCCCCAAGCGCTGAAAGATATCGAAAAACTACTTTGTCGGGAATTAGAACTGGTTAGGATAACACATGGCGAGATTCGCACTTTTGCCACGCCGCGACGATTGGCAATTTCTGTCGCTGATGTCGCAACCCAACAACAGCGTCAAGAACTTGAGTTAACCGGACCTCCCGCGCGAATAGCTTTTGATGCTGATGGTAAACCAACGAAGGCTGCTGAAGGCTTTGCGCGTACCAATGGTGTCAGTGTTGAAGAACTCAAAACCATCGTGACAGATAAAGGTGAGTACTTGTTTCTGTCTAAGGTCATTGAGGGTGGTCAATCGGTAGAGCAGTTGCCGGAAATCCTTCCCCGAGTCATTGGTAAAATCCCATTCAAGAAGTCGATGCGGTGGAAAGATCTTGATATCCGTTTCGTTCGTCCCATACATTGGATTGTTGCGACATTTGATGGTGAGATTGTTCCTTTTATTTTCGGCGATACACAAAGTGGGAATAAGTCACGTGGTCATCGTTTTATGGCCCCGGGTGAATTTACGGTCAGCGGTGCTGCAGACTATATTGTTAACGCTGAACAGCATCATGTGATTCCTCAGGCTGAAAAGCGTCGCAAGTTAATCGAAGAGCAGCTTGCAGTTCTTGCCAAAGAATTAGGCGGTAAGATTAATCCTGACGAAGATCTTTTAAATGAAGTTTGTTATTTGGTAGAAACGCCCCAGGCATTGGCTGGAACAATCGAAGAACGTTTTCTCCAACTCCCCCCAGAGCTTCTAATCACGAGTATGCGTGAACACCAGCGTTATTTCACATTGATTGATGATCAGGGAAAATTATTACCCCACTTCGTTACGATTGCCAATACTCTGACGAAGGACCCTCGTGTTGTTGTTGCAGGAAACGAGCGTGTTCTTAGGGCCCGTTTGTCAGATGCAATGTTTTTCTGGAATGAGGACCAAAAGAGCAAGCTTGAGGATCGCTTAAATGCCCTAAAAAAGGTCATTTATCAGGCAAAATTAGGAACAAGTTTTGAGAAAGTTTCTCGTTTTACAAGTCTTGCTTCCGAGCTAGCAGAGACCTTTGCTCCAAAGACTCTCGAAATGACCAAACGTGCTGCAACCCTTGCCAAATGTGATCTTGAAACAGGGATGGTTTATGAGTTTCCAGAGTTACAGGGGGTTATGGGGCGTGAGTATGCTCTTTTAGAAGGAGAAGATTCTCGTGTTGCAACGGCAATTTATGAACATTACCTTCCAGTTCAGGCCGGTGGCGATCTCCCTAGTGATGATGTCGGTGCTTTTATCTCTCTCGCAGATAAAATTGATACGATCTGTGGGTGCTTCAGTGTTGGGCTCATACCAACCGGGACAGCTGATCCCTATGCTTTACGTCGGAGTGCTATTGGTATTCTTGCGATAGTTATAGACCGTGGTTATGCCGTTTCGATTCCTGACTTGGTTTCAAAGAGCGTTCATTTATTGGATGCAAAGCTCCAACGTGATGCTGAAGAGATTATTAACGATGTCGTTAAATTTATTCGCTTACGGTTCGTTAACATGTTGTCTGCACAGGATTATCCAGCTGATGTGATCGATGCGGTTCTGAGTGCATCATTTGTTGAGCCGGTTGATGCTTTGGAGCGGATAAAGGCTCTTTCCACCTTGAAAAAAGGTGATGATTTCGAACCTCTTGCAAGTGCTTTTAAGCGTGTCGGCAATATTATAAAAGATGGTCTCAATGCACCCGTTGATAAAGACCTCTTCTGTGATGATTGTGAAAAGATCCTTTTTGAACGTTTACTGGATGTTCAGGTGAGCGTTGATGGATTCAATGCAAAGAGGGACTATGTCGGATCTTTGGAAGCGATTGCGAGTTTACGCCAACCCGTTGATGCGTTCTTTGATGGAGTCATGGTCATGGTCGATGATGAAGCAGTAAAAAATAATCGCTTGGCCCTGTTGACTCATATTGCTGGGTTGTTTGAGGGAATTGCAGATTTTCGTCGGATCGCATAAAAACATTATAAGTTAAGACCTTTATTGGGGAGGAATTCATATGTCTAAGTTTGTTTACGCCTTTGGTGGTGGTAAGTCTGATGGTGATGGAAGCATGAAAAAGCTCTTAGGTGGTAAAGGGGCTAACCTTGCTGAGATGACGTCAATAGGATTACCTGTCCCCCCTGGATTTACCTTAACGACTGATGTTTGTAGCGTTTTCTATAGTAATAACCGTACTTATCCTGACGGGCTACGAGACGAAGTAGATACCGCTTTGAAGGTTCTAGAGCAGCAAATGGATAAGGGTTTCGGCGATAGCAAGAATCCTCTCCTTGTTTCGGTGCGCTCCGGTGCTCCAGCCTCGATGCCTGGAATGATGGACACAGTTCTCAATCTTGGGATGAATGATCAAACGATCCAAGGTGTTATTAGCCAGAGTAATGATCCCCGTTTTGCCTACGATTCATATCGTCGATTCATTCAGATGTATTCCACTGTTGTTAAAGGGATCAATGGAGAGACCTTTGCGAGGATTTTGGCAGAGAAAAAAGATGACAAAAATGTTGAGTTAGATACCGATCTCTCCGCGGATGACCTCAAGCAGTTGGTTGTTGAATACAAAGCGAGCTACAAAAAGCATCAAGGAGAAGACTTTCCTGATGATCCTTTAGAGCAACTATGGGGGGCAATTGGTGCTGTTTTTGGTTCGTGGATGACTCCTCGCGCGGTAACTTATCGTAAGCTTCATTCGATCCCAATCGATTGGGGGACTGCAGTTAATGTTCAGGGGATGGTTTTTGGCAATATGGGTGATGATTGTGCCACGGGTGTTGCATTTACCAGAGACCCGGCCACTGGAGAAAACTATTTCTATGGCGAGTATCTTGTAAACGCACAGGGGGAGGATGTTGTTGCCGGGATTCGGACCCCTCAGCCGATTAATCGGGCGAAGCATAAGGATGGTGACTTGCCATCAATGGAAGAGGTGCTCCCCGATAGTTATGCACAGTTGGCCAATATCCGTTCAATCCTTGAACAGCATTATAAAGATATGCAGGATATCGAGTTTACGATTGAAAAAGGTAAGCTTTATATGTTGCAAACTCGGACCGGTAAGCGAACAGCTCATGCTGCTATTCGGATAGCTGTCGATATGGTTGTTGAGGGTTTGATCACCGATAAAGAAGCTGTCTTGCGTGTTGACCCAGCGCAGCTTGATCAGCTGTTGCATCCTTCGCTTGACCCTATTGCTAAAAAAGAGATTGTAGCAAAGGGTTTACCTGCTTCCCCTGGTGCCGCAACGGGGCAGGTTGTTTTTAATGCAGATGAAGCGGAAGAACAAACGCGACTGAAGAAAAAAATGATTCTCGTGCGGATTGAAACAAGCCCAGAAGATATTCACGGTATGCATGCAGCAGAAGGTATCTTAACTGCCCGTGGTGGAATGACCTCTCACGCTGCAGTTGTTGCTCGCGGGATGGGAAAATGCTGTGTTTCAGGTTGTGGTGATATCAAGGTTGACTATGAAAAACAACAAGTAAAACTTAAGTCCGGCCAGATAGTAAAGCGCGGGGATGTTATTACTCTGAATGGTTCGAGTGGTGAGGTGATGCTTGGGGATATACCTAAAATTCAGCCCGAGGTGCAGGGTGATTTTGCGGTCTTTATGAGAATGGCTGATAAGTACCGTCGTCTCAAAGTGCGAACAAATGCTGATACACCACATGATTCTAAGGTAGCTCGTGATTTCGGCGCCGAAGGAATTGGGCTATGTCGAACTGAGCATATGTTTTTTGAAGGTGATCGCATTCAGGCAATGCGTGAAATGATTCTTGCTAGTGATCTAGACGGTCGGAAGAGTGCTCTTGCTAAAATCCTTCCAATGCAAAAAGGGGATTTTAGTGGACTCTTCCGAGAGATGAAAGGGCTGCCTGTTACCATCCGATTGTTGGATCCACCACTGCATGAGTTTTTGCCACAAACCGATGATGATGTCTCGGAACTCGCAAACGCCGTTGGTGTTCGTTTTTCTGAAGTTAAAGAACATGTTGATCAACTTCACGAATTTAATCCAATGCTAGGTCACCGAGGCTGTCGCCTGGGTATCACCTATCCTGAAGTATACGATATGCAGGTTCAGGCGATTATGGAAGCGGCCTGTGAACTTGTAAAAAATGAAGGTTTTACGATTGTTCCTGAGATCATGATTCCTCTCATCGGCCATGTGAATGAATTGAAAATATTGAGAGAAAATGCTGTTAAGGTGGCTGACCGTGTGTGTCAGGGCTATGGTGTCAAAGTCGATTATTTAATTGGAACTATGATCGAATTACCTCGGGCCGCTTTGACTGCTGATGCAATTGCACAAGAAGCAGAGTTTTTCTCTTTTGGAACAAATGACCTGACTCAAACGACGTATGGATTATCGCGGGATGATGCTGGTCATTTTCTTCCCAGCTACATTGAGAATGGCGTTCTGAAAAAAGATCCGTTTGTTGCTTTGGATCAACGCGGAGTCGGTGAGTTGGTAAAGATTGGTTTTGAGAGAGGCCGGCGGACCCGCCCTGACCTCAAGGTAGGAATCTGCGGTGAACACGGCGGTGAACCATCAAGTGTTGCATTTTGTCATAAGATCGGTTTGGATTATGTCTCGTGCTCACCGTACCGTGTCCCCATCGCCCGTCTGGCAGCAGCACATGCGGCTTTGCAGCAAGATTGATTGATTAGAGCCTATTCTCCAAACAAAAAAACCGCCAATTGCTGGCGGTTTTTTTGTTTGAACGACCGATTGTTTAAATCCCATATTTATTGATAAACTTGATTAGATGATTCTTTTCAATCGGTTTACTGTAGTAGTACCCCTGTCCGATACAAGATCCTTGTTGTAATAAGTATTCGTGTTGCGCTTTTGTCTCCACACCTTCGGCAATGAAGTCGAGCTGTAGACCTTCGGAGACAGTAATTAATGCAGGGATAATAGTGTTATGCATATTTTTTGCGGTAATTTTTTTCAAAAAGGACTGGTCGAGTTTCAAGGTATTTAGGGGGAGATGATCGAGATAACTTAGGGAAGAATAACCAGTGCCAAAGTCATCGATGGCAATTTTAATTCCTGCTTCAGTCAAGATAACAATATTGGATAAAGTTTGTCTGGTGTTCTGGACAAGGATATTTTCGGTTATCTCAAGCTCGATTTCGTTTGGATCGACCCCGTGATCATTTAGTATCTCTAGGACATATTCGGCAAAATGATTCATTGCGAGTTGACTGGCTGAAACATTGATGGAAATTTGTAGATGAATTCCTTCTTTGTTCCATTCAGAAATGTCTTGGCAGACTTTTTCGAGGACGATCTCACCGATATCATTGATGAGAGAAGTCTCTTCTGCAATGGCGATAAACTTCCCTGGTAAAATGAGATTGTCATTGACCGAAGAAATTCTTACTAAAGCTTCTGCGGCGTGAACTTTGCCTGTTGAAAGGTTGACTTGGGGTTGATAGAAAACAACAAAGCGATCATTCTTAATCGAATCTCTGATTAAATTCTCGACAAAAACGGTGTTGCTGTTTTTACTCTTGAGCTTTTTGCTATAGAGGCAATATCTGTTTCTTGTTTTTGTTTTTGCGCTACAGACTGCAATGTCGGAGTTTTTAATCAAATCCTCCTTGGTTTGTCCATTGTCAGGGTAGATAGCAATTCCAATACTCAGAGTAATATAAACTTCAAGCCCGTCTTGTTTAAAGGGAAGTGATGTTTCTGCTATTATCTTTTCGGCAGTTGCGATAGCGTCTTCACTCGAATTTATATCTGAAATCAATAAGATAAACTCATCACTGCCTAATCGAGCCAGAGAATCTTCCGCGCGAGTACATTTTTTTAGTGTTTTGGCAAATCCTTGTAATATTTCATCGCCAATACTTTGTCCGTATGTGTCATTAATTAATTTAAAACGATTGATATCGATAAAAAGAAGGGCAAACTTTTCATTGTTTATATTTGAATGAATTATTAATGATGAAAGATGATCATTCAGAAGAGCGCGGTTTGGAAGCCCAGTTAAGAGGTCATGATTGTGCTGAAAGCGGATGATCTCTTCAGCTTTTTTTCTTTCAGAGATGTCTCTAGCAACTCCATAGGTTCCGATAAAACTTTCTTTCCGGTTATAGTTCCGACCGAGCTTGTATCCGCCTGAAATCTTTTTTTCTATGTTGATTGCACGAACTTCAACATGCAGGAGAGATTTATCATTTTTACACCTTAGCCTTAATTCCTGATTTTTGGTGTTTTTAGGAAATTGCTTATTGTTGAAAAAGAGGTCTGCCCTGTCGATGTCTTTATGGTAAACCAACTCTCGGTAATGTTTCCCTATGATTTCTTTTCTGCTGTATCCAAGTGTTTTAATCGTATTTTTATTGATGAAAACAAAATGACCGTCTCTGTCCAGCATGTAGAGTAAATCTGGAGAATTGTGGACGATGAAGCGGTGAAGGGCTTCTGATTCTTCCAGCTTTTCAACCATTTTTTGGTTTTCACGTTCAAGGTGTATTTTCTCGAGTACGTTGGTAATTGAAAAAAGTAATTCGTCAGTCGTATAGGGTTTTCGGATAAAGTCTTTAGCCCCATTTTTAAGAACATGGATTGCTTTACGTATCTCTGATTCACCACTGACAACAATAACATTGGTGTCCATGTTGTAACTGTTGATATGATCAAGAACTTCTTCTCCGTCCATGCCGGGCATATTCAGATCTAAAAGAACAAGTTCGTAGCTGTTATTACGTAATTCCTCAAGCGCGGAAAACCCGCTGTCGACGATTTTCACATCTAACCCGTTGAGCGAAAGAATCCCCCCAATGCTTCTCGCAACGGCTTGGTCATCATCAACGATCATGACTTTGACTTCTTCTGTTGTCATGTCCTTGTTCTGGAATTTATTGAAATGACCGATGTCCATCATTTCAGCTCAATCTCACTCTCTTCAAGTTTGCGAGGTATAAGGATTTTAAACTCTGTCCCTTCCCCCTTGTTCGAGTAGCAGGAAATACTTCCTGCTACCTCTTGTACTAACGTGTTTACGATGGCAAGTCCCAAGCCAGAATGGCCTTCTTTGGTACTTGTTACTGGTTTGAATAAGTTTTTCAATATTTCAGTATCGATCCCTGGGCCATCATCTTGAATTGAAATCTCTACATATTGGTTGCCATTTTGGTAGAAATTATCACGACTGGAAATTTTAATCGTCCCGTTTTCCTGTAATGCTTCAACACCATTTTTAATGATATTCATTACGATCTGTTTCAATTTGTCTTTTGGACAGCTGATGACGGGGATTTGTTTGTCTAGAATTAATGTCGATTCTATCTGATTTGATTTATAGAGAGATCCTTTAAATAAAGTATCTAGCTCGCTTAATAATTTATTGATATCTACAAGTTTATATTTCATTTTTGTTGGGGCGTCAGGGTCTTTCGCTCTGAGAAGGATACTTCCAACTCTTTCAATCTCTTCACTTATGAATTTAAGCTCTTCTTGAGCTGAATGATCGCTATCAATTTTTTTACCTAGCATATACAGGTAATTATTTATAATGGTCAGAGGGTTGCTCACTTCATGAGCTACTTTTTTAAAGTCAACAATGCTCATGCTGGGTTGTTGTGATTGACTTAGAGAAAAATACTTTCTCGCCATTTCACCACTTAGCAGCTTTAATAATTCTATTTTTCCTTGTAGCGATGGCCACTCATGTTCATTCGTCCCGAGAACAAGGACTCCGATAGCATCTCCATCACTATGGATTGGAAGGAAATAAGCACCACCAGAATCAAGGAGCCTGATAACTTGTTTGTCTGCAATTGAACCATTCTCTACAAAAGAATGTATTCCAACTTTATCGCTAAAAGATTTAACCAAAAGGCTATTTTTATCTTCAACCCTAAATTCTATTTCATCTAGCTTATTTAGTTCCAGGTCATTGATTGCTGAGAGGGTTGTTTTGTTATCGTCGACTTTAAAGAAAAAAAGTTGATTCAGGTTGAAAAGGGTGCTGATGTTGACTCTGATCTCTTTAGTGAATTCGATCAGTTCTGTTTCCTCGCTCTTTCCAATAGTATTGCTAAGGGCAATATTTTTGACTTTTCCAGCGAGCTTTTTATTATCACTTAGGTTCTTTTCCGGATCAAAAATACCCTCTTCATTTTCTTCTGAATAGAGCTTTCCACTAAAACCAAGATCTGTAACCATTTGACGACTTTTTTCTGTAGCGACTGACAGGCAATTAAGAATTGTGTCTTCTGTCATATCAAACAGAAGGCCTGCTTTTTCTAGATTTTTACTATCGCTACGGGCGCTATTTTTTGAACTAAGGGGGCTGGCAACTGCGAGAATTTTTAATAGAGTCGGTGAGCTAAGTAGTTCTTCCGCTGGAGCTTGCTGAAACTGAATAGCGTCAGAAATAAATGAATCAAGGCCCCAACTTTCAACTAATGCTGCACCTAATTCGCAGTGTGTAAGTTGTAGATGCTCTTGTTCCAGATCGGTAAAAAACTCTGTTTCATTATAGTAACGCTGCAAGATCGGCAGGTAGCTATCTTCACGGTTTAATAGGAGAAGGAGCATCCCGACTTGGTGAAGAAGTCCGGCAAGAAAGGCCTCACCAGGTTTATCGTATCTGACGAGAGTGGCAATCTTTTCTGCCAGATTCGCACACGTTAAAGCCCGAAACCAGATGAATTGCACTTGTTGGCTAAAGTCCCGTGTGAGCTCAGCAAAAAATTGTTGAATGGCACAAGTCGTGACAATGTGCTTCACATTAACCATCCCCAGAACAATTAACATTCTACGGATATCGGCGACTTTGTTCCACTGGCGATAAGCAGGGGAATTTGCGACTTGTAAGATTTTTGTGCTGAGGCTGATATCCTTTTTTATTGCCGTTGAAAACATTTCAAAGTTGGAACTGTCATCATGGCACAAGTCTAATAGCTCAACCAATAGACTTGGTTCAGAGGGGAGATTGTCGACAGAATAACTTTTATCTTTCAGGTATATTTGCTGCAAACCGAGCAAAACCCTTTCTTTTGCCCCGATATCAAAGGACGACTTTTTAGATATTATTATTTATATCAATGACTTCGTTCATGTGTTGAATTTCGAATCCTACTATAAAACATCTAAAAAATAAATAATTTTAATTATCCTTCCCCCCTCGAACTGACGTCCATTAGTCTTTGAACGTTTTTTCTGCTTCAGTTGATAGGAATTGCTGAATCTTAAAGAGCATCTCTTGATTCAGTCTGCCAGACTTTTCACTAACATCCGCAGTAAGTTGCCCCATGCTCAGATAGCTTTGTAATAGTTCTGGAGCATCATCTTTAAGCGCTTGAAGGTGCTGCATGACGGTTCCTATGTCACCGCGTACTATAGGGCCACTTAAGCCCTGTTCAGGCCCAAGGTTTATGGCGTTGTTCAGAGATGCTTGCATCAATGGTTGTAATAATGGTGTTGCTTGTCCGGGCTTCATTCCACATTTGACCAATAAATCACGGGCAGAAGCAGCGAGGGTCACGAGATAGTTGGATGCAATACATGCTGCTGCGTGGTAAAGGACTTTTGTGTTTTGATTAAGAGTGAACGGAGCCCCGCCAATAGCAGTCGTTAGCTGTTTCCCTAAGATTAATGCTTCTTCTCCATTTCCTTCTAGGGCGCATGGACACTGCTTCAAATTGTTAAATGCCGTTTGTGAATCGGGGAAAGGAAGAAGTGGATGCAGTGAGAGAAGCGGACGAGTTGATTTGTCGTGGGACATGATATCCGCTGAGTGAAGGCCACTAAAATGTACCAGCGCCGTTTGTTTCTGTGTTTTCCCCTTTGTCTGGAGAACATGTGCGACCGATTCGATGCTGTCGTCTGGAACGGCTAATAGAATTATTTGAGTGGTCTCGGCGCATGTGTATTGAATGGATGCAAGCTTTGTCGAGCAGCCGATATAGGTACATGCCTCAATTGCCCTTTGCTTTTGCCGACTGACAACAGCAGTTATTGGATAGCCCGCTTGATAGAGCCGTTTACTGATGGCGCAGCCAACGCGGCCGGGGCCAATTAAGGCGAAACTTTGCTTCACGCGACTGACACCTTCAGGGTTCCGACTTTTTCTATGTATCCCTCAAGGCAATCTCCTGACTCAATCCTACCTACCCCAGCGGGAGTTCCAGTTAGAATGATGTCGCCCGGCTCAAGGGTGTAGATTTTAGAAAATTCAGCGATAATTGTTTCTATTGAGCGCATCATTTGATTCGTATTTCCTTGTTGCCGAATTGTCCCATTAACCTTGAGGGTCAGTTGGAGATTGTTCGGATCAGAGATATTATCAACGGAAGTGAAATTGGAAATAGGGCATGAGGTATCAAAGCCTTTAGCAATTTCCCAAGGAAGACCTAGATTTTTCTGTTCACTCTGAATATCGCGCAGAGTTAAGTCGAGAGCCACTCCATACCCGCATAGGTACGAGATTGCATCTTTCTCTGGGATATGTTTCCCCGTTTTCCCTACAAGCAAGGCCAGCTCCAATTCATGGTGACAATCATTTGAATATTCAGGAATGATGATGGTGCCACCGTCAGAAAGAAGGCTGCTGGATGGTTTACAGAAAATAACCGGTTTCCCAGGGATTTTATTGCCAAGCTCACGGATATGATCTAAATAGTTCCTTCCTAAACAGACAATTTTCCCAACCGGATAGGTTTCTTTGGTGTCAGATATTTGTACTTTATGCATAAGTTTCTCCGTGAGGGTGTTCGAAGTTTTCAATCTTTATTGTAATGTCGAAAGATAGCGGTTTTTTACAATTAAATGCAAGTGCCGTCACGGTTTGTTTGCCCTTTTGTCTGTGCTAACATGAGCTACTGACTATTCAGTTGAAACGAGATAGGAGTTTAAATGACCTACTTGAACTATGAAGAACCTGTGTTCAGACCACCATCAGAAGCGAGGTCTCTGATTCTGCAAATTACGATTGGTTGCAGTCAGAATCAATGTCGATTTTGTGGAATGTATAAAGCGAAACGTTTCCGGCTTCGGAGTGTTGCAGAGATTAAGAATGATATCGATTGTCTCCTCGAGCAGCACCGTCACCATTATCAAAGAGTTTTTCTTGCTGATGGAGATGCTCTGGTTTATCCCCAGTCTGATCTTCTTGAAATACTTGATTATTTGAGTGATAAATTCCCAAGTTTAACCCGCATTGGTATCTATGCTTCTCCAAATAGCTTAACGACGAAAAATATTATTGAATTAGAGCAATTAAGGTTAAGGAAGTTGCGAATTCTTTATTTCGGCCTTGAAAGTGGAGATGAGCTGACGCTGAATCTTACTGCTAAGGGGTTTGGTCCTGAACGGATGTTGGCGCTGTGCCAAAAAGGACAAGATGCGGGGATGAAACTTTCCATAACAGCGATACTTGGTTTAGCTGGGCGAAAACGCAGTTATGAGCATGCTGTTGCAACAGCCGAGTGGATAAACCAACTTTCTCCCAGTTATTTTTCGTTGTTAACGATGTTCCAGCGTCATAACGATGCATATTTTGATTCAATTAAACCACTGACAAATGGTGAAATTATTGAGGAAACTTTAACGATTTTAGAACGGTTGAATCCTCAAAAGACAATATTGCGTTCTAATCATGTCTCTAATATTTTGAATCTAGCAGGGAGCTATCCTAAAGATCGACAAAAGCTTGTTGAGCAAACAAAAATGGCATTGATTGAGGCGAGAACGCATCATGAATGGTTCAGTCAGGTTCCTGATTATGGCGAGAAGTACTATTGAGAAAATCGTTTTCCGGGACATTTTTGTGCTATGTCCCGGAAAACAACTAGGGTGGGAACCTATTGGAGCTGGAAATCTTTTTTAGCGAAAGTATATTCAAAGTTCATGTGATCAGTGTAAGTCTCTTCCAAAATGGCAACGACATCCTCAGTGAAAACTAGTTCCTCGTTAGTTGGAATAACGAAAACTTTAATTGGTGAATCAGCAGTAGTGATAGTTGTTTCTGCTTTTCGGGTCATTGTGTTGCGATTTTTTTCTTTGTCCAGCTTGATTCCCATGTCCTCAAGCCCTTCTAATGCCTTCTCTCGGATTAACCAGCCCATTTCTCCAACACCAGCAGTAAACACAACGGCATCAAGGCGGCCAAGAGCAGCAAAGTAAGAACCAATATATTTCTTCAAACGATAGCCCTCAATTTCAAGAGCTAGCTCACAACGGCTGTTGCCAGCTTCGGCAGCTTCTATGACATCGCGCCGGTCAGTAAACTCACCCGTTATTCCGTAGATCCCCGACTTTTTATTGAGAAGGCTATCAATCTCTTTAGGGGAAAGGTTTTCGCGTTCCATTATGAATGCCGGAATGGCCGGGTCTATATCACCACATCGGGTTCCCATAACCGCACCTTCTAGGGGGGTGAGGCCCATTGATGTATCGACTGAAACTCCGTTTTTGATGGCTGTGTGGGAGACTCCGTTACCAATGTGCATCGTAACAACATTGCACTCTTCAGGTTTCTTATCCAGAAGAACGGAAGCTCTCTTAGAGACATAGAGATGGCTGGTCCCATGGAAACCGTAGCGACGGACGCCATGGTCGGCATACCACTCGTGAGGGACGGGATAGGTATATGCTGCCTCAGGGATAGTTTGATGAAAGGCTGTGTCAAAAATCGCAATATGTGGAACATCAGGAAGGTTCACCTGAGCCGCTTCAATTCCAGCTATATTCGGTGGATTATGGAGTGGCGCTAGATGTTGGACTTCTTTGATTGCATCGAGAACAGTCTCATCAATGAGAACAGAACAAGCAAATTTCTCACCGCCATGGACAACGCGATGTCCAACGGCTGAGATCTGACTCATATCTTTAACAACTCCGTAAGTTGAGTCTGTGAGAACTTTTACAATCAGATGGACAGCGGTTTTATGATCTGGACATTCATATTCTTCGCGATAGGTTTCTCTGCCAGGGACCTCATGGATGATGTAGGAGTCACCAATTGTGACGCGCTCTACCATACCTTTTGCAATGACTAATTTTTTCTCCCAATCAAAAAGCTGATACTTGACCGAAGAACTCCCACAATTCAGAGCTAAAATATCCATGTTTCATCTCCTTGTGTATGATTGTATTGTTGTTAAGGCTGGGGTTGTCTGTTGTTAATGAAGGCTATAACCCCTTTTACAGCAAGGGATTACTTCTTTATATTCTTGACAGGCTAGCTTATTTGACAGTTTTTTAGCAAGCCTTTTTCTCCTCTGGACAGTGGGGAGAATATCTGATAAAAGACATTTCAGAGCGCCCGGTAGTCGGGTGAAAAATACTCATATTAATTTAGGAGGAAAAATCATGGCACATGTAATTTCTGACGAGTGTATTGCTTGTGGTGCTTGCCTGCCCACTTGCCCAGTTGATGCAATCAGTGAAGGCGATGTCTACACAATTGATGCAGATTCCTGTACTGATTGTGGTGCTTGTGTTGATTCTTGTCCAGTAGATGCTATTTCTGCTGACTAGTTTTCACAGATCATCGACAAGTTTAGAAACGGTAGCTGTTTAATACAGTTGCCGTTTTTTTTTCATTTTTTTACGAATTAGGAATAGATAAACTTATGGAAAACTTTGATATGCGCTAGAAAGGATTTATCTGTTTGAAGGTTATTCCGTGGCAGGTTGAGACGATGTTACCTTCACGCTAAATTCAGAGAGATTTTTAGGCAGGTCTTTAAAAACGATATCAAAGGGGATCACTTGTTTGCTATCGACTTTCATATTGCTCAGTTCACTTCCAAACTGATTTCCCATGATTTCTTCGAGTTCGGAGAATGGTAATGATGACAGTTTTTCGTCATCGATGGCGTTACCGCAAAAAACTGTTTTTTGTAATAACGGTTTTCCATTCTGATCAAAAATGACCCCCTTTACCTGTATTGCTGCTCGTGGCTCAGCAAAACTATTGATTGCATTTCCCCGAATAAGAAAAAGTTCACCCGCTAGATCATTTTTTATAAATTTTCCTTCAAGATTGGCAAGAGTGATCTGGCCGGCTTGCGCCGGCTGATCAATATTTTGCCCTAAGAATTGTTGAATAGTTTGATTGAATTGGTCAGTTCCGTTCATATAAATAAAAACACCACCAACGATTAAAATCCCTAGAATGATCAGGAGTAAAATACGAATGATACTTGAGGCAGCGCCCCCTTTTTTTTCTGGAGCGGGATGCGAGGGGAATTCTGGCTCTGCAGGGGATTCTGGGAGCTCCTGTTGAGGAGGAACCTCTTGATCAGTCGGCTCACTCATAGGCGAGTCGTCTTTGTTTGTTCCTATCACCTTTTCGATGGGACTGACAGGTTGATCTTCCGATTCACCGAAAGTAAAATTGTTATCATCTGGTAACTCTGAACCCGTAACCTCACTGGTGGAAGAAAAAGCATTGTTACTATCATCTGAGCTCTCCTCACCAAAGGTAAATGTTTCCTCTTCCGCTGTGTTTGAATCGAGCTCTTGAAACTTATCGTAGCTAAAGTCAGAATCGGTTTCTGTCCCATCGCGATTTTCAGAATGATCAATTATCTGGTCAGGTGATACTTGAGGCTGGTCCTCTGGAATGGTTTCGACAGGTATGTCATGCTCAGTTGGTTTATTAGCCAAAAAAACATGCTTGCAACGAGCGCAACGTACCTGTGCTCCCGTTTCAGGAATTCGATCTGGGTTGACTTTGAATTTGGTCGAACACTCAGGGCAAACAATGATCATCAGACGTTCTCCTTTGTCAAGGCTACCTAATTGTTGGTATGCATTTTCATTTTGGATGAGACTAGAGCTTTCGACGTACTTGTATCGATGATGAATATGACGATTTGTGCTAGTTGCCGAAATTAGGATTCTTCAACCAGATAAATATCCGGTAAGTTGCGGTACTTTTCGTCGTGGTCAAGCCCATAGCCGATGATAAAACCATCCTCCATGCTGATGCCAATATAATCGGCTTCTATCTCGACTTCCCGACGCGCACTTTTATCAATTAATGTGCAAATTTTTAATGATCGTGGCTCTTGTAGAAGTAATTTGTTGTAAAGGCATTCCAAGGTATAGCCACTATCAACAATGTCTTCAATAATAATGACGTGACGATCACGAATTGGCATTTCAAGTTCTTTACGAAACTCTATGATTCCCGAAGTTTTGGTCCCAGAACCATAACTAGCCAGTCTGACAAAATCGACAATTGATGGTGATTCAATTTCGCGAATCAAGTCTGCAATAAATAAAAAGGAGCCTTTCAGGACTCCAACCAACATAATTTCTTGATCACCATAGTCCTGGCTGATTTCCTGGCCAAGACGTTTGATTTCTGTCGCTATTCTTTCTCGTGAAAAAAGAATTTTGCGGTTCGCTTCCGCCATTTTATCTATTACTCCCTAAGGTCTATAGTTTGACAGCAAGCTATAGCAGGAACGAAGGAGTTCTGTCAATTGTAACTAACGGCTTGCCGGGTGTTTTGTAGGTGAAAATATGCTATGATTCAGCATTGTTAGAAAAGTATCTGAACCAGACAGGGGTCTTTTATGCGTTGTTTTTTGATATTGTTACTCTTCTTTGTCGCTAAATCTGCATTTGCGGTGCCAGCGTTGGTCGTTGAACGTTTAAACTATGATTTTGGGGAGATTGTTCAGGGAGAAGACACGACACATACATTTCGTTTTCACAATGCAGGGGATCAGGTTTTAGATATTGGAGGATTGCGTAGTTCCTGTGGATGTACCGCCGCACTGCTGACTACTCGAAGGTTAGAGCCTGGTGGTATGGGTGAATTGCAGCTCACCTTTGATTCTCGTGGGTTTCGTGGAACAGTACAAAAAATGGTTACTTTTGAAACGAACGATCCGAAACACAGTGTCGTAAGCTTTAGTTTGCGTGGAAAAGTGAAGGCAGAATTATATTTACAACCACAACGAATCAATTGGGGAGTTGTTGAAAATAATACTCCTTTGACAGGAGAGATTGAAGTTGTTAACGAATCGAAACGGACGGTTACCCTGCGTCCCCCTGAGGTCACCAGCGCCACAATTTCAGCAGAATGGGATGTTTTGGAAATTGCTCCGGGGGAACGGAGCCATATAAAGGTTTCGGCAGCGTTTGGGGAAAATAAAAAACGTTTGGCCGGTTACATTATCATTAACAGTGATTTTGCAAATCTTCCTCAATTGAAGGTACCGGTTTCGGCACGATTATCTTCAAAATAAAAACATATATCTCAGCAAATCTGGAGTTGTTCAAAGAATTGTGAGCCCAAAGGTTTATCCTAGTGCTCTGTCGAACAAAAATCCTTATTTAAGCCGCTAAGCCTTCCCGTATCTAGCTAAAATATCAGAACTAATCGATCCAAATCATTTCAAAAGTGCGTATCACAAAGCTTGTTTTGCTAACCTATTGAAAGTACATCAAAACGATAAGGCTTGTTTTCGTATCTCAAAAAGGAGAAGTGAAATTTAATACAGGACTTTTGTGCTTGGAGGGGGAGAGGAGCCAAGGCATGGCAAATGGACAGAGAGTTGATTATGCACGCGTCAGCACCTCCGGCCAAGATCTAAGCCCCCAAAAAGAAAGACTGGCAAATTGCGAAAAAATCTTTGAGGAGAATGCATCGGGAGCCAAAGGAACAGTAAGGCCTGCACTTAACTCACAACTTATGAGAAATCCTCAGCTTAGTTATGCCGGCTGAGGATTTTTTTGTTATGGAAATGGTGAACTATAGGACACTGATGCCGGATTAGAGACGAGAAGCCTGATCATTCCCACACAGATTAAGCCTATGATATTCTCTGATCAATTTGATACTCTTATCTTCAACTCCCGCGTTCTTGGCAAACGTAGGCCACTGGTTTACAACCTCCGTGATCTCCTCGACAATTTCAGCCGGTTTTTTGATGGCGATCGATCTCCCCACCTGGTCAAAATCAGCCATATCAAAACCGTTTCGCTTTCCATTGATAGTCATCTGGTGATTATTGGTCCAGACACCGGCAGGGTTGTGAGAGTAAGTCACATCGAATGCCGGTGACAAGCTCCATTTGCCTGTCTGGTCCATCAGGAATGCAATGTTCTTGGTATGGTCATCTTGGTTCCGTGCAACCGCGTTGAAAACCATGCGCCGGAACTGTTGAACCGCTTCAACTTTGGATAACCCGAGCTTACGCATAACAGCAAAGGCTTGTTCATAACCGTAGGCACCGGGTTGATTGTAGTCATAATGTGCAATACCGCAAAGCGATTGCATGTGAACCTTTTTCCCTGCAGGACGGTCAAAACGTTTAGTCATGAAGTGCGCCCTGCTTCCTTCTTCGAGAAGCCGACATTTGGACATGTTTAGCCCCGCTTGCTGGGCCATCAAATAATAGGCATATTCAATACGTCCAAATCCTTCAGTTTCCTGGAGTTCCGTATCCCCAGCACCATCGAATTTCAAGAGCCAATGGTCATAGCCTGCAGGAACATCTGTCTGTCCTGAAAGGATATGGCCATCGTCATTCATGGCAATAACAGCTTTGGGGCGTGCGCCACCGGCTGACGTTCCGACTCTCAGTATTTCCAGTAAGGCATCCGTGTCTTTTTTTCCGTTGATCGAGACATCGAGAATCTCTTGCTTGGCAATGACTTTCTGAGCCAGAGAGACCAGATGGGAAATTTCAACCGGAGTGGTGGCATTCAAGCTGTTGTTGAGTGAGGGTGCGTATTCCAGTGCCCCCATACCGCGTTGGCCAGTATAGCAAAGCCGTTCAATGGGGGTAAAGCCGCTGCCGTCCCTTCCTTGTCTGGCTAACCAGACATCAATGATTCGATTCCCGAACTTGTCAGGGAGGCTGTCGGCCAGAAGCCCAGGGAGCCCCTTGAATGTATCGAGGGCCGGATCTGAATTGCGTGTCCAGAATTCATACAGCTCGCCAGCACGATCAATCGGCATGTGAACCGGAGAGAGATCGAGGCCTCTGCGTAAAAAGGTCGGGTCGTACTCGAAGGTTGCATGTCCCTCTCGGGCAGATCCCTGCCAGGACACAGCACCAACAACTTGCCCCCAGATCTTCACATAGGCCGTATTGACTCGCTCTACCATTCAGGGGTCTCCTTTGCCTTGGATGTCTGCTCGGGCTTTCTCCCGGCCCTCTGTCTTTGTTTTCCCTGCATCTTGGCAAGCTGTAAAGGGCTGATGCCCGGTTCTGGTAGAAAGGCATCCAGATCATCTAGAGCGTTAAGTTCACGAAGCACAGCGATGATGGTGCTCAGCTTTCCCTTGCCCTTCTCCAGTGCCTTAATGGAGGTTAGTGAGATCATGGTTCGCTGCGCAATCTCTTCTTGCGTGATATTTTGGCGCAACCGAAGTTTTTTTATGCGGTTTCCCACCTCTTCGGAAATGGCCCCATCCGTCATAACTTTGTAGTCCATAATAGCCTCTTTTTAGCCCTTACTTACCCACTTACTCGCACAATAGCTTAAAATGAAGCTGTTAGCAAGGGTTGATGGCAGGGAGTGTATTAGGCTTAGGCGTGACGTGCGATAGGTGGCGGATCGGCATCAGGTCCCGACCAACCCAAAGTGTCTCGGAAGTTGACCCGGTTGATTTGAGGGACGGCAAAACACCTAAACAGACAAATCCTACAACCCGCCCATTCCAGTAAGAAATCTGTCTTAAACATATGGAATTCAGAACACTAACAGCGCCTCTACCCAATCCCTCCAGATCACTTTCGCACATATTGTAACAAAACCAGTCGCAGATATCCTTAGAAGTTTCTGACTGGTGGCTGGAATCACAAAATAATTGGTGGCGGGTTTGAATTTAGAACAAAATGCTGGGTTTCATCATAATTAGCAACCAAGTCAGGGGGGAGATTAATTTCCTTTTCTCGATCACTATCTGGTCACTCGCATGGACTCTTTGTATTTTGTTAAATCTCTACTAGCTGAGTGGAGAGCCAGTAGAGATTTTTTGAATATGACAGATCCAAAATGTTAGGGAGATCGCAACTTATACGGGATACAGCAGAACGAAATCACATTCCAAGTTCTTCCCAAACCTCGGAGCATACTTCACGATTGAGGTTTAAATAAAAAATAGGTACACCGTCACTTCCCTGATAGTTGTCAGTGAAGTTGACATTGATTTCTTTCATGGCTTTCATACGCAGCTCATTTGTACAGAAATCTGTAACATAAAGTGCCATTTGTTGATTCCATTCCTCCTCTGTTTTACTGTCCAATTTTATGTTTAGAAATTGGTGATCAAGAATTATCATCTCGTTCTCTTCCTCAACAGTAAGACCGAGGACTTGAATGGAATTATCTTCGCTGATGAGTGGGCCATCAAGATAAGCAGTGTTTGCATACACCCGAAGCCGCTGATAAAACTTTGATTTCTCGTCTTTAATCTTCTGCTCTGGTGAAACATAAGCCCCGTTACAGTTGATCCCACGGTTGATCCAACCATCCTGAGATTCAATAAAGGGGAGTTCACAGATGGCATCTCCGGCCTGGACAACAGCGACTGTGTTGGCACCATCTTCATAAGTTTTCAAGATTTGGATGGCATCACGGCTGATCGAAGGGAAAAATGACTTCATCCCATTGTAAGACGTATTAAGAATAATTTCGTTATCGGGTTTATTTGAGCATCCTCCTAAAAACACAATGAAAAGCAAAAGTCCAAATATTACGACATTCCTCATCCTTATACCCTCCTTATAATCATAATTAAGTGTTGAATGCCAGTACGTCGGGAGCACGTTTAGACACCAAGTCATTACACAGGGCCAGAACGTTAATTCTCTCTTTTAAAAGCTCGATTGCTGAAAAATAAAATTTATTTCAACTTAATCCTCATCGCTATTCCCCCCCATAATGAAGCCGTCATTAAAGGCCTCATCAACAGCAACTTGCATTTTGTGTTTTTCAAGTCCTTGGTACCTTAAAAACAAAAACGCTTCTTTCTGATCCGCCGGACTAAGGCATTTAAAGTGTTCAATCATGGCAAGGTTGTCACCTTCTGTCTTATCAAATAGTAATCCGCACAAAGAGTAGAGTAAACCAAGCGAAAAAGTAGCGGCTAAGAAACTAGGTATCAATATTTCATAGTCAACTAGACATAGGACAAAGACAGCAGGTCCTCCACCACCGATACCAACTTTAAAGGTCGTCAATATACACTTCATGAATGGGTTCGTTCTTTTACATCCCTGTTCATTCTTAACAAGAATTTCCCTAAACTTTTCTTCTGATTCAGACCCATGGGTAATTATATACTTGCTGGCCAACATGTAAAAAAACGATTGAATTTTCTCATATTTTTGATTTTTATCAGTCAATTTATCCCCCTTCATCCTTTTAGTTGATAGCGCTTGACGTTGAGATTTCTCGCCTTCTCGGCCGTCGCATCGCTTAAAACATAGCCGAGGGTACCTGCCGACAGCTCAAGACAAGCATTATGAATGCCATTGCTTGTGGCTATAATCCCTCAAGATTCTTAAGTAAATTTGTTGTTAACGGGTAGTCCGCTGGATAGTGGGCTATTTTATAGAGGGAAGAGAAGAGATTCAAGATAAAAACACGCTTTTTGTGTATTTCACAAACTGGGCGATTATTGATGAATGAAAAGCATCCATGACCCCAGATACATCAAGATGATTTCCCATCTAAAATGGGTAAGGAAATCTAATGGAATCAGCCAAGAGGAACTTGCACAGCGCCTTCAGTGGAACCAGCAGGATATCTCCAGAGTTGAGAGTCTGATTCGCAGACTCGATTTTATTGAGTTATATGACTGGCTGGACGCAATGGGATATCCTGTTGAAGATTTTATAAACGAAATTCTCATCAACCTTCAATAGAAGTAAGTCAAGCGATGTCGGCTGTTACTGGTTCCTTTGTCATCGTCATTTTCCCACTGGTACTTCTGGCCATTTTTTTCATCACAATAAATTTCAAATAATTGTTTCTGCAAGGTTAGTTCAGTTGTTGAACTGAGGTCATTATTTGAAGATTATAGTCCGTAGACCATTTGTCACACAAAGCCAACTATGTCATCCAGCGGAAGGACATAGGAATGGAGATTAATCAAGCATTTGGAACTGTTTTAAGAAAGTTACGAAAGAATTCAGGTATGTCACAAGAAGCTTTGGCGTTAGAGTGTAACCTCGACCGCACTTATATTTCCTTGCTGGAAAGAGGACTTCGTCAGCCAAGCATAAAAACACTTTTTAAGCTTGTTGTGATCTTAAAAATTTCTCCAGCCAATTTTGTAACTGATGTGGAAAAACAACTTCATGATTGATAGAGCGCACATTGCGACGACTGCCCCGCTCACCTTGAATGCGCAAATACAGAATTGCACTCTGGATCTTTTCAAATTAACTGTCTGTTCCACAGAATAATCCTTTTCCTTCTCCTGTTCCGGTAACGTTACAGTTGGTACGTTCCTGTAACGTTACCGGAATGGTTAACCATAACAAGCATGCTTTAGGTAGCTTTTGACTTTCAGCAGCCCTTCGTACCCCTCTAGCATGACGTCAAGTGGGCGTTGGTCAGCAAAAGCCTTGTTGGGTCGACTGATCCAACTGTGCGCCAAATCTCTGTCGTTGGGTATTAACAACCTCAGTGATTTCTGGATCCCAAGCAGGATGCCGACCCGATCCATCAATTCCTCTTTATCGGCCAAAGGTTTCCCGCTACGGTAACGGCGAATCACACTTTGGCTATTGGCAGAATAACCCAGAATTTGAGCTTGCTCTTTTAGGGTCAATCCCCAGAGGTCGAACAGCCTCATCATGAGTATTGACAGTGACTTCCTATGGTCAAGGTCATTGAATTCGTTCATAATCATCCTCCTTCTGAAGTTGTTTCTGATCCATATCAAATCCGGCACTGAGTCGGTCACTGCAGGCCACCAGATCGGCAATATTGTATTCTGGAACTTCGCGTCTGATCTTCCACTTCAGCAGGTAGCGTAACTCTTTGGCTCCAGCGGACCAACTGCGCTCAAGTTTTGATAGATAAGGGCCAAGCAGCTCAAAGGTCAGCTTGTCGTGTTCAATGCTACTCCCCAGAGAGGTACGCTGCATATCGTGAGTCATGGTCAACACTTTTTCTATATCATGGAACAGTGACGAAATAAGTCCCAGCTCGTAATCTTCTCTGCAAAAACCCTTCTGGTTTCCAACAATATGGAAGCATTCCAAGCTGTGTCTGAGTAACCCCCCGGGATAACAGTGGTGATGACTGAGGCTGGCTAGTACCGATACAAAAGCAAAGGCAATACTGTCATTAGCGAGAACGGCTACGGCAAAATGCCGTAGCGCAGGAATGGTAATCCGGTTGATTGCTGCTTGCAGGGTTATCAACAGCTCAGGAAGTGGGCAGACGCTTTTGGGGATTAATCGAACCACGTCTCCTTGCCGTTTCTGACTAATGGGTTCTATCCGCTTCAAATCAACCCGCAGTAAGTTCCTATGATAACGGCTCTGTCCCTCAATGCGGGCGAGGGAATGATCGGGCAGGTAGAACCTCTGATAAATATCTTCTTGCCAGATATACGCAGGAACACTGCAGCTCATATCTTCCAGATGGATACGCAAATACTGGCATCCGTTTTTCGCTGAGTTCAAGCAGCAGTCCCGCAAGCGAAACTCTCCGGCAATGGATCCCGGGGTGTGATACTGAAGAGAGGTAAGGTTAGGCATGAGACCCTCCAATCCTGGAAGCCAGCAGGTTCTCAAAGGCGGATCCATCCCTGCGGGTCAAGTTGGGAACAAAGCGGGAGTAGACAGTAAATAGCATCTCGGTTGAGGTGTGTCCCATCTGCCTGGCAATCCATTCCGGATTCTCTCCCGCGGCAAGCCACAGAGTTGCCATGGTATGTCTTGTCTGGTAGGGACGCCGACGTTTCAAGCCAAGGTACTTAAGAGTGGGATACCAGATCCGCTTGGTTATATTGTTGTGGCTCAGCATTGTGCCATTGCGATTGCAGAAGACAAATGATCCCAAGTGACCGGTCACTTCCCCTTGACGTTTCAACGCATCATAGACTTGATTTGACATTTGGATGGTTCGGATAGATCCCGCTGTTTTCGGTGTCTCGATTCGTCCTTGAACCAGAGTCTCCCTTATGAGAATTTGCCGTCGTTCAAAATCTACGTATTTCCATAGCAAACCATCAATCTCCCCTGTCCGCATGGCAGTAAAGAAACGGGTAATGTAGTAGTCCCTGAAATCGACTCTGACTTTGGACAAAAAAAGCTTAACATCTTCCAGAGTAAAGGGATTAACATCAGTTTTCGGGACTTTCAATGATTTAATCCCGACCCAAGGCGTGCTAAAGTGAAAACGTTCAGCTGTGTCATTAAGGATCATGCGCAATGGCGTCATGATGTGATTGATTCGGTCAGGAGATAATCCGCTCTTTTTTCCGTTCTGGACTTTGGCGAGTGAGGAACGGAATTTAAGGATATCTCCCTTGGTGATGCAGCTGACTTCTCTTTCCCCGAAATGGGGGGTCAAATGTTTATCCAGGATTCCCCGAATCGTTTCCTGATAACTGATTTTCCAGGAGATCTCATTTTCCAGATACCACTCTTCAGCAAAATCTTTGAAGAGAGGTGAGTCTACAGCTGCCGAAGCTCGAACCTTCTGCTTAACAGCCGGTTTTTCAGAAATCCGATCCAGATTCCTGCTATCAGGAAAATATTTCTCATATTGAAACGTTCCCTGCTTGATCTCACGATCTATCTGATCCATGAAGGTTTCCAGCTTGCTGCGATTCTTGGGGGTGTCATCAAGTAAGGTTTGTTCGCGGCAGCGATTTCCTTGAAAGCGAAAATCAAAAAACAATTGACCTTTTCTGGATCGGACACTACCCATAACAAACACCTCCTCCAGCCATAGGAATCGTTGGTTTTTGTTCCATAGAAACTTTGACCATATCTCGTTCAATTGATTCCCAGATGTAAAGAACCCGACGGCGTCCGAATGGGCGAATATAATGGACTCCCTCAATAAATACTGCGTCCTTCAATGCACTGCGGATATAGCGTGCGTCGTACCGTAAGCGTTCTGCCAATTCTTCTGTTGTCATGTAAGTTAGTTGTTCCATGCTAAAACTCCTTTAGGTGTATTGACTCATCGAGAATCTTACAAGAGTCGTTGTTGATTTGTATGAATCATATATGATCCATTTCGATCAGTCAAGTCATATTTGTGCTTTTTTGTGTCATGTTGGATTTAAATGATTCAAGTATGATTTAAATTGAGCGTGAAATGATATTGAGTTTGAGCTATGATGTAGCTTTCATTAAGGAGGTAGTGGTGATCCGTTTTCACTTAAAAAGGTTGATATCCGATTGGGAATTTAGAGAAGGCCGTCGATTGACTATCGCCGAGCTAGCAGAAGGCTCCAATGTTGCTCGGCCGACGATTTCCCGGATTCTGAATCAACGTGGTTACAATACGACGACAGATAATGTTGGGAAGCTGTGTGCGTTTTTTAACTGTCGTGTGGAGAATCTGGTGGAGTTTGTGCCAGATGATGAGGTTTCGTCTGGGCGAATAAAATAAAGATCAGTGACCAAATTTTGCAGGAATGTTGGCACTCTTCATGCCGGACCCGGGAACAGCCGAACCCTAATAATTATTTAAAAGGTAAGGTTCGGATTAATCGCTGAAAGTAAATGGGGATATGGAAAATGGTTGGGGCGGCAATGATTCTCCTGTTTTGACCCATCAATGCGGGATTATGCAGTTGGAAGGGCTTGGGGAAAACTCTTGACCAAAGTTTACTTTGCGTCTGAAATGTCTTACATTGTTTGAGTTTTATTTCATTGATAATGTTC
>JADGDX010000021.1 GCA_016744675.1 Desulfuromusa sp. | reverse complement strand
GCTTAACCCAACGAGATTTTTGGCTATGTTCCCCATGGGAAAAATTAAGTCTAAAGACATTAACACCTGCTTTCATCAAAGCTTCAAGTTGATCCTTCTCCTCACAGGAAGGGCCAACAGTTGCGACAATCTTTGTTCTTCTATACATATGTTCTCCATCTCCGTATCGAGATTATTATTGCTTAAATGGCACACGACTTCTTTAAGCATAGAGGAAAGCCGCAACGTTTTATAGCCAAAAGAAGTTGCCATTTTGTTTGTCATAAAAGTTCAGTATCAATAACAACTATCATGGGGATAAGTTAGTTCGTGTTATCCAATCTACACGACGAAATAAAGTCTCACAATTTTAAAATGTATTTAGCTACTCCTGAAGAGATTAACTCAAGTTCAACTAGAAGTAGATTTATGGTCTACAGGAAGTATTTTTTCATAAGAGCCCATATAACATCAATTTATAGCAATATATGCTGAATTTGCTTGATACTTATGACTTTTTTAGTTTAATGTATCTTAACGTTGTTTTGCTAACCAGCAGAAAAGATTTGTTTATAGATTGATTCACGTCAAAACCTCAAGCGCAAAAAAGGAAGGGAACAGATGCCACTCACTGGCGAACTAGAACATCTCCCGATTGTCGATGTCATACAGTTGATTCATTCTACCCGTAAGTCGGGAACATTGAATGTTTACAGCCGCAAAGGTGAAGGACAGTTAGTATTTAACAACGGTTACATCGTTAGCGCAACCCATTCAAGTGAGAAGCTTAAGATCGGTAAGATTCTTCTTGAAAGTCATATTATTGAACAGGATGATTTAGATAAAGCCCTTGATGTTCAGCAACGTTCTGGCGATGAACGAAAACCACTTATCGCGACATTACTTGAGCATTGTGGCTTATCAAAAGATGCTGCGTTCAAAGCACTTGAAACTCTCATAGAGATGACAGTTGTTGAGATGATCTGTTGGACGCGGGGAATTTTTACCCTCGACATAGATGAAATCAAAGTCTCTGACGATTATCGCTATCTTCCTAAACAGCTACAAACAGTCACCTTAGATACTCAGATGGTTTTAATGGATGCTCTGCGTATTTTTGATGAAAAAGTCCATTCTGGAGAGATTCAACTTTCCGAGGAACCACTTGATGAAAACCCCCTCGAACATCTACAAAACAAAGTTGAATTAGAACACAAGCCAGAACCAGAACAATACGAAGAGAGTCGTGAAGATGAGGTTCTCTTGTCTGAAGATCTTCTTGGCCTCGCTGATATTGATAAGTTGGAACGAAAAAAACCTTATATTTTTAAAGGTCTGGAGGCTTTCGATCCAGCAGATATCCATCGCCAAGTGATTGATGGCAATCTTCCTGACATTCCTGAAGCTGGCAAGGCAAGCTTGGTCGACTTTTTATCGAGCATATCAACCACATATCAATTAGATGATAGATCCAACACTTCGATATCAAGCTCACAGGCCGTTATTATTTATACCTGTGATGAGTTCTTGCAACATGCCATTATGACTGTGTGTAAAAAGGAAGGAATTCTGGTTTTTGTTACGGCTGATAGAGGTGAACTCGATAACTTAATTGATAGGGCACTATTTAAGTATCTCGAACCAATCCTTGTTTTTGGCAGCCCTGTTCCTGAAAAAAGTGGATTCAGCAAAGGAGAAATCATCGATGTTCGTTCATTGAAGATGGCTCAATACCCACAAATATCGATTATCCAACTTGCATCACCTCTCGATTTTACTTTTTCGCTGCAATCTCTCAATGATGGAACGCGGGCGGTATTCCCAATGCCATACTTCTCAGAGCGAGAAGAGACATATGCTGAAGATATGGTCAATTTTCTGAATACGTTTCAGGTTTATATTCGTGGCTGTTTCAATGAAGAGCGTCGACAACAATTTGCAAAGCTAAGGAACAGTCTATCTGGATTACGTTTATTGAGAAAAGCTCCTGACATTTCACTTCTTGTTTTACAATTTGTTGGTGAACTCTTTGAGCGGACAGTGACATTAATTGTTAATAAAGATGAATTGATCGCAGAACGCAGTATAGGCATTGTCTCCAATAAAGAAAATGGTCCAGCTGCGCCAATGAAATTTCGCATTCCTATTCGCAGAGATTCCCTTTTTTATGAAATTATCAACTCAGGAGTAAGCCACTTTGGACTATCAGATGATACGACTTTTAGCGATCTGATCTATCCTGAGATTGGTGCACCGACGGATTCTTCATTTTTATTGCTTCCACTTAAAAGCAATGATCGTATCATCACCTTGACATATGCTGACTTTGGTTCAAATCAGGCCAGTAAAATATCGCTCGATTTCCTTGAATTTTTTGTTGGTCAAGCTGGAATTGCAATGGAAAATGCCTTGTTCCGCAAACGACTCGATGGGTCACACCAGTCAGAAGTTATTCGTTAGGATATTTATATGGATATTAAGACACTCAACCAAATTCTTGAAATAGCATTCGCAAAAAGGGTTTCAGACGTTCATTTTGAAGTCAATAATCCCCCCTTTTTCCGAGCTCATGGGCAGCTATTGCGCTCTAAATTAGCAAATTTGACAGCAGCTGATACTGAGTTTATAGCTGCAACAATCATGAAGAAAAACAAACGTGACCTCCCTGCTGATTTTAATGAATTTGATGCGTCTTATTCACTGGAAAACAGCGGTCGGTTCAGGGTCAGTATTTTTAAACAACGCGGCAATATTGGTATCGTCATGCGCGTTATCCCGCCGGAGATTGGTGATTTCCAAAAACTCAAACTGCCAGCAGTTCTCTCTGAGATAGTGAAAGCTCCTAACGGTCTTGTCCTTGTTACTGGACCGACCGGAAATGGAAAATCAACAACTCTCGCTTCAATGATCAACTACATCAACGAAAAATATGCCTATAACATCATCACCATTGAAGACCCAATTGAGTTTTTGTTTTCTTCGGTTAAGAGTTGCATCATTCAGCGTGAGGTTGGCATTGATACTGCTGATTTTGGATCTGCATTAAAAGCCTCACTAAGAATGGATCCAGATGTCATTATGGTTGGTGAGCTGAGGGACTTGGAAACTATTGATGCTTGTATTAAGGCGGCTGAAACGGGCCACCTTGTTTTTTCAACCTTACATACCCAGAATGCGGCTTCGACAATAAATCGGATTATTGGTCACTTCCCGCCCGATTCTCAGGAAATAATCCGCCAGAGACTGGCAGATATTCTTGTCGCAACGGTTTCTTTGAGACTTGTTGAGAGTAAGACTGGAGATAATCTTCTTCCTGTTGTTGAAGTGATGCGCACGACAACAACAATCCAAGCTTGTATCCGGGAAGGCAATCTAGAAGAGATTGGAAATCACATTGAGAAAGGGACTGCTCAATATCAGATGCAGTCAATGGATCAGCACTTAATTCAATTATGTAACAAGGGATTGATTTCGATGCGCGAAGCAAAACGCATCTCAACTTCTATGGATTTGGAGAGAAAACTCACGTTTACTTAATTGAAGCTTAAAGATCTTGTTCATTTCACGTTCGAATTTAACGATCAAATATAAAACTTCTGTTAGAGGCTACAGCGTAGCCTCTTTCTTTATCAGTGCAACAACACCATCGTACAGATCGCGAATAGCTTCTATTTCAGTTATTCCCAATCGTTTTCTATTGCTTACGTCAAAAACGCCCCCTTCACTTTCTGAGTGTTCGCCATGAATGCCGCGAATCTGTAAAGAATAACGGTCAGCAATGTCTTCAAATTCTGATTTTTTACTCCCAAGTTTAAGGAGTTGTATATGAACGCTAGCTCTCATGGCTGTTCCAAGGTTGGTTGGGCAGCTACTCAAATATCCAAGACGTGAGTGGAAAAGAAATGGAAGCGTTTCTTCTAGCTTCTTGACTGCCCTGATGAGACGATTGAACACAGCACTGATATCTCCACCCTTCTGCATCGAAATAATCCGTAATTGATCCTCCTCGTTGACCCAGACCAAAAATGTTTTTTGTTGGTTATGAAAAATTCCACGCCCTTCTGGCCAGTCACGATTTAAGCCGACTGCTTCAAGAAAGCGATCTCCATTCTTAAACAAAAAATGATCTGAGATGAGGCGGTTCTGGACAATCTCATCCATCCCCAATAAAGGGAAATAAGTCCCTGAGAGATCTCCACTTAAACTATCTAAAGTCCTTGCAATCCGCGATTCAACTTCAATCCTCTGGTCGCGATTAATCGCAGGACCTAGCGGCATTCCATCAATATTGCGTCCGACACGAATCCGTGTTGAAAGGATATACTGACCATTTGGATCTGGGTTTGGAACCGAAGGAGCTGATGAATTGAAATCACTAGTGTGAGTGCTCGCTAGAGAGAAGCCGTGATATTCATCAATGATGGGATTTAAGAGTGGGCTAAAAAGGTCATATGATTCTGCATCGCCAGCATAAACACCAATATGACTATCTTGATTAACAACCCCTGAATTGATTGCCTGAAATAAGGTGAAACCATGCAGCGTTTTCTTGTTCTTAAGATTATTGAATAAGTCCTTAGACAAATATCGGCTGAGTAAAGATGAACAGTTTTGCTTGAATTCCGGAAATGTTTGACCGTCCCATATCATCGTCAACTTTTTTCAACCTCTTCTTGTTTATCAATCACATCTTCGTACGCTGAGGGATTCGTCGTAGGTTGATTCGGTTTATTTCTTTTCTGATTGACCACCCATAAAATTGCAAATGTGATTAACAGCGTAAGAAAAATAAAAAGAATGTCAGCAAATCGTACTGGTTCCATGAATCCTCCGTATGGGAGCGTAAGCCATCCAAGATTATGACTATGAAGAACAATGTTTTTAATTTACCATCGGGGCGGTGCAATAGGAATAAAAAAAGGATGATACCAAAGTATCATCCTTTTCGTTGGTATCCCTCAGGATAACATAAAGTTTTAATGGCTGGGGCGCCAGGGATCACCAACTCTATAAATGACATCATGTCATTTCAGGCGTTGGCTCACCTTCACTCGCTGTCGCGGACGTCCTGTCCGCTGTTCTGACATTAAGTCAGCGCTCACTTCGCTTCGATCCCAGAAGAGATCGATTGTAGATAAATGGCTGGGGCGCCAGGGATCGAACCTGGGAATGCTGGAATCAAAATCCAGTGCCTTACCGCTTGGCGACGCCCCATCAAATAAGACAGATTTTCTAACAAAGTTAAACTATATCGTCAAGAAAAAACGACCCTATCACAGCAATTATGACAGGGTCGTTTCATAACAAAACAGATTTAAGTCAATTAAAGAACTGCCTTGATGGCATCACAGAGTCTGTCCATATTGTCTTTTGTCATGCCTGCAACATTGATTCTTCCAGAACCAACAATATAGATTGAATACTCTTCGCGTAAGCGATTGACCTGATCTTTGTTTAAACCAGAAAAACTAAACATTCCCCGCTGCTCAATAATTGAGGAAAAGTCTTGAGTGACGCCTTTGTCTTTCAAGGTTTTAACAAACAGATGTCGCATTTCATTGATCCGATTGCGAATATCGGCAACTTCTTCTATCCATTGAGCTTTAAGCTGAGGGTCACTTAGAACTGTAGCAACAATCTGACCACCGTGGGACGGAGGGTTAGAATAGTTATAGCGAATTCTTAGTTTGACCTGGCTCATGACTGTATCGGCTTGTTCTTTATTATCACCAACAACCGTTAATGCACCGATTCTTTCGCGATAAAGGCCAAAGTTTTTAGAAAAACTTGAACAGATAAGAAGTTGCTGAACTTTTTTAACAAGTTCAAGCAGTCCAGCGCGGTCATCTTCAATACCGTTAGCTAACCCTTGATAAGCAAAGTCAACGAGCGGGAGAACACCTTGTTTCGCAAGTAAATCCCCAATAAGTGCCCACTGCTCAGGTGTCGGGTCAATACCGGTTGGGTTGTGGCAGCAGCCATGAAGAAGGATGGCATCACCTTTTGGGATTTTCTTGATTGATTCATACATCGCACCAAAATCAAGACCATTTGTTTTGGGGTCCCGATAGGAATACTTTTTACACTCAACTCCAGCAGCATCAAAGATTGTATTGTGATTCGCCCAAGTCGGATCACTCAGCCAGAGGCTGGCATCCGGATGCAGGGTGTGCAAATAATCACCAACGACACGCAAAGCACCTGTCCCACCAGGACACTGAGCTGTTGCTGCGCGCTTGCTCGTGATGATTTCATGTCCTTCACCAAAAAGAAGCTCTTGTAGACGTGCACAGTAAACAGGTTCGCCAGTCATTGGCAGATAACCTTTAGAATCTTCTTGAGCAAGAATGCGTTTTTCAGCTTCTTTGACCGTCTCAAGAACAGGCGTCTTTCCAGTAGCGTCTTTGTACACTCCGACTGAAAGATTGATTTTATCTGGGTTGGGGTCGGCCTTAAATGTTTCTGTCAGACCAAGAATAGGATCTGGTGGGGCAATTGCAACGTTCTCAAACATACCAGTGACCTTTCACGCCTTTTGTATTGATAAATACAACACAAAGAAAAATAAGAAGAGGAAATACTTCCTTTTTTCTACATCAAGCAAACCCCCTTGTCAAACTCAAAACACGCTAAAAAGAGGGAGAATTCTCAGGGCGAATATAAAAATAAAATCAGCCCACTAGAGAGTATCTGTTGTTGTCTTATGTTTCCAGAATCGAGTGCGAGCTGATTCGGCTAAAGAGTATAAAACAGGGACAACAATAAGGGTGAGCAATGTCGCAAATGCAAGCCCAAAAATAACAGCAACCGCCATAGGTCCCCACCAGTCTGCTGACTCACCTCCGACAACCCAACTGAAGGATCTAAAGTCAAAACTAATGCCGATAGCCATCGGGAAAAGGCCAAGAATTGTCGTTGCTGCCGTTAATAAAACAGGTCTGAAGCGAACGGTTCCAGCTCGGATAAGAGCGGCATTTAGTTCCATACCCTCTTTGATTAACTGGTTTATATAATCAATCAAGACAATCGCATTATTGACAACAACTCCAGCAAGTGAAATCACACCAATACCGGTCATGATTATCCCAAATGGAGTTGAAGTGATCATTAATCCAAGAAAGACTCCCGTCAAGGAAAGGAGAACAGAGGTCATGACAATCAATGTCTGAAGAAGTGAATTGAATTGTGTAATCAACACCAGCATGATCAATAAAATTGCCCCGATAAAAGCTTTGGATAAAAATGCTGCAGCTTTTTGTTGCTCCTCCTGTTCTCCTGAATAGTTAATCTGATAACCAGAAGGAAGCTGCATTGAAGCCAGGCGTTCCTGGACCTCTAAAAGAACTTCATTACTGTTTCGCCCATATGTCTCTGCTGAAATTGTAACGACCCTTTTTTGGTCGATGTGACGAATAGACCCAAACCCTGCACTTAGTTCAACTTTCGCAACTGTTGAAAGCGGAACGGGAGAGCCATCACTGGAAGGGATCAATAGATTCTCTATATCTGAGACGGATGATCGTCGTTCCTCTGGCATTCGAGCAATGATATCGTATTCATCTTCTCCTTCACGATAAACACCGAGTTTTGTTCCACTGATAGCAGCCTTAACCATTTCAGATATTTCAGCAGTTGACAGTTGCAGCAAACTCGCCTTTTCTCGATCAACATCGATTCTTATTTCTGGTTTCGCTTTAGAAAAATCATCTTTCAAATCAACCAACCCATCAACACCTTTAATCTTCTGACGAGCTGTTTCAACAAGGTGACTAAGAATAGAAATTTTCTCCCCACTTATTTCGACACTGACGGGAGGTCCGGTTGGGGGACCTTCTTCTTGTTTTTCTACTTTGAATTCTGCACCAGATAACGGTTCAACGGCTGACCTGATTCTATCAAGGACATCCCGTGAATCGTCGTGCCGATCTATTCTTTCGATAAAATCAAGTGAGATTTTGCTCAAGTTAGACTGAACACTTCCCCCACCCTGATCACTTGAAGTCGTTCCTATCTCTGCGACAGCATAGCGAATGTCATTTTCCGCAATAGCAAGGGACTCTACTCTTTTAGATAAGGCGTTACTCTCTGCTAGATTTGCCCCTTCCGGGGCTTTAATTTCAACAAACGCAAGGTTCGGTTCTATATCAGGGAGCAACTCAACCCCGTGGCCAAGAACTGCATAAGAAGCACCAATTCCAAAGAGCAGAAGAAAAGATAAAAAGACAACAAAAAGACGTCTCTTCAGTGCAAGCTTGAGGGTACTCTCATACCAGCGGATTAACTGACTTGTTTTCTTTATGTCCTGAGGTTTCGCCTTCCCTAAAGACATAAAGTGAGCACAGATTGTTGGGTTTATAACAAGTGCAACAAACAGGGATGCCGTTAGTGTAATGATCAAAGTTAAGGGGAGAAATTTCATGAATTCGCCCATAATCCCAGGCCAAAACGTCATTGGAAAAAAAGCACAAAGGGTTGTTGCTGTAGAACTCACAACGGGCCAGCCAACTTCGCTAACGGCAATCTTTGCCGCTTCTATACCTGTGTACCCCTCGGACATGTGACGATAGATATTTTCAACAATAACGATTGCGTTATCAACAAGCATACCTAAGGCCAAAATCAAGCTGAACAAAACCACCATATTAAGTGTAATCCCCATTAGCTGAAGAACAGCAAAGGAGAGCAGCATTGAAAATGGAATTGCAATCGCAACAAAGATTGAGTTTCGTAGCCCCAGAAACATAAATAAAACCAGAATGACGAGGATCAGTCCGGTAATAATATTATTCTCTAATTCAGACACCATTCTTCTGATGTCTTTTGATTGGTTAAATGTGACAGAAAGTTCAACTCCACCGGGGATATCTTTTTCAGCGACTTTAAGTAAGGAAAAGACACGATCAGCAACATCAATGATGTTGGCACCGGTCCTTTTTTTAATAGCAAGAGATATACTCTTTTCACCGTTTAAACGGGCATAACTGCTACGGTCTTCAAACGAGTCAACAATTCTGGCGACATCTTTAAAATAAATAACTTGTCCATCCCGTTCAGTCAAAACAAGATTATCTATTTCATTCGGGTTGGAGAATTCACCGGGGATACGAAGGAGGTATTTTCCTTGACCAATATCAATGCTCCCACCCGGGATGTTGACATTTTCTTGTTGAATAGCACGGACGATTTCACTTAAAGAAATACGATATGCGTAAAGGCGATCAGGGTCAAATTCGACGCGTATTTCACGCTCACGACCACCGGTTAAAATGACATCAAGAACCCCAGGGATCTCTTCGATTCGATCCTCAAGTTTTTCACCAACAACTTTAAGAACACTTTCATCTAATGCCCCCGATATGGCGACCATCAGAATTGGAAATTCTGATAAGTTTATTTCAAGAACAGAGGGGTCATTTTCGAGATCGTTAGGAAGGTCCCCTTTGGCCTGATCCACTTTATCTCTAACCCATTGCAAAGCATTATCAATGTCAACATCTGGGACAAACTCAATCGTAATCATAGAAGATCCTTCAGCACTGACTGAACTGATCTTCTCAACATCTTTTAAACCCTTCAATTTTCTTTCTATTGGATAGGTGATAAGACTTTCAATATCGTCTGGTGTGACTCCTTCATAAGGGGTGACAACCAGCACATATGGAACTGTAATGTCTGGCGACGATTCTCGAGGCAATACGACATAGCTGTATATGCCAACAATCAAAATAATCAACATCAACGCAAAAACAGTACTTCTTCTGTCAATGGCTACATTTGATATCAGCATAACTACCTGTCTCCCGCGACAACTTTGGCGCCATCAGACAATAACTGTTGCCCTGAAATAACCACAGACTGGTTAACTGATAATCCCTCTGTAATAACAATCCGTTGTCCGATTGAAGTTCCGACCTTGACATTAATTTTATGTGCAACACCATCCTTGGCAATGAAAACAACCTTATCGCCATCCTGATCCATCACAGCAAAGAGAGGGATCGATATCACCTGGTCAAGTTGCTGTCGCACAAATTGTGCTCTAACAATCATCCCTGGGCGTAACTGATTAGAACTATTATCAATAATAATTTTAGTTCGATATGTTCGAGTTGTTGAATTTGCCGAAAATGCAATATGCTCAATCGTTCCTGTTAGAGGAGGAGAAGAGAGATTATTGATCGCTGCTGATATGATCTCAACAGACTGTCCAACCTTTAAAAAAGGGACATCTTTTTCAGGAACATCGGCGATGACTTTTAGTTTTTCAATCTGAACTAACCTTAGCAGAGGCATCCCTGGATCAACATATTCACCACGATCAACATAGATGCGATCAATCGTGCCACTGATGGGAGCCTTTGGAGAGCTTTTTTTGAATTGTAAGCGAGTTGTGTTTAATGATTCCTTCGCCGCAATCAAATCATTTTCAAGATCATCTAGTTCCTGTTTGCTGATGAGCCCTTCATTTTCAAGTTTATGATAGCGGTTAAATTTTCTTTCGATAGTCACAACATTCTGTTGGTCTCGATGCAAAAGACTTCTAATTGATTCAGAATCAATCTCAACCAACACATCCCCTTTTTGTACCTGAGATCCTTCATTATAGGGAATGTTCTGGATAGGGCCAGAAACCTCGGCGGAGAGTGAAAGGTCCTCCCATGCTTCGAGATTTGCCGGCAGAGTGAATAATTCTGTTAAATCTGAAAGAGCAACCTGCTCAACCGATACAGGGGTCACTTTCTCAGGTTTATTGGTGGGCAGAGACGTGTCTTCTTGAGAGCTACACGCTGCTAAAAAAATCGCCATAACGATGATGACAAGTTTAGATATTTTCAAGACTCAGCTCCTCTGGATGATTTTCAAAAATAATCTGATGGCGCTCAAAAATTTGTCCAGTCGCAAACTCTAGTTGAGCATAAGCAAGTTGGTATCGCGACATAGCATTGATACGATCAATTTTTGCTTCAATCATTTTTTGCTGGAAAAGAATAATGCGGAAAGTGTCAGACAAACCTTCTTCTAAGCGTTGTTGTTCTTGATGAAAAGATTGCTGAGCAAGGGATTCAAATCTCTTTGTAATATCTAACTGATTTTTTGAATGATAAATATTAACATGCTGTTGTTTAACATCTTTTTCAATCATTTTCTTAAGGTCATTGTGTCGAAAGTTATCCTGCTTGAGTTGTAGTTTTGCTTGTTGATATCTAGATTTTGCCGAACGATTATTAATTGGAAAACGAAACTCAATACCTGCACGCCATTGATATCCATCAGCATCACTCATACTAGAAAAAGAATCTGGCCAATTCCCAGAATAGCGGTGAGACAAAGCTGAACTGCTCTCTGACCCGGAGAGACCATTAACACCAACTTGAACATTTAAATCAAATTGGGGCTTAAGCTGATTTTTTAAAAATGTTTGCTGTAAAGAGCTGTTTTGAACAGAATAATCATTGATTTTAAGTTCAAGACGATGTTGATGCGCTGATTTAATCAATTGTTCAAGAGTTGGAATATTGTCTGAATCCGAAATGTCGTTAAAGTGAGCTAAATCAATAAGGTCAAACTTATCCGATAAGCTATAATTTAACTTTCGATTCAATTCCTCTCTTGTTAAATCTCTGTCCTGAATTGCTAACGAAAGATCCAATTGCCGAGCGGCATGAGCAGTCTCTGCCTCTTGAACCTCAGTCACGGGAATAAACCCTGCTGAAAAACGCTTTTTATTAGCCTTTAATAAATTAACAGCTAATTCAAGAGCCTCATGACGCAAAAGAATGATATGATTTTTCGTTGCCAACTCTCTTGCTACCGTTTCTATTTCTAAAACTAAGCTTTGTGCTTCCAGTAAATAGTTTAGAGAACTTTGATAGTGCTGGTTTTGAGAGACTTTCAAGGCCGTTGTATTGATAACTGTGCCGCGATTTCGCAGTAATGGTTGAGTTAAATCAAGAATCAAACTGCTGCGATAACTAGGATCAAGACCATTGGTATAGTCATTATCAGTCGTCCATGCTGAGTTGAGAGACAATGCTGCAGTTAAACCGGTTGAGAAAAAACGACTCACTCCAATCTGTCCGGATAATAACTTTGACTGACTGCTCGAATATGACGTCACCGTTGATACATATGGAGTTGAAGTTCGTTCATAAGACGTTGATGCAAACAAGGAACTATCGAAAACTGACTGGGCAATTGTAATGTCTTCTACCCTTTTTTCTGCCTCGACTCGTTCAATTTGCAAACCTAGATTTACCTTAAGACTAAGAGCAATTAAATCTTGTAGCGTCTCAGGTTTCCGTTCTACAGCTAAAGAATCAACAGTTTGAAAGGTAAAAAACATAAGGGTAACAATGATGAAATAATATTTCATTTTTCAATTCCCTTTAAGACTTGTGTGAAAAGTGTACGCATCGTTTCTTCGACTTGAGATAATGACTCAAGGTATCCCGTATACCAACCTGCCAGAAGGCCTAGGTAAAGTGAGAAAAAGTGAACCGACATATTGAAATGATCATGTTTTGTAGAGACTTCTCCACGATTTTGAGCAGCTGCAATATAATTTTCAAGAATATCAAAATAGCGTTGATCATGGATCTTCGCCTTATCATTGATCTCGCATGGGAAAACCATCTCACGAGACATCTGTCGGCCAAATTCTCTATTTTTGGTAACGAAGACAAACTGGATCATGAAAAAATCAATCAACTTTTCAGTCAGCGGACGGTCATCACAATCAGAGGGCTTAAGTTTACTGAAAGCTAAATCGAGCTCTTCGTCGCAGAAATCGTGAAAAATCTCATTTTTCTTATTATAATATCCGTATATTGTTGTCTTACCGATCCCAGCTTCTTTTGCAATATCTTCAATACTGGTTTTATCAAAGCTTTTCTCTGCAAAAAGCTTAACTGCTGCAGCTAAAATAGCCCGCTTAGTCTCACTTTTTTTTTGTTCTCTTATTCCTGCCATGGAAATCTCCTTTCTTAATCTCGAACCCATTCGATTTTACACAAAAAGCACAAATAGTCAATAAATGTCGAATGCGTTCGCAATTTAATATGTCTTTGTAATTAAGTTAATTATTGCATCGGAAAGAAAGATCTAATAACTTACTAAGTAACCCTGTAGGAGACATTATGGATACGGAACCAGATCGTCCTAAAGCCGATTTGAGAAAAAATTTACGCGCCCCTTTAATCATTCAGAAAGTACATATTGATGGGGATCGACCGGCTTTTTTTGGTTACAGTAAAAATATTAGTAAAAGTGGAATGTTTATCTCTACGACGAAGGAGATAAAACCTGGAGAACAGATAGATTTAGAATTTCAACTCCCTGCTCCATTGACTGGCACAGCTCGTTGTTGCTGTGAAGTTATTTGGAAGCGTCCACACGGGACACATCTTCCATTTGAACCGGGAATAGGGTTGAGATTTGTCAATATGCCAGATGAAATTTCTGAGCAATTAGATGAGTGGATAAGAGAACAACTTTAAAGATCTATGGCATCACTAAAAAAAAGAGTCTCGACAAAATTGATCTTGTCGAGACTCTTTTTTGTTTAACTGCCTAACACTTCAAGAGCACTAGAAATTCTTTTCAGGGCAATATCCCGCCCTAAAACTCTTAAAACATCATAAATACCAGGGCTAGGGGCCCCACCAGTCAGGGCAACTCGTAGTGGTTGAGCAACTTTACCAAACTTCAGTTCAGTGATCTCCATAACCTCACCAAACACTTTTTCTAACGACTCTTCAGTGAAAGATGGGCATTGATCTAATTTTTCAAGAAGAAGTAAAAAAAGATCTTTTTGCTCAGGTTTCAAAAATTTCTTTTTTGCCTTCTCATCATAGGTCAGCTGATCAGCAAAATAAAACTCGGCACCTAATGCCATTTCGACCAGAGTAGAAGAACGCTCCTGAAGACCTTGGACCACTTCAATCAGGTCAGGTCCGTTCTTGTATATAATCCCATTCTTCTCAAGGAATGGCTTGAGTAAATCGGAAAGTCGTTGAGGATCTCCAGTTTTAATATAATGACTATTAAGCCAGAGGAGCTTTTCTGGATTAAAAACACCGGCAGAGCGGCCAACATTATCTAAGCTAAACTTCTCAACAAGATCATCTATACTGAAAATTTCTTCATCCCCAAATGACCAGCCTAATCGTACCAAATAGTTCACCATAGCTTCAGGAAGATAGCCCATTTCCTGATAGACCATGACAGAGGTGGCACCATGACGTTTTGACAGGCGCTTTTTATCCGCTCCAAGAATCATTGGCACATGGGCGAATTCAGGGACAGAATATCCTAGCGCTTCATATAGAAGAATTTGTCTTGGGGTGTTGTTGATGTGGTCATCGCCACGGATAACTAAGTTAATACCCATTTCGGCATCATCAATAACAACAACAAAGTTATAAGTGGGTGTTCCGTCAGTTCGCTGAATTATCAGATCGTCCAGTTCTTCATGACGAAAACAAATTGATCCTTTAATTCGATCAATAAACGTTGTCTCTTCACGCCCCTCTGGAAGCTTAAACCTGACGACACTTGGAGCATCGGGTGAATCGGTTCGATGGCGACACGTTCCATCATATTTGGGTTTCCGCCCTTCCTTCTTCGCCAATTCACGTTTTGCATCAAGTTCTTCAGCGGAACAATAACAACGATAGGCTTTACCTTCATCTAGAAGTTGTTGAACTTTCTGACGGTAGAGATCAAACCGATCTGATTGATAGATAGGACCTTCATCACAAGACAGTCCAAGCCATTCCATGGCGTCAAGAATTGCGTCAACAGACTCTTGAGTCGATCTGGCAACGTCAGTATCTTCAATTCGTAGGACAAATTTTCCACTTTGTCCTTTGGCCAATAAATAGTTAAATAGTGCCGTTCTTGCACCACCAATATGGAGGTAACCCGTTGGACTGGGGGCAAAGCGTACACGTAAATCAGACATGAAAATCTCCTTCTATTGAAAAATCAACTCCCTCTACACTGAAGGGAGTTACTCTAAAACTAATCCAGCATAACCGACAACACGGCTATTATCACCATTAACCTGCCCAGAGTGGGCATAACGAATCAAACCACAGTGACTTGCACCAAGGTCGCTTGCTGCTTGCATCACAGTGATTGTTGGAAGCACACCACACATGCTGATTTGATTTTCTCTGACAACTCGGTACAAGCGCTGTGGATCATATTCGATCATCGCATCAATTGCCAGAGAATCCAGCTTTTGAGATGTTGTTGCTTCACTAAAATGATTCATGTCTGTACTTGCGAGAAGGAGAACTTCCTTATCATGATTTTTTATGATACGTGCAATTGCGCTCCCGAGTTCAAGGCACTCCGCAAGAGATAAGTGCCCTAATGCGATCGGTACGATATGTAAATCAGGTTGAGATCTCAACAAAAGGGGCAACATTATCTCCAAAGAATGCTCATGTTTATGAGCTTGATCATCGATTCTTAGATGAGGAATCTCATTGATGAGCCGGTGACGCAAAGATTGTTCAACGGGAACATGACCCAGTGGAATTGACCAACTATCCGCCCCACTGACCGACATGTCAGGACCAAGCCCATGATGATTTGGACCAATCAAGATAACGTCTCTTGGGATTTTAGTTGATGAAATTACTTCACCTGCAACGGCTCCTGAATAGACGTAGCCTGCATGTGGAACAATCATTCCTTTCGCTTTAGGATATTGTTTTTGTGAAATCAAAAAAGAATCGAGTTGAGAATTTAATTCATCGACATTCTCAGGGTAAAAGCTTCCGGCGACAGCTGGCGGGCGTATCATAGGGTTCTCCTACAATTGAAGTAGAATTTTGATTCCAACAAGCATCAAGAGAATGGCAAAGATCCTCACTAATTTTTCCTGACTGGTATGACTGGCAAATTTAACACCGATTCTGGCAAAAATTATTGTCAGGGGAGCAACGATAACTGTAATCAAAATGTTAACATAGCCAAGAGAAAATGGTGCTATAACAGAGCTTTGGAGTCCATACCAGATATAGCAAACAACCGCCGAGAAAGATGAAACAACGATCAGTGCGCTTGAATTTCCAACCGCAAGATGGATAGGAAGATGGAGCACCATCAACATAAGAGGAACGGCAATAACGCCACCTCCCATGCCAAAAAATGAAGAGAAAAGTCCCCCAGCAAGGCCAACCAAAAGCAAGGATCTTTTATTAGCACGTTCGAGATTTTCAGGAGGGATATATGGTTTATAAAAAAGCAATTTCAAGCTGATGATAATCTGCATCAGCCCAAAACACATCTTCAGCTTTTCACCAGGGATGATTGACGCTATTGATGATCCGAATAACGAACCGATGATTCCACCTAAAGCGAGAAAGGAAACCATCGACCAATCAACATTGCCACGTTTACGATGCCCTAAGGTACTGCTGATAGCTGTTGGTAGGATAATTGCGAGACTGGTACCAAAAGCACTATGAACAATAAAATCAGGAGGAAAGTCCGCCAAGGGGAAAAGCCAGAGAAATAGTGGCACGAGGATGACTCCCCCGCCGATTCCTAACAGGCCTGCCAAAAAACCAGCAAATGAACCCAAGATCAAGGTCAGAATAATAATTTGGGGAGAGAAGAGATCCATAATCTGATGGTCTCACATGATCATATGAAAGATTGCGTCATGATGCTGAAAAACTGCCGAATCATAACGTTGAAGAAAAAAAGAGTGTCAACCTAATTGGGTTGACACTCTTTATATTGGAGGCCCCGAGCAGATTCGAACTGCTGATAAAGGTGTTGCAGACCTCTGCCTTACCACTTGGCGACGGGGCCGTTAAAGCGTGATTTAACGTGCGCTTTGAAGTACCAAATAGAACTTGAGGTGTCAAGAGAAATCCTTCGTCTTATACGCCAATTTACTGTGTTGATAACCAGCGGATGCGATATATCGCTTGGGCCCGATCATCACTTATATAAAGATGACCATCGGCACCACTGAGAACAGCTGCCGGAGATCCCCATAAAGATTCTGAATCACTCCATCCACGTAAAAACTCTTTCCCATAATCTGCTATTTTACCATCCTTATAAGGAATTCTGATTAGCTTCATATGACTATCTTGAGAGATTTCAGTTGGCCCACGCAAAACAAGATAGAAACTATTCTTATACTCATCAGGGGCGTTTAACGACCCACCCAAGGCAATACCAAATGGATTTGAATGGGGTGATAATGAAACCGCAGCAGATAGAGTTTCTTCACATGATTGAGAAGACCCGAATGATGGGTCAGGGGAATTATTGCCATAACAGAATGGCCAGCCGTAATGACCACGATTAACAATCTGATTAACTTCATCCGTTGAAACCTGGTCACCAAGGTCTTCTCTTCCAATCTCAGTCCCCCAGAGGGTGTTGTGCTCGGTTGAATAAACCAATCCAGGAACGTGCCTCAGACCTTTTGCAAAGATAGAATATTCGCCATTATCCAGGTCAATCTTTAAAACAGTTCCTCTAAGCTGATTTTCTTCTTCACACGCATTACAGCGCGATCCGACAGATAAATAGAGAGATTCATCCTTATCGCTTGCCAACGACCTTTTCCAGTGTCCTCCATCGTCAGGGAGTCCATCGATAACAACTCGAACGGTATCGGCTTGGTGATCTTGATCAGTGTCCTGCAATTCAAGAAGTTGCGATGGCTCAGCAACATAGATCTTATCGTTTGACCATAACAGCCCAGAGGGGCGATCGAGACCGACATGATAAAGAATTGAGTCTTCAGCAAATCCATCTTGATCAACATCTTTAAAAAGATAAATCGCACCAAGTTCAGGAATAGTGACATAGAGATTTCCAGAAGTATCACGGCACATCATCTGCCCTGCTCCTGGCAAACTGGCAAAAAGCTTGACCTCGATATTAGCAAAAGTTTCTAGAAACCGTTCGTCAGTGAAGACTTCTGTACGAGAACCTGGAGCGACCAAAATTGGCACCATGGTTCCTGTCTGGCTGCTATTTCGCATCCGTTCTTTAAATGCAGAAATGCTAACGCTACGACTCGGGAAAAATTGATTCATCGCCAGCAACGCCGTTAAAGCAGTAAAGGTCAAAGTCACGGCAGCTATTTTCCAACCAGCTGTTTTGTGCATTAAACCTAAGCCAACGCCAAGCAACAGAGTGGGAGCAAGGATATACATCGTTGTTTGTTGTGGAAAGCTGCTCAGTAGAAAGGCACTGAACCAACCAAACAGTAAAAGACAACCACCCGTTGCAAGTAAAAGTCTTTTCCTCAAAATGGCCTACTCCTTATAGAATATCTGCAATTTCAGCAGTCAACCCACCAACTTCCAACATTTATACAATACCACAGAGGAGGCATCACTTCTGATAACGATCCGACTATGAACTCTCTGTTCACACAAGAACCCCTCTGTAGATAGTAGAAATTTTACTTGTCATCGCAATAGCCGCAACATAACCAGGAGCGATATAGACATTTTTCACATTGCATACACGACCCGCTTGCTGGTCAGAATCCGTCATACTAAAGCCAGTCCCATACATTTTTAATAAAGCTTCTGTTCTTGTCCAAGAACGATAGAAACCTCGCTGTTTACGATGTGGCAAGAGTTTTCCCAGCTTCTTCAATTCGGCATGATTAAAAAAACGAGAAGCAATTTTTTGAACATCAAGCATTCTGTCAATTATCTCAATATCAACACCAATAGTTGCATCTTTAGAGATCCCAATAATCCCAAAAGAGCCAGAATGGGAAAGGTTGAAATGTAAGTCAGATTGAAATTGCGCTGATAAAAAAGGTTTACCGTGTTTGTTGTAATCGAAATGAATAGATGTGGGAGACAAACCAAGATACTGGCCTATGATGCGCCGTAATTGTGATCGAGCAATGATGAAGCTTTGTTTTTTTAATGGGTCACGAAGTCGTTCTGCTCGATTTAACTCTTCTAGACAAAGATCATGCTGCTTATTTTGCAGCTCTTCTTCTAAATTATTAAGCCGAAAAGACCAAAGATGGATATCCCCTTGATCAAGATCAGGTGTCTCTTCTATGGAGGTTAAGTCCATCATATCAACACTCTTGTCGCAACCAATCCTTGAGTCTTGCGAGTCCCGTATTAATGGAAATCTCAGGTTGATAGCCAAAATCACGTTTTGCCGCTGACAAGTCAAACCAATGTGCCGTTGACATCTCCTTTGCCACAAAACGAGTCATTCTCGGTTCCCCATCTAATTTGAATAATCTATAAGCATTCTCCAATATCAGGCCAGCGAAAGAGGCCAGTTGAGGAGAAACTTGTTTTTCTACTGAAGGGATTCCTCCGGCAGCCAGAATCTTGTTAACAATGTCCCATAAGGGCAAAGGCTCATCGTTAGAAACAAAATAAACATGACCTGAAACCTGAGATCCTATAGCAAGTTTACTCGCTGCCTGAAGGTGAGCTTGCGCTGCATTGTCAATGTATACAGTATCAACCAAGCAAGGACGATTGCCAATACGTTTTAAGGCACCTGCCCTGCCTCGTTCAAGAATACGAGGAACAAGATGATTATCTTCTGGTCCCCAGATCAAATGTGGACGTAACGCAACAGTTGCTAAAGTTGAATCATTTGCAGCAATGATATTTTGTTCAGCTTCTGCTTTTGTTTGCGGATACCAAGAGAGATAGTGGCTAGGGTAAGGAACTGATTCATCAATTCCCTCCATATCTGTCCCATCAAAGACAACACTTGGAGAGCTTGTATAAACTAATCGTGAAACGTCACATTTTCTACATGCAAGAATAACATTTTTAGAGCCGATGACATTTGGTTGATAAAAATCATTGTAAGAGCCCCAAACTCCAGCTTTGGCTGCAACATGATAGACCAAATCACATCCATCAACGGCCTTTGTTACCGCTGTAATATCATTGAGGTCTCCAATAAACTGATCGACACCCAAGGCGGTTAACTGCGGAGAAATCGTTCTAGTAAATGAACAAACCTCATCCCCTTGCTCCACTAATAGTTTAACAATCGCCTTGCCGAGAAAACCTCCTCCGCCTGTCACAAGAACTTTCATCGTTATTTATCCTGTGCCCAGAGGGCAAGCTTTTCACGAAAGATTTTAGCGTTATGGCGAATATCAACTGGAAATCCAGGATGAATGAGAAAACGTTGAATTGATTTTGTTATTGAATGATCCTGAGCGAGTGATTGTAATTCTTTGATCAGTTTTTGAGGTTGTAGACTATCATTCTTTTCCAATTCAACACATATCACCGGTTCAACTTGATCAGCTCGTTGAACACCTACCAATGCTGTGCGATAAACATCTTTGTGAGTGTTAAAAACAGCTTCACATGGGATTGTGAACAGAGTATCAGTTTTTGTAATAACACGATGTGCTTTTCTGCCACAAAACCAGATTCGTCCGTGTTTATCACGATAACCAAGATCACCCATACGATGGGAAAAATGACCTACTTCATCTCCCATAATTTTAGCTAAACGCGTCGATTCCGGTCGATTGTAATACGATCGAGTGACTTGTTCACCGGCAACAACAATTTCCCCAATGGTTCCGTCGGGAACCCTCAGTTCGTCCTTCCACGATGGGATAGCCTGATCATTAATCTCAATAATGTCCAACTCAATCCCCGGAACAGGAAAACCAACACAAACACCATGGCCTTGGTCTGTCTCATGGCATGTCTCATTAAGAATAATGTCGCTTCCGATAGAACAAACCGGTAAAGATTCTGTTGCTCCGTAAGGTGTGAAGACTTGGACTCCAGGGTTGAGCAATTTAACAAACCGACTCATAACCGCTGCAGGAACTGGGGCTCCAGCAGATATCGCTCTTTTAAGCGAAGGGAGTTGAATATTGTGCTCTTCGCCATAAAGACCGACGCGACGAATTAATGCTGGGGAGCCAAACATCGTTGTGACATTAAAACGTTGAATAGCTGTTGTGATTTTCTCGGCATCCACAGATCCAGGACGGGTGAAATCCATTTCAGGGATGACCGATGTCATGCCGAGTGCAGGCGCAAAAAGGGCAAAAAGAGGAAACGTTGGCAGATCAATTTCACCGGGGGCAATCTGATAGATATCCCTTAACGCTTCAACTTGTGCGACAAAATTTCCATGGCTGTAAACTGCACCTTTAGGAATCCCTGTGCTGCCACTGGTAAAAAGGATGGCAGCTATTTCATCGCTCTGAGTATGAGCTGTTGCAAAATCTTGGGAGTCAGTTGATTTATTTAGTAGATTGGATAGAGTTGACCCACCCCAAAACCAGCGAGACCCAACAGTTAAGATAATTTTTAGACTTTTCTTGCCCCAACCTAGCAATAACCGAGCGATCTGAGCTTTCGGTATGCCAATAAAGGCATGAGGATCTGCTTCAGCAAGGCAGACCTTAAGATTCTTGATCCCCATTCCCGGGTCAATTAAGACTGGAACCGCCCCAACCTTGAACAAGGCAAATGTAAGTGCAAAGAAATCAAGGCTCGGCTTAACCATAAGGACAGTTCTGATACCTCGAGTAATGCCGATCGACTCTAATGCATTTGCAATTCGGTTACTTTCAACATCTAACTGAGCATAAGAGTACGTCTGATACTGAGGAGTTCCATCTTTATCTTGTTTATAAGGGAAATGAACAGCTGCGGTGGTTGGTTGTTTTTTTGCCATCTCAGGCAAATGAGCCGCGACATTGTAGCTTTGAGTTTTGGGTATCATTTTTTAACTGAAACAGGAAGAGGATTGTCTTCAAGAAATTTGTTGATGATTGGCAAAACCTCCTCTTTCGCATCTTCAAGGATATAATGTCCACAGTCAGCAAAAGAGTGAACGGCCGCATTTGGAAATCGACGTTGCCACTCTGCTAGAAAATTGTGATCAAAGACAAAATCCTTTTCTCCCCAACAGATGCACATAGGAATTTCCGCAAAGTTTGACAACCCAGATTCAACCTGAGTAATCAAATCATAACCGGGATCATCTGTCTGGAGAGGGATGTCTTGAATAAAGCGCAGTGTTGCAACACGATGTTGCCAATTATCATAAGGACGACAATAGATCTTTTGAATTTCAGACGGCATTGGATTTCGTTTACAGCCGACCCTAGCAGCTCCACGGGCAAAAGCATTAAATCCTTGCACAAGAAAAGCCCCCAATTGCGTATTACGACAGAGCTTTAAAGCGAGAGGAAATTTTTTCGTCGTTGGCAAGTGAAACGCGGCGGTATTAAGGATCACCAGACGAGCCACTTTATCAGGATGGCGAGTTGCCCAAGCCATTCCAATCATTCCACCCCAATCATGAACGACCAGAGTGACTTTTTTCTTTAGATTCAAACTATTAAGTAAGGCTTCGAGATCATCAATACGCTGTTCCAATGTATAAGAGTATTGAGAATCAGCGGGCTTGTCCGAAAGACCACAGCCAATATGATCGGGGACGATCACACGATTACGGCCTTTAAGCTGACCTATCAGGTAGCGGTAATAGAAAGACCACGAAGGGTTTCCATGGATCATAACAACGGGATCACCCTGACCCTCATCAAGATAATGATATTTGAGTCCATTCAAACTTAAATAATGACTTTTGAACGGATATTCAGATTTAAATAGAGCAGTATCAACCACAGAAAAGATCTCTCAATGAAATATCAGATAGGTTAACTACCATTGGATCGCGAGCATCAGGCAGTTCAATCCGCTGCCAATACCAAGAAAGCCAACAAGATCACCAGGTCGGAGTTCATCACGCTCTTTTGCTATGGCTGCAGTGATAGGCAATGAAACAGTTCCCATGTTTCCGAGAAACTCAAAAGTCGGGAAATCTTTATACGGATCGACACCAATAGTTTGTAAAATCAACTTCTGATGCGCTTCTCCTACTTGATGACAAATCACCTTATCAATACGTTCAGCAGTCATACCAACTTCTTGAGAGAAAGCGTCCCAAGTCCTTTTTCCTAATTCAACGCCATGCTTCATGACCGCAACGGCATCCGTTTCCATGTAAGGAACATGATGACCAGATGTTTCAGTTTTAATCCCCCAACGGCAAAGCTCATGAAATTGAGGTTCTGCGATATTAACTCCACCAAGTAATTTAGGGCGGCGGTTAGGTGAAAAAGAACCATCGGTCAGTAAAACTGCAGCTGCACCAGAGCCACCTGTGAGAGTTGCCAGTGAAGTGGTAAATAGCCCCATAGAAGGGTTGTCAAGCATCCGCTGAATCATAATTTCGTTGATTTCGCGGGAGCTTTCGCACGCTACAACTAATCCAGCGCGAATTTGACCAAGTTCAATTCGATTCGCAATATCAAGGACTCCGTTTAAAACTCCAAGACATGCGTTTGACGTATCATAAACCGCAGCATTTCCTCGAACACCCAGAGCAGCAGCAACCTGGCATGCAGTTGCCGGCTCAAAATGCTCACGACAAACACCTGCGTAAACAACTGCACCGATATCCTCAGGAGATATATTGCGCTCCATCAATGCCTTTTTTGCAGCTGCAATTGCTCCATGAGAAATTGGGGTATTGGGTTTCCACCAACGGCGCTCACGAATCCCGGTGAGGGCCTCTAATTGCCCAGGAGCAATATGGAGCGCGTCATAGACTGGCTGTAGTCGACTCTCCAGCTCTGCAGAGGTCATCACTATCGGTGCCAATTCATAACCAACTGATTCTATGTAAACTCTTGAATATTTCATTAATCTCTTTATTTATACCCCGTTGACTCAAAAGGGATCTTAATCAGTCAAAAAAATCAAAATACTTTCGATCTTGCAGGGTGGTTTTGTAACACAAAAACCCTAAAGAGGTGAAGTGTCTCCGACTGAAGAGATTCTAAACACGTTCACCTTTACATTATAAAACTATTTGAGTTGAAATAATGCTTTGTTCAGGGCTGTCTTCATCACCTCTTCTAGAGATGGATGATAAACGGGCATTTGTAGAATTTCACTCACACTCATCTCGTGTTCAATCGCTAGAACAAGAGTTTGAGCCATATGTTCCGCTCCGCGCCCAAATATTTCAGCACCAAGTAGGGTTCCAGTCTTTTTTTCAGCATAAACTTGGATCATGCCACGATGATCATTATAGATTTCATGCCGTGGCCCCTGCCCCATTTTTGCTCGTCCAATGACAGTTTGTTCAGGATCAAGATCACTGTAGATCTTCCCAACAGACGCCATTTGTGGGTCGGTAAAATATATCCCAAGTGGCGTTGCTCTTGTTCCTTCTTTTCTCGTCGGAAAATGAATTGCACTGTCAGCAGCAATCCGACCTTCAATATATGCCTCATGCCATAAAGGGAGATCTTCTGTAGCGTCACCTGCGATAAATACAGGAGCATCGCCACACTGCATTGTCAAAGGATCGTATTGAGGCAAACCCCTTGAATCAAGCGTAAGATCAGCTTTTTCAAGATCCATGCTCCGCAAATTGGAGGATCTACCACTAGCAATCAATACCCTTTCATAGGTTTTGATGATGGACTCTCCTTCACTCGTGACATACGTGAGTTCATAGCCACCTGACACTTTGCGGGCATGGGTAAAATCACCCTGAGGAATAATATTTAATTCCTGCTGGAGAGTTCGTAGGACATCCTTTTGCATATCTGGATGGGAAAAGGAACCGATCCGACCACTGCGACCATACAATGTTGTGTCGACCCCTAGTCGATGGAATGCTTGGCCTAACTCCAGTGCAATAACTCCGAGACCTACAACTGCAAGAGATTTTGGAAGATCATCAAGTTCAAAAATGGTATCACTGCTGTCGAGTTCGTGACACAAAGATTGAAAAACAGGAGAGACATAAGGGGTTGATCCACAAGCTAAAATGATCTTTTCAGCTTTAACCAGCACCTTTCCATCAACTTCAAGCGTATGCTGATCAACAAATTTAGCTTTTCCTTCGAGTTTAAATTGATCTGGTATGCTGTTGACATATTTTAAGACCCCACCGACAAATTTTTCGGCGCGATCCTCCTTTAGACGCTCAAAAACCCGTTTCCCATCAACTTCATATTGGCCATTAATCCCAAAATAAGCGCCCTCATCAATCGCATGAGCCAGATCAGCAGCTGCGATTAACATCTTACTCGGCATGCATCCTACCCGAGCACACGTTGTTCCATAAGGTCCGTGTTGAATGAGCAATACGCTATCCGTTTGTTTACGAATTCGGCTAAAAGCACCAAGCCCAGACGTACCGACGCCAAGGATGGCATATTCAACATTACGGGTTTCCATCAGAGCCTCCCTAAGGATTAAGTTTAATAGAAAAGTCTTTAAGCTTATAAATAATTTTACCATCGACCGATAAAAATCCAGCGGCTTTAAGAATTTTATTCACATCATCGACAGAAGTCACACACGCCTCAATAAGGATTTTTTTGTTATCAGGAATAATCTGACCACGATAATTCCAACTATGTTGTTCATGACATGCAAGCGCTTCAAATTGTGAATCACGCTGACAATCCCAACGTTTGCAAGCAATAACTTTGAGGAGTTGAATAAATGATTCTAGACCTAAAGAACCGGGACAAACGGGGTCTTGGTAAAAGTGGGCTTTAAAAAACCATTCTTGTGGATCAACAACTTTATGGCCACATATATAACCAAGGCCATGAGGGCCGCCATCGGGTAAAAATGCATCAATGCTATCAACCATCGACATCTTAGGTTCTGGATAAGGAGATTCATGGGGATAGTCAAACGTTAAAGCGCTTTCTTGCTCTGACTGGGAAAGTTGATAGAGTGAAGCTCCTTGGACTCCGACCTGCTGAGCAAGAGATTGCTTAGAAAAGAAGCCAAAGACGGTATCACCACTATAAACAACACCCTGACTGTCGCTAACAGCAAAATCGTACCCTTGAATAATCATTCCACCGCTACTGGCAATTCGGGTAATTTTCACATCGATTGTTAACGTTCCTGTTTGTGCTGTTACGGGACGATGTTGTACAGCATTCCCATCAAGGTTGCGGAAAGACAGATCTGTTTCGCTGGTTAAAGCAGAACCTAGATAAGCTGCCAACCAACCACATGGCTGCAAACCAATTTCGAGTAAAACACAAAACGGCATCTGCAATTGGCGGTTTGCAGAAAAATACCAGGCATCAACAGGTATGTCATATTCTGCTGTTACTGTCACACCTTCAACCAATTTCCACGGCTCACCATTGAGTGCAACAATTCGATCAAGAAATTGAAAAGGTGGTCCCGGAAGTCGGGCTATTTTTCTTTCATGATCAAAAACTTTATAAGGCTCTCCGAAAGCGTCAGATGGATTCCCTATTGCAAAGGCTGTAATTCTATCGGTATCGTAAAGAACCTGATTTGATCTTATTCCTGATGATTTTTGATCATTGGACGGCCAGAGTGATTCAACTTTGTGACGATCAAGACCAGCCAACCGAACTGACATGTCAGGAATTTCAACAATGGGGTGATCATCGGCAAACATTAAAGCATCAACGATCGCAAAAGGCTCAGGCCCATACCCCAGTTCTTTAATACTGACTTGATATGAAACTGTTTTTGTTGAAGCAATAACTTGTCCTCGACACTTCAAACCGCTTCCAACTCCCGGAAGAGGCTCACACCAGGTTTCTCCTTCAGAACCAACCCATCCCATCCTCAGCAGAAAAATCCGTAAGGTATGCATACAACATTCGTACATCAGAGTTCCGGGCATGACCTGATCATCAACAAAGTGACAGGTTAAAAACCAATCGTCTGGATGAATATCCATTTCAGCAATAATCTGACCAATCCCGTAACGTCCCCCTTGAGGATCAAGTTTGATAACACGATCAACAAGCTTCAGTTTGTTGCCTGGAAGAGTGTATGGCTTAAATGGTAACGAGGCAAAAACATCGCCAAAGCAATCATCCAACTTACCTGCATATAAGGCATTAATCTGTTCTTCGTTATACGCTTCAACCTTCAATTTAACAGGTTCACACCAATCGGCCGGCAATTTTCCAGGCTGTGGTGTTAAATCAAGCTTGGTATGAACAATCCCCTTTCCTGCAGCAAGATCTTCGGCTGTGAAGAAACCTGCACAACCTTGGCGCATAGAAAGAAGAGGCTCTCCATTAACTGTTCCTTCAAAATTAAAGCGGAAAAGGTAGGTTTGATCCTGACGGAAAAATTCTTCTATTTTGATATCGTAGTGGATCGTGTCTCCGACAACTGGTAAACCACGATGGAAGGTAACAACGGCATCTAGGAGTCGGTAGACAGCATTTCCTTGTGTTTTAAAGTCAATACCAAGATAACCGGACAGAAATAAGTCTGCCTGCCCTGCTTCAACGGCGACACAGGTCGGTATTCGTCCCCCATCAAGATACCAACGATCAGAGGTCACATCATGTTCAGTGACGACACGGCCGTGTGACATAGAACAGGCCTCACCTTCTATTTCTATAATCCGATCGACAAGCATGAGAGGCTCATCGGGAAGACGTACCCTCGTCGGAAAAGTATCCACTTGAGCAAAATCAGAACCAAGCATTGTTTCAACAGAACCAATAGCAAATTCCATACACATGGACCGGTCAAAGGCAACGGTTTGCTGAGAAGATTTATTCGTAGTCAAAGGTGATTGCGGCGATAGTGTTGACAAGAATGGTTCTGAAGGATCTATGAAAGAAGGAATACTCTCACCACTTTCAACTAACTGCTGTAGCAGCGTTGTCTGTAGAGAAATCTGAGACGAAAGAGCCTCTTCCATTGTTTTGGAAAAATCTAGGAAAGTTTGATGGGCATCAACGCTGGCAGTGAGAGACTGTTGAAACTGAGATAACAGAGAGTCTGAAATGTCATCAAGAGAAGTCTCTGGTGGTGTTATAAACTTTTCATCCCTTACCTTGCCTTTTATGTCTGATGTAGCTGTTTTGTCGTAAGAAATACTTCTCTTGATCGATGTAAGATTAAATCCTTTACCACCAATAATTGTTTCAATGCTTGGTTTATTTGACTGAAGATTCACAGTCGGTTGAATTGATGGATAAAGGGGTTTCAGGTCAACAGGAATACGTTCTGCAAGGCAACTGCCCAGTAAACGTAATAGTTGAGTTGTTGAATCAAGGGAAGGAGCACAAATAGATCGCGTTAAGTGATCTCGTTCTGACAAGACACTATGTATCATACGGTTGCAAGAAGACCCTGGGCCTACTTCGATGAAAATGCGAGCGCCATCGGCATAGAGTTGCTTTATAACTTTAGGGTAGTCAATAGTCTCAAGAGCCTGAGCCAGAATAACATCCGCTGCGTTACTAGATGTTAAGGGATATTTTATCCCCAAAGCACAACTGTAAAAATCAACCCCTTGCGGCGGGGTCACTTCAAAAAGGTGTAACTTTCGATACGCATCAGCGACAGCTTTAGTTACTTCACAGTGAACAGTTGTTACCCCATGCAGAGGGATAAAGTGGCAGCCGAGATCAGCGACCAGTTGCTCAACTTGAGGACGATTCCCACCAATCACTGATTCATGCTCAGTGTTGATGATTAACAGATAAACCTGTTTTTTATCTTGCAGATAGTCTCTAACAACATGAGCAGGGAGATTGACCATTCCCAAAGCCCAGTCAACCTGTTGATTGGATTTCATCCCCCAAACACGTTTAGCTGCTTTGCAATCACCGGCAAGTTCATTCACAAATAAGGGTGATTTAGCGAGGCGTTGCAGCATCCCATCACGGTCTCGCCAAGCTCCTGATGAGAATAATCCCGCCGATTCGCCGAGACTATAACCACTGATCATATGAGGATGAATCGAAAAAGTACGCACCAGATCACTTAATGCCGTACATTGGGCAACGTGTGAAATCACCAGTGCATTATGATCATTCTCTATTGCTTCAGATAGTTCATGACACCAAAAATGTTCTGGGAGATATTGATCCGCTAAATAATTACTGTGTCGTTCCTGGTGACTGTATACATGTGGCCAAAGAGAAGAGAGATCTCGCCCCATCCCTGCAAAATGATTGCCTGAGCCAGGAAAAACAAAAGCGATTTTTCCCTTAGGACCAAGGGGGTTGGGACTGTAAAAAAGACGATCACGTAACGAACTTTTGATCTGAGGATCACCACCGCGGCCAAGAGGTTGCTGCGGATTCAGTGAAATTGAGGATTGAGCAAAATCAAGTTGTGTTGTCAGATCACCAATCCCCGATGCTACCAAACTAAGGCAAAATTTTAATTGCTGATCTAGAGGATTCTGTGATAACCACATCTGAGCCAGATGATAAATAGGCAACTGTGATGAAGTAGATAATTGCCGTAACTGATCAATCTTAGAAAGAATGAGATCAGACGAAGATCCTTCAAGAACAAATAAACCTTCAGATAACATTCCTAAAGGATGATTATATTCTGTTTGTTGAAGTGGTGACTCTGTTCCGCAATACTCTTCCAAAATCGCATGAGAACATGAGCTATCACTGCCGATTCCACTAACAAGTGCTCGCCTTGGGCCATCAGCCCGATTATTTAGCCAATATTGTGGGCCTGCTGGAGCAGTAAAATGTCTTCCGTGATGGATCCATTCAGCTCTTAATGATTGAAGGTTACGAACTGGAGGTAAAACCTTATGTTTTAAACACAGTGCAGTCTTAACGAGCGATGCCAGACCGGCGGCGGCGCCAGCATGACCAATATCAGCTTTCACACTCCCGATTTCACAACGACTTTTTTCCTTTTGAGAACCGATCGACAATCCAAGGGCTTGGGCTTCGAGATGATCTATTGCAGGGACACCCGAACCTTCGGTTTCCAGGTAAGAAATTGAACGAGGGTCAACTTGACTTATTTGGCAAGCTTGCTCAATAGCAGCTGAATAGATTTTTTTATTAGGGAGATTATCTTCAATCGATCCACCAATTGCCGTACCGATGCCATTGATCACAGCATAGATCTGATCACCATCCTGGCGCGCATCTTCGAGACGCTTTAATACGATTGCCGCGGCCCCTTCTCCTATCACACCACCATCGCTGTCGCGGTCAAAGGGACGGCTGATTCCACTGGGAGAGTAGTATCCCTGACGATGACGAGACAAGACAGAACGCAAATCTCCTGACAAATCTACGGCTCCAACGATGGCGCGATTGATTGATCCTTCCTGTAGGGAATGAATTCCCACCTCTAATGCCCTTAGACCAGAATTCTCTTCGCTTGAAAGGGTAAAGCTTGGACCACCAATGCGGAACTCTTTGGCTATTCGGCTGGCGACAACACTTCCAAGAGCTCCCATAGTACGATTCGCTGTCAACGCTGGTCCTGCTTGGTTACGTAATTCATGTAACCAAGCTAAAAACTGGTTTTTATCAAGCTTTAATCCTAATTCATCAGCCCATTGGCGTGCATATTTTTGCAATCCCCAGCGAAAACTAAAGTTTGTGGCATTAAGGTCAAGGCTACTGCCGACATAGACACCAGTAAATAAAAGATCTTCATCACTCAGTTTTGCATCTTGGAGAGCTTCTCCTGCAACCTTTAACATGAGCAATTGACGCGGCAGCATCTCTTCCTGTTCTTTAGGTGGAATTCGGAAATCACCTGGACTAGAAGAAACCTCTGGAACAAAAAAACCTTTGAAATTGACTTTATCAAAACCTTTTTTCTTGTACCAATGACTGTTCTGGGCGCCCCACCAGTTTTCAGGAGAAGAAACTCTCGCTGTATTTTCTCCTCCCAAGACACGATGCTGAAATTGTCGAAGATTCTTCCATGGACCAAATTGAGCTCCCATGCCGACTATTGCAATGGGTTGTTGGCGTTGTCCGAACGTAGGATGTAACCTTACGGGTCGATTCGTTTCCTTCTTAGGGACCCACTCTTCCAGTAACAAGTGAGCATTGATTCCACCAAAACCGAAAGCACTCACTGCAGCTCGGCGAGGCGAATCATTTTTTCTTGCATCCCAGCGACAAGGTTGATCGAGTATTTTAAAGGGGCTCTTTTCAAGTTCGATTCCAGCAGCAGCAGTAGAGAAGTTTGTCATGGGTGGTAAAGTTTGCTGCTTCATGGACAGAAGGGTTTTAATCAATGCTGCTGACCCTGCAGCCGTCAACAAATGTCCGACATTTGCTTTAACTGAGCCAATAACACACTGGCCCTGTCTCCACCCCTTGTCTTTCCATAATTGTTGCAAACTGGAAAATTCAACGGCATCGCCGACAGGGGTTCCCGTTGCATGACATTCTATAAGATCAACATCATCTGGAGACCAACCTGCTTGTTGATACGCCGAACGCATCGCCCTTAATTGCCCTTCAGAGGCTGGGGCAAGAAGACTTCCCCCTAAATCGTTAGATAGGCCGATACCGCGAATCACGGCGTGAATATGATCACCATCTCGAAGTGCATCAACGGTTCGCTTCAAAAGGACGAGGCCACATCCCTCCCCGACAACAAGGCCATTTCCATTTTGGTCAAAAGGGGAACATGTCCCAGTGGGAGATAAGGCTCTTAATTGAGAGAAACCCATCTGCGTATACAAAGAATCAGGTCGCGACAAACCACCAGCAAGAACGCTATCAAGGCGACCAGATTGAAGTTCATCAACCGCTAGTTTAATCGCATAAAGAGAAGAAGCGCAGGCAGCATCAACAGTAAAACAGGTTCCTTCAAATCCTATTGCTTTCGCTAGCAAACCGGCAGGAAGCCCAGCAACATAATGATTGATCGGAGCAACTTCCGGTTCGTCAAATGACAAAACTTGATCGGATAGCTTTTCAACAAAAGTTTGGCCAAGATAATGTCTTGCTAGGTCAGATGATTTTTCACTGGGGAGAGCAAGGTTGCCAATAATAATCCCTGCTCTGCTACGGTTGATTTTAGTTTCAGAAGCTGATTCGAGAGTTTGCTGGCCAACCCGCAAAAGCAAACGAAACATTGGGTCAAGTTGAGCCAAAAAATCAGGATCAATATTAAGGCCAGGAATGGAGTGAGAATCAAGCTCATCATCGAGAAAACAAGCTTTTTGCGAATAGACCTTATCTTCCTTTCCTAGCTGAGGATCAAATACATCTTCCGTTGGCAGAATCCAGCGACCTTCGGGAGGTTGTCTCGATGTGTTGACGTTAGAAACAATATTATCCCAAAAACGATCCAGGGTCGGTGAATTAGGAAACATTCCACCGCCCCCGACAATTGCTACAGATTTTTCTGGTAACATTATCTCGCAGCTCCGCTCAACGTATTGCGTTGAAAGGTCGCATTCAGGGAAGCATCAATGACACATTCATAATTTTCTATCCGTGCAACAAGAAGTTTATTTAAAGGATCAACAAAATCAATATTTGCGATTGCACGACTGTTATTTTGTTTCGTCAAACGGATCCTAATCTCAACACCATGATCTGGAAATCTGTCTTGGAACTGACGATAACGACCAGCAAAAACGGGCAGAGACCCTGCTTGATATTGTTCAAAGCTCCAGAGAATGAGCATCTGAAAACTACTATCTAAGGCCAGAGGATCTGCAAACCAAGAGTTTCGCAAAGGTTGCTTAATCCAGTTTTTGGGCAATGGGGCAGGATTTGCCAGAGCCGTTATCCCCTCGGCAGAAGCCCCAACAATCTCGCGGATACCATGAAAGTCATTTCCATGAAAAAGTCTTTCGGGCTGATATATATCACTGACAGGATGGGGATATCGTGACAACTCCAAAGGTTCAGATGCATTCTTACGCTCAGGTAAACGGGACGAAAGAACAACTTTGATCCTTGCGTGAGCAACCACTTGACCACTTTTGTCAATACTGGAAAGCTCAACAGGAACAATATGCACACCATCTCCCTTAATCGCTTTTCCTGTCATCACTTGCAAGGTGGCTGTCTGCTGCGGCTCAAGAGTGACACCCTTGAGAATGCGCAGGTCGTTGAATCCTTGAAACTTTAGGCCTGGGTTGTTATGAATTGCCCCATGCGCAAGCCATTCTATGATAACTGCCATCGGCAAAACGGCTTTGCCATCAATCACATGAGAAGCAAGAAATGGATATTGTTCAACATCTAGATCAAGATCAAAAGCCTTCGAAACGCATATGTTTTGCGGTAAATCATGAACTTCTTCGACAACATTCTCATCCTCACCACCTGAAATGACCAGTTCAACAGGTCCACCGGGTTGTGTTGAAAGTTCTTTTAGAAGATAATTTGCCCCAGCTTCCAAATCGATCACTTCGATTCCTTCTTGGGCAAAAACTTTCTTTAAAGCCGGTGTGACCATGCCACCATCCCACGGTCCCCAGTTGAGAGAAAGGACGCGGCAATCTGAATTCGTTTGCGCATGCTGGTCAGCAATTTTATTGAGAACCTCATTGGCGACTGCATAGTCGACTTGCCCTACCCTACCGAAACGACCTGTTGAAGATGAGAACATCACTAACATCGAAAGTTCGTCGTCTCCAACGGAGCTGAGAAGAGCTCTTAATCCAGAAATTTTAGTCGAATAAACCTTTTCAAACTGTTCAAGCGTTTTTTCTTTAATTAATTTATCCGCGAGGACTCCAGCACCATGGATCAATCCTTTGACCGGCCCGTAAAGATCACGCGCTTCATCTATTAATACATTGAGTGCCGTTTGATCACGCAAATCAACAGAACGATAAATTGCCGTCCCACCTGACATCAGTATTCGATCAAGAGTTGATCTAATTTCTCTTGCGGCAACTATTTCCTGATATTTGTTGTTTAAATCACGTGGTTTCAGTGGAGCATCAGACTGCGCCATAAGGGCTTTTTTAATTTCAGCTTCAGAATGCAGCTTTTCTAACCAATGAGGCTCATTCTCAGGGAGAGTCGTACGCCCCAATAACAATAATGTCGCCTTCGTTTCAGCACTCAATGCAACAGCGACCTCTGCAGTAACGCCGCGTGCACCTCCACTGATAACAATTAAATCATCAGCGACAACAGGTAATTTAATAGGTGCAGATTTCAGAGACTGTGTTGAAAGTTCAAGGCCATGTAAACCTTGCGTGCTTATGCCAACCTCTAATGGGCTGATGGTAAAGATTTCGTCGGCAATTGCAGTTGCTGTCGAGAGAATTTCCATGCCCATGGCCATATCAAGCGCTTTACAATGAATGTTAGGCCATTCAAGTGACGCTGTTTTGCTCATTCCGGCTAATCCACCAGACAATGCATCATTAATAGGGCCAGTTGAACCAAGTCCAAAACACCCATCAACACGAGAAACAGTTACAAAAAACGAACCACTTTTCTGCGCATGAGACTGTAAGGATAATTCAGCTTTTTGAAGCAATTTGAATGAGTTAAGTAGGAAAGAATCATCAGCCCCAGCGAGGGGTGCCAGAATAATCAGACCAACAAGATGTTCAGAAGGTGCTAATGACTCTATATCTGCTATTAAAATTTTTCTTGGGATTAACTGACGTGCCGTTAAGCGAGCACAGACAGCGTCTGATAAACTCGATCCATCATCGGTAATCCAGACTTCCGCCCCAGCAAAGAAATTAAAATCTTTGACTGCCCTCTTCTGAGGTAAAGAAACAGGTTGAAGGACCTCTCTCACAATTCCCTTAGCTTGAGGGATTTCAATCTGTGCCGATTCTATAGTCTGCTCATCAGAACCTGAAATGCTGCTTAAAAAGTCAACAATTTGCCCAACGGTCTGCAGAGTCCCAAGATGTTCAGGTTTGATAGCAGGAGCACCTGGCAGGCGTTCCTGGAGTGCAGACAGTATTTCCACACGCTTAATCGAATCAATCCCAAGATCAGTATCGAGAGCCATCTCCAATTCAAGCATCTCAACTGGATAACCAGTCTTTTCAGCAATAACATCAAGCAATACTGTTGAGACCTGCTGTCGATCGACTTGTCCAAGCTGTGGCAACTCAGCGACAACGGCAGAAGATCCGTTTTGCTCTTTTTGGCAAAGGTGCTCAATGATCTGACCCAATGTTTGTAGAACAGCTAAATCTTCAGGTTTAACAGCCGGCAAATCAGGTAGTTTTTCCTGCAAAGCGGAAAGGATTTCAACCCTCTTAATTGAGTCAATGCCCAAGTCGGTATCGAGAGCCATTTCCATTTCTAACATATCAACAGGATAGCCTGTTTTTTCAGAGACAACCCCTAGAAGAGTCTCAGAGACAGCCTCTTTATCAATTAAATGGGTACCTAATCCGGTAGCAACAGTTGAAACGTCTTCTAAAGATAAGTGGTCAATGATCTGACCTAAGGTTTGTAAAACACCAAGATCTTCGGGTTTGACAGCGGGAAGTTCAGGTAACTGTTCCTGCAAGGCAGAGAGGATTTCGACTCGTTTGATCGAATCAATCCCCAGGTCTGTATCGAGAGCCATCTCTAATTCTAACATCTCAACGGGATAGCCTGTTTTCTCGGCAACGACTCCCAAGAGGACAGCCGTGATGTTTTCTTTACCAGAATGAACAGGGGCCACATTAACAGCAGGAACTTGGGGCATACCAGCACTGAGATGGTCGACGATTTGACCTAACGTTTGCAGAGTACCAAGGTCTTCTGGACGAATAGTCGGTGCATCAGGGGCTTGCTCTTGAAGTGCTGAGAGAATTTCGACACGCTTGATTGAATCGATACCAAGGTCACTATCTAATGTCATGCTGAGCTCAAGCATCTCAACCGGATAGCCGGTCTTTTCAGCGATTATTTCAAGTAATAACGGTGCAATATCACTATTGGCGCTTTCCACTGGTGCGGACGGCTCAGGGATTGGATCGGATGCAAGAGTTTGTGGTTCAGCAACGGCCACAGGAGTGATGATAGCAGAGTTAGATTGCTGTGACGGTTGGATTGCAGCTGGAGCAGAAGATCCTTGTAGCAAGTGACGTTGCTGTTCAACAAGTTGCACGAATGAACGCGTTGCTTCTTGCTGTCCTTCAAGGAACTGTTGATGCAATTTAGACGTCTGCTCTTGCAGGCTTTGTAGCGCTTGCATGCTCTGCTGAGTTATATGTAGAGCATCCTTGAGATGTGCAGATGAATGAGAAGATATCCCCTCTTGAGTCATGCTTGAGCGGTTCTCAGACGCATTGATGACTGTCGTTTCAGCTTTTGCTGTAGGAACAGAAACTGATGCTTTATTTAAAGCTAGAGGTGGCCTCTTTTTTGGTTGTTTATAAGCGTTTGCACCGCATATAGAGACAGAGAGACCCTTTTTTTCTGAAACTGGGTTCTTGGCAGCAAAACCTTCGTCCCAAAGATTGAGATTGATCGTTTCCCCCAAGACCGATAGTTTTGCAAGTGTTCTTGCCAGATCATGAATAGCTGATCGTCTTCCGTTAGAGGAATCAAGGGCAATCGCCTGAAAATCACGATCCCCAAGAATGGCTTTAACCATACCAGTTAAGCGCCCTCCCGGCCCCACTTCAATAAAGGTACGAACCCCAGATTGGTACATGGATTCAACCTCTTTGACGAAGTTCACAGGATTTGCCAGTTGGTCACTGAGTATTTCCCTGACTGACGGAGCATCATCAGGATAGGATCTTCCCGTCGTGTTGGAAAAAATTGTTTTTTGTGGGTTTGAAAAATTAACCTTTTGCAGTTTCTCAGCAAAAGGTTGCGCTGCCGATAAAACGAGCTTGCTATGAAAAGCAGCGGCAACAGCCAATTGTTTGTGTCCGATTCCCTGTTGACTCAGTAATTTAACTGCTTTTTCAATTTCATTAGTCGAGCCAGAAAGGACAGCCTGTTCAGGTGTGTTGCGATTTGCAACAACGAGATCGAGTGAGGAATCGATAAGAAATTTTTCAACTTCTGACAGTGGCGCTGATACTGCCACCATAGAGCCACGATCTCCTTCACCAGCAGCCATCAATTCTCCACGAAGGCGAGACAGTGAATGGAAGTCTTGAACAGAATAAACACCGGCAACACAAAGAGCGGTTAATTCACCAAAACTGTGACCTGCAAATGAATCAGCGACAACTCCAAAACGATCTAAGATGTGTTTAGCGGCCAAGCTGACTGCACCAAGGGCTGGCTGTGCAACTTCAGTTGCCTGCAAGGCTTCACTTACAGAACGCTTATCTTGTTCGGTGAACTGTGGGTGTGGATAGATCAGGTCAGCAAGGCTGCCATCTGTTCCACCCATAAGAGATGAGAAAACATGATCAGCTTCAATCATTGAAGTAAGATATTCAGGAAACTGCAGTGCAAGTTCTCTGAGCATTCCGGGATATTGAGCACCCTGACCTGGAAACAGCATTGCTGTTTTCCCGTCAGGTGTCCCGGTTGCATAATAAATACCATCTGGGGTTTCCCAAACTTTTTGATTACTATTTTTATCCAAAAAAGCGAGGGCATTTTTAAATTGAACTGAACGCTGTGTCTGATCTTTCTCAACAACCAGAACTATGCGACATGGAGACGATGATATGAATTGTTGTCGTTGATTATCTGCATCAAAACGCAGCTGCCCCCATTTCGATTCGGCATCAAAGTTATTCAGTTGTTTTTTTAAGCCCTCATTATCATTTGCTGAGAAAGGAATAATCTGGACATCACCATCCCAATCAACAACGAGCTTATCAGATTGGTACTCTTCGAGAAGACAATGAAAATTGCTGCCTCCAAAACCTAAAGCGCTGATCCCAGCCCTTCGAGGATGATCACCATGGGGAATCCAGGGGCGGGCTTCTGTATTGACATAAAAAGGAGTGTCTATTGATGTCAATGCTTCAGCTGGCTTATCAACCTTGATCGTCGGTGGTAAAACCTTGTGATATAATGCAAGACTTGCTTTGATAATTCCTGCGACACCGGCGGCCGCTTTGGCGTGACCAATTTGAGATTTAATTGAGCCAAGAGCACACCAAGGCGTGTCACTTCGTCCAAACACCTCGTGCAGGGCAGACACCTCGACCGCATCACCGACCTTTGTTCCGGTCCCATGACCTTCGATGAGCTCAATAGTCTCTGGAGTCACATTGCCTTGCTGATACGCACGGCGAAATGCTTTTGCTTGACCTTTTGAACTTGGCTCATAGATCGCTGATCCGCGCCCGTCACTTGAAGCGCCAAGACCTTTAACAACAGCATAAATATTATCACCGTCACGCTGTGCATCATCAAGCCTCTTTAAGACCAGGACTCCTAGACCTTCACCCAATGTTGTTCCATCAGAGTCAGCATCATAGGGACGTGCATGACCTGTTGGGGAAAGAGCGGGGGTCTTGCTGAAACAGGTATACATAAAAATGTCATTAAATGTATCAATTCCGCCTGTCACAGCCATATCCGACCGGCCTGAACTGAGTTCCAAGATGGCAAGATTCAATGCGCTCAGTGAGCTTCCACAAGCCGCATCCACAGTGCAATTGGTTCCACCGAAATTAAAGTGCTTACTGATACGTCCAGCAACAACATTTCCTAACAACCCAGGAAATGAGTTTTCCTGCCATGGAACATAGGAGTCAGAAATTCTCTTTATGACATCGTCAGCTAAATCCTTCTCAACACCAGCATCAGCCAGAGCCTCTTTCCAACGTGGATAACCGAGTCTAGCGCCCAAAGGGACAACCAACTCAAGGGTCCCTGTTATTCCAAGGATGACACTCACTCGCTCATGATCAAACTCTTTATCATCTGCGTAGCCAGCATCTTTAAGAGCTTGCTCTACTGCTAACAAACCTAGTAATTGGGATGTGTCTATCGCCTCGATAGCATTTGGCAAAATGCCATAATCCATCGGATTAAATTCAACAGGAGAAAGAAAACCACCAAGTTTAGCATAAACCTTATCGGCGACCTTCGGATCCTGATCATAGTAATCGTCAGCTTTCCAGTGGCTCTCAGGAACTTCAGTTATCGCATCAACTCGATTCTTGATGTTTGTCCAAAACGTTCCTGTCGTATCGGCTTGAGGGTAAATAGACCCAAGCCCAATAATAGCGATAGGCACAGTCGATTGCTGATGTGTATTATCTTGCTTATCGATTTTCAACTGAGAAACTCCTTGATCTCATCAATTTCCATAGGAGCCAGCATACTTGAATTGAATTGAAACTGGCTACCCTGCTGTTTCAGTTGATTGGCGCGCTGCAGAACGGCTGCGCCAAAAAGTATATTAAAGGCAACATTCACAACTTTACGCTGTTGAACATCTTCTAAAAATGATCCGCGAGCCCACTCATTAAAAGCTCCCATCGCGGGGCCGCACCAAATTTGATAATCAATTTTTCGAGACGACTCACCCCTGTTGGCCCAAACGGGAGACTGGCCAAGATACCAACGAAAGACCAATGCCATCTTGTATTTAGGGTCGGCATCTGCCTTTTCAACTTGCCGTGGATCACGTACTTCAAAATAGCGCCGAGTCTGATCCCAAACAGTAGACAAGCGTTCGCGGAAAAAAGTTTTTTCAAGCTTTTCTCTTTCAGAAGTAGGCAGTGAATCCATACTGTCATAAGCTCGGTAAAGTTCATAAAGCTTTTGTGCCCGGATTGAAAACATGGTGCCACGCTTTACAACCTGGACTTTAACTCCCATTTCAAACATATCCCCTGAGGGGGCCATCGTAATGTCAGCTTGACGTGTTTCAGCAAGCATCTTACGGACTTCATCGCAGGTGCCAGATTCAACACAAGCCTGATTGACCGATCCAGTCACCAAATAAGCAGCACCCATGGCAAAGGCTGATAGAGCGGAGGCTGGGGTGGATACGCCTCCACCTAAGCCCACGCGAAGCTTTTGGTGATAAGAATATTGTTGTTGAAACATTTCCTTTTGGGATGAAATTGTTGGAAAGAGTGATAATGCGGGTCGATTATCTGTATGACCACCTGAATCGGCTTCGACAGTAATATCCTGAGCAACCGGAACTTCGTGAGCCATGGCGGCTTGCTCCGCCGTTAAATGGCCAGTATCAACTAATTGCTTTAGATATTTTTCCGGTGGTGGAGCAAAAAAGCGTGCTGCGACTTCTTCACGTGAAATTTTTGCGATAATCCGATTGGGCGTAACGACCTCCCCATTTTCATTACGATAAATACCGTGAGTGCGGAAACGAATAATCGGTAAAGTTAATGACAAAAAAGCCGATGCTTCAATGAGATTGATATTGTGTTGAAGGTAAAGTTCAACCAAAGCCTTTTCAAGCTCTGGTTCAGTGGGGCTATGGATAAGATTGAAACCATACGGGATCCCCATCTTTTTCAAACTGGTTATGGCTTCTTCAACATTTTCAAGGCTTTGCCCTGCAGCACCAAAAAAACCAAGCATTCCAGCCTTGCCAAATTCCTCAGCCATTTTGACAGAACTAATCCCTTTCGCCATGGATCCGCCCAGATAAGGATACTTGATTCCATGATCACAACAAAAAGATGGGTCTCCAAAATGTTCGAGGGGACAAGGAAGAACCATCCCGGAAAAGTTTTTTTTCAGTAGATCGTCAGGGTTGGTTGAAAATTGACCTGCCCCTAACTGTTCTCCACCGGCAGCATGAGATAAAAAGAGGGGCTGGTCGATATGACGTAATTGATTAATAATTTCAGTTGTTGTGGTTATATCTGTACTCGTACCGCTTGCAGGAAAAAATACACCTAAGGGGGCAGAAGTATTTGTTTGATTAAAATTCAATGGATTCTCCTAGAGTGATTCCAGAGCCTTCTGGATTTGATCAACTATTTTTTTAGGTGTTGATGCACCAGCGGTTAAACCAATCTTTTTAAAAGACCTCAGTTCTTCCAAAGGCAACTCTTCAGCTGTTTCGACATGGAGGGCTTTGGTCCCATTGCTTTCAACGACTTGAGCCAAGCGTCTCGTGTTACTACTATTATATCCCCCTGCAACGATAACAAAATCAGTCTTGTCAGCAATTTTAGTTGCTTCAGACTGACGCATTTGAGTTGCATTACAAATAGTATTCAATATAACAAAATCAAGGCTGGTTTTTTTAGAAAGTTCTTGAGAAATTGCATCAAAAACATGTTTGTCTTGCGTTGTTTGAGCTGCCAAACAATATGTTCTATCCGGATCTAAATTGAACTTCTTACATTCTTCTAGGGTGTCAAAAACAAAAGTTTCATTGGCCGCATAACTCAATAAACATTTCACTTCAGGGTGTGACTCCTCACCAAACAGCAGAAGAACTCGACCATCAGTCGTATTTTCTTCAATCAGCACACAAGCATCTTTAACTTTTGGGCAAGTGGCATCAATAACATGAATGCCTCTTAGAGAAAGTGAATGTTGGACCTGCTTGGTGATTCCATGGGCACGAATAACGACAATGGACCCAGAAGGAATTTCCTCAGGACAATCAGCTGTCACAACACCCTTTTCGGCATATTCAGCGACAACCTGAGGGTTGTGAATAATAGAACCCAGAATATAGATATCCCCAGAGAGACTATCATTCTCAATGGTCTTATCCAGCTTACGCAATGCCAAGCTGACTCCCATGCAGAACCCTGCACTTTTGGCGCGAATAAACTTCATTTAATACCTCAAAAAAAGCTTTTTTATCATCATCCACAAACTTTATATTTTGTCACCAAACTAACGTTAAAGGCAAGGACTTTAAGGGATTTATATATCAA
>JADGDX010000020.1:35064-45005 GCA_016744675.1 Desulfuromusa sp. | reverse complement strand
CGTGTACACTGTTGTGCACGCAGCCGCTCGCGTTCATAAAATGAATGACGTTGTCTCCGATCCTCTTTTAGAATTCCGTAAGGTGAATGTTGAGGGTACTCTGAATTTAGCTCGTCATGCTGCAACTGCTGGAGTAAAGCGTTTCATCTTTATTAGTTCCATCAAGGTAAATGGTGAGGAAACATTTTTTGGGGAGCCTTACCGGTCTGACGATGTACCTGCACCAGTTGATCCCTATGGTATTTCAAAGATGGAAGCGGAGCTTGGGTTACGAAAGCTTGCCCAAGAAACTAGCATGGAAATTGTCATTATCCGGCCGCCACTTGTTTATGGATTTGGAGTTAAGGGTAACTTTCAAACAATGATTAGTTGGCTAGGGAAAGGGATTCCGCTCCCCTTAGGAGCGATCCACAATAAACGCAGTTTAGTAGCATTGGATAACCTTGTGGATTTGATTGTGACCTGTATCGATCACCCTAAAGCGGCGAATGAGATTTTTCTTGCTGGAGATGGTGAAGATCTATCTACGACAGAATTATTGCAGCGTATGGCTATGGCTTTGGGGAAGCCGGCTCGTTTGATATCTGTCCCTGCTTGTTTACTGGAATTAGGGGCAACAATGTTAGGGAAGAGGGCTATGGTAAAACGACTGTGTGGTTCATTGCAGGTAGATATTTCTAAAACTCGTGACCTTTTGGATTGGGAACCGCCCATCAGTGTTGACGAAGGATTGAGAAAAGTGGCTGAAAAGTATGAAAAACTTTTTTAGCCCCGGTCTCGTACTGACAATTGCAAACAGATCTCTTGAAAACTGAAAGTTAAGGGACTTTGGTTTGCTGATACAGATGATGGTATGAATTGTCTAAATTAACCGCGTAAGTTTTCGGTAGATATAAGGTTATGAGATAGTGAAACGTATTTTTGATATTTCTATGTCGTTTCTCGTATTGGTTATTCTTGGTATTCCTCTGTTGGTAATAGCGATATTAATAAGGCTTACCTCAAGGGGCTCTGTCCTCTATTGGTCTGATCGTATCGGAGTAAACAATACTATTTTTAAAATGCCAAAATTCCGGACCATGCGTATTGATACCCCAGCAGTGGCAACTCATCTACTCGGTGATCCTGCTCATTTTCTAACCCCAGTTGGTAACTTTCTTCGAAAATCAAGCCTTGATGAGCTGCCACAGATTTTTAGTATTTTGAAAGGTGACATGAGTGTTGTTGGACCGCGACCGGCACTTTTTAATCAGGATGATTTGGTTCAATTACGCACCGCTAAGGGAGTTCATGTCTTGACACCTGGGCTGACTGGTTGGGCGCAGATTAATGGTCGAGATGAGTTGCCTATTCCGATAAAAGTCGAGTACGATGGATATTATTTAGAACATCAATCCTTCTTTTTCGATCTGCGGATAATTTACCTTACCTTTCTCAAAGTGATAAAACGTGAAGGTGTCACTCACTGATTTTTTTATTGTTTATTATGATTATGTAAGCTTTGTTTAAATACACTCTATGTTTTTTATGTTGAACGAATATTTATGGATGGGGCAATATGAAAGAAATAGTCTATAAGAATCGGTTGACTATTGTTTTTGCTATTACAAGTCTTATTATTATGGGCTCTCTTGTGCTTGCCTATAGTATCCGTTTTGATTTTTCAATCCCCTCATTATATAGACAACGAATTATTTCCCTTCTCCCTATTGTTCTGATTATCAAGCTGGTTTCTTTTTGGCAATTTGGATGTTTTAAGGGCTGGTGGCGTTATGTTTCCATGCCTGATCTAGTACAGATCGTTAAAGCCAGCCTATTGGGGTCTTTCATCTTTGTTGTCTATGCTGTTCTTGTTTACCGGCTTGATCAAATACCTCGGGCAGTTTTGATTTTAGATGGAGCTTTTTGTTTTCTAGCAGTTAGTGGTATTCGCTTTATGACTCGGGCTTTTCGTGAGCATTATTTTCCATTACAACAGGGGACTGAGAGCCGTCAAACACGGGTACTGATTGTTGGTGCCGGCGACGCTGGACAAATGATTGCGCGTGAAATTCGTTCGAACCTGCAGTTGGATCTTAAGGTTGTTGGTTTTGTTGATGATGATCCAGTTAAGAGGAAGGGGACATTTCAAGGCTTAAATGTTCTGGGGACACATGTTGATTTGCAGAAAATCGTTACAACTCATGGTGTGGATGAAATCATTATTGCCATACCTTCAGCTTCAGGAACACAGATCCGCGAGATTGTTAATAGTTGCCGTGAATCAGATGTCCGGTTCAGAATACTTCCTGGAGTTGGTGAATTGATTGATGGAAGGGTCTCTGTGCAACAGATTCGAGATGTAGACCTTAATGACTTGCTTGGCCGGGAAGCGATTGTTTTGGATGAGGCGCAAATTGACGATTATCTCCGAGGTAAGAGGGTCCTTGTCTCAGGTGCTGGGGGAAGCATTGGCAGTGAGATCTGTCGCCAGGTTGCTCGTTTCAATCCACAGAAATTGATTCTGTTTGAAAATGCCGAAACACCTCTGTTTTTGATTGAACAAGAGTTGATTCAAAAACATCCAGAGTTGGCTATTGTTCCCATTATTGGTGACGTGCGAAATCGTTCCCGGGTCAATGTTATTTTTGATGAACAGATGCCACAGGTTGTCTTTCATGCTGCTGCTTATAAGCATGTTCCTATGATGGAGAACAATCCTGCTGAAGCTGTTAATAATAATGTTCAGGGAACGAGGTTACTTGCTGATTCCGCTGATGATATTGGTGTTGAAAAGTTTGTCATGGTCTCGACAGATAAGGCGGTTCGTCCAACAAATATTATGGGAGCAACTAAAAGAATTGCGGAACTGTATGTTCAATCTTTGAACGAAAAAAGTAAAACAAGTTTTGTAACCACCCGTTTTGGCAATGTATTGGGCAGTAATGGGAGTGTTATCCCAACATTTAAAGAGCAGATTGCTAAGGGGGGACCGGTCACAGTGACTCATCCTGATGTGACACGTTTCTTTATGACAATTCCTGAAGCGACACAGCTTGTCCTGCAGGCTGGAAGTATGGGGAGTGGTGGAGAAATATTTTTATTCGATATGGGGAAGGCTGTAAAAATTCAGACGCTTGCCGAAGAATTGATCAAGTTGTCAGGGCTTCAACCGCACGAAGATATCGAGATTATTTATACTGGATTGCGTCCGGGGGAAAAATTATTCGAAGAACTTTTGCTCGATGATGAAGGTGTCTTGCCAACTCCCCATAGTAAAATCTGCATTGCTCAGTCAGTAACGTTGCCTCATGCTACGCTTATCCCCTTGATAGATGATTTGATTACAGATGCTAAGGCTCTAGATCTTCCCGGTCTTAGAAAAAAAATAAATCAACTGGTTCCGGAATATAAACCAGCAGATAACAAACCTATCGCTAAGGTGATCCGTCATCCAACGGCAGCTATCAATTAGTCCCTACTCCCATCTGCTAGGATAAGGATTTCATCAACCAATATTTCTAGTGACGACCCTGATGTTGATATTTGAGGGAATTGCTGATAAACGGCTCTTCGCTGTCGTAGTAATTCAGTAATTTTTATTTCAGGATTATCTTCTTGTAGTAGGGGGCGTGCATTCTTTTGTTTTGAAACTCTTTTTATGATGTCTTCAAGGGTGGCAGTTAGGCATATGATTTGTCCCGTTTTTTGTAATATTTCAACATTTTTAGAATTAAGTACCAATCCACCACCTGTTGCGATCACCAATTCTTCTTTTTGTGCCAGATTTTCAACCAGTTCTGCTTCAAGTTTTCGAAATACGTCTTCCCCTTGCGTTTGAAAGAGAGTGGTGATGGTTTGGTTCACTTGTTCTTCAATCAATGCATCAGTATCTATAAACTTGTAACCGATACGTTTTGCCAGCAGTCGCCCCAGCGTTGTTTTTCCCGTCCCCATAAAGCCTGTTAAAATGATATTTGAACGATCCATTTGTCCTCGCGGGTTACTCATGATTTTTTTAAATTGTGCTGACAATATGGAAAATAGAATAAGCTGTCAAGGAATGAAAAGACTATTATAATGGCCGTTCTGATGTTTTTAATGCTTATTTTCTTGGCATGCTCGGACCTTTCTGTCATAATCCCGCTCTTTTGAGAAAAAATCATTATTTATAGAGGGTTTATGATGTCTGAAAAGATTAGGAATATTGCAATTATTGCTCACGTTGACCATGGTAAAACCACTTTGGTGGATGCAATGTTGGTTCAATCGGGGGTTTATCGTGAACATCAAGAGATCACTGAACGGGTCATGGATAGCAATGATCTGGAAAAGGAACGGGGAATTACGATCCTTTCCAAAAATTTATCGGTTCAACATGACGGTTTGAAAATCAATATTGTCGACACGCCTGGTCATGCTGATTTTGGTGGTGAAGTTGAGCGGGTTTTGAAAATGGTTGATTCGGTTCTGTTGCTGGTCGATGCTTTTGACGGACCGATGCCACAGACACGCTTTGTACTAAAAAAATCGCTTGATCTTGGACTTAAGCCGATTGTTGTGATCAATAAAATTGATCGCCCGGGTGCACGACCAGAAACTGTTGTCGATATGGTTTTTGACCTGTTTTGTGAATTAAATGCTAATGAAGATCAGCTTGATTTTCCAATCGTCTATGCCAGCGCCAAATTTGGAATTGCCAAGCGGCACCTGGAAGATGAGTCAGACAATCTCGAACCACTATTTGGAATGATCGGGGAACGTGTTGATCCCCCCTCAGGAGATCCGGCGGCTCCTTTTCAACTGCTTGTGACCAACATTGATTACAATAAATTTATCGGGCGGACGGCAACGGGAAAAATTGTGAATGGGACCGTTAGAGCCGGTGAAACCGTTGCCAGAATTGACCATGCTGGAAAAATAAAAACGGGGAGAATCTCTAAGTTACTTGGTTATCAGGGACTACAGCAAGTTGAGTTACAGGAAGCATTTGCTGGGGATATCGTTACCATTGCAGGGTTTGATGATCTGGGAATCAGTGAAACTCTCGCCGATGCTGAAAATCCAGTCGCTCTTCCTTATGTCGCCATTGATGAGCCAACCCTGTCGATGAATTTTATTGTCAATAACTCACCTTTTGCCGGTCTTGAAGGTAAATGGGTTACTTCCCGAAATATCCGTGAAAGACTGACCAAAGAATTGCGCACTAATGTTTCTCTGCGCGTTGAAGATACTGATAATACCGATACGTTTAAGGTTTCAGGGCGTGGGGAGTTGCACCTTTCTATTCTCATTGAAAATATGCGTCGTGAAGGTTTTGAGCTTTCGGTCTCAAAACCGGAAGTTATTTTCCGGGAGATTGATGGTGAACGTTGTGAGCCAATCGAATACCTCTCAATTGATGTTCCTGAAGAATACCAGGGGACAGTGATAGAAAAGCTGGGGAATCGCAAGGCCGAAATGACTTCGATGCAGGCAATGGATGGAATAAACCGGATCGAGTTTTTAATTCCTGCACGCGGTTTAATTGGGTTCAGAACTGAATTTATGACTGATACCCGCGGAACCGGGGTGATGAATCACACTTTCCATGATTATTCTCCCTATAAAGGTCCCATGGAAGGCCGTAAAAACGGGGTTTTGATTGCTTTGGAGTTGGGGGAAACTGTGGCTTATTCCCTGTTTAATTTACAGGATCGCGGCATTCTATTTGTTGGGCCAAATGTTAAGGTCTACGAGGGGATGATTATTGGACAGCACGCCAAGGAGGATGATCTGGTTGTCAACTCCTGTCGCGGCAAGAAACTTACCAATGTTCGTTCTTCTGGAACTGATGAAGCGGTACGGATAATAACACCAAGGACTCTGTCACTGGAACAGTCATTGGAGTATATCGCTGATGACGAACTCGTTGAAATAACGCCGAAATCGATCCGCTTGCGGAAGCGTTATTTGGATGCAAACGAGCGTAAAAAAATGGAGAAAAAAGCTAAATAAAGCTTTGCATTTCAGTTTAGAGAGGTACTTCGTTTTGGGGTATCTCTCTAAACTTAAAATTATCTTTAAAAAGTAATTCCAAGACGCTTGATCTTTTCAACCAGAGTCGTACGGTTAATGTTTAATAGTTTTGCTGCACGTGCTTTCACCCCTTTTTCTAGAACCATCGCTTGCTGAATCATTTCTATTTCAATGTTATCAATTTCCTGATTCATGTCGATCCCTTGGCTTGTTATCTGTGGAGTAGTGAGACCTGTTCCTACCACTCTTTTACTGATATCTGGGGGTAAGTCTTTTGACCTTATGACGGGACTATCTGTTAAAGCGATCGTTCGTTCAATGATATTTTCCATCTCACGAACATTGCCGGGCCAATCATATGATCCCATCGCTTCGATTGCGTCTTCACTGATATTGAGTTGGGGCCGATTCATTTCATTACAAATTTTTTCAACAAAAAAACGGGCTAACTGTGGAATATCACCATGTCGTTCTTTTAAAGGGGGCAAGTTTATGGGGATAACATTGAGTCGGTAGTAGAGGTCTTCACGGAAGTGACCTGCTTTGATCTGCTCTTTCAGGTCGATATTCGTTGCTGATATTAGGCGAATGTTCAGGTGGATTTTATGGGTAGAGCCAACACGCTCAAATTCATGCTCCTGGAGGACTCGTAAAAGTTTCATTTGCAGAAGCTGCGGCATGTTGCCGACTTCATCAAGAAAAATAGTGCCTCCGTTTGCAACTTCAAACTTTCCTGGTTTGTCGGCAAAAGCACTGGTAAAAGCACCTTTGGTGTGGCCAAAGAGTTCAGATTCGAGAAGGTCAGATGGTATTGCACCGCAGTTGATTGCTAAAAAAGGTTTATTTTTCCGTGGGCTATTGTAGTGAATAGCGCGTGCAACCAGTTCTTTCCCTGTTCCCGATGAACCGAGAATTAAAATAGTTGAATCGGTTCCAGTTACTTTTCCCATTCTGCGAAATACATGTTGCATCTCCTGGCTGGTTCCAATGATGTTATCAAAACGGTAGCGGCCTTGGAGTTGTTGGCGCAGGTAGGTGTTTTCAAGGACAAGTTTGTTTTTCTCAAGGGCTTTACTGACCTGAATTTTAAGCCGCTCGAAGTTAAATGGTTTCGTAATATAATCTAGAGCCCCTTCCTTCATCGCTTCAACTGCCGTCTCTGCGGAGGCTTTTCCAGTAATTAAAATGACACTTGTTTCAGGAGAATCATCTTTAACTTGCTTTAAAATATCGATACCACTCAACCCGGGAAGAAAAAGATCACTGATGATCAGATCGAAGGGTTGGTTTTCTTGTAACCTGAGTGCTTCTTCCCCAGAGGAGGTGATTTCTACATCATAACCAACCTGAGTGAGAAGAATGGAAAGAGCAGAACAACTTTCAGATTCGTCATCAATCAAAAGAATGCGTGATTTATTGATCATTTCATATCTCCAATATTGCGTCATTTGATTGACGAAATGTTATCATGGAGGGAATGTAACGACAAGAATATTAGGTTATTTAGTGTATCGAGATTGGTTGATGTTAATTTGATGTTCTGGTATTATTATAAAATGAATCATCTAGAATAGAGTTAAGTTTTGCTCGTAGGCACTGATCAAAATAACATGATAGAACAGTATTCTCGAAATACTTCGTCTGAAGTACAAAAGAGAAGTTTGTCTACCTCCATCAATCGATCTCCAGAAACAGATAAAAACACTCAACAGGTTGATCGCAAAGCTCAGACTTTGCCCGGTCAAAAGACAACCAATCCTGATGGAAGCCATCGTGATAGCCTTGAGTTAACTCAAGAAGCTCAGGTAATCCGCGAGTTGCAGCTAAGGGATCGTGAAGTTCGTGCCCATGAAGCTGCACATGCGGCTGCAGGGGGGGGGCTTTTGCTGGTTCTCCGACCTATACGTTTGAACGTGGTCCCGACAACCAGACGTATGCGGTTGGCGGTGAAGTTAGTATCGATATCTCGCCTGTAAAAGGGGACCCGCAGGCGACTTTACAGAAAGCTCAGCAGGTTCGTTCAGCGGCATTGGCACCAGCCCAACCAAGTGCACAGGATATGAAGGTTGCTCAGAGAGCTCAAGCAATGGCCGCAACTGCCAGAATGGAAATTTCTCAGGAGTTGTCTATAGATCTTAAGGCATCGGTTGCTGAACAAAGTTCTGATGTCTCTTCTCAGGGAGATAATGATCTAATTGTTGATGATGTCCCTAGTCCTGTTCCATCGTCAAACCAGACCTCAGGGGTCGCTCGCCTAAATATCTATTCTTGATAAAATAAATATTATTTTCGTCTGTTGGTTACATATCTGATAATTAATAATCTCCCTGTAGGTTGCCGTTTTTCTTCATTTAACTTTAAATTCATATCCAGAACATCAAGTTCTATACTCTTTGTGATAATAATAGAACAGCATTCTGACTTGACATGGATCGCTGTTTATTGTTTTTATCTGCTGATGGAAACTTTCTAAATGTTTGATCTTTATACGAAAATTCATTTTAAATAAAAAACTTTAGCCATCTCAAAATATCACCCATTTGATAAATCCCCACTTTTGAAGAGAGGACAAGTCTATGTCTATAACAAAATTTAAGAAAATTATGGCAGCAAACCGTGGAGAAATTGCTATACGGATTTTCCGAGCATGTACTGAGCTTGGGATTTCTACTGTTGCGATTTATTCGGACGAAGATCGTTTATCTCTTCACCGCTATAAGGCTGATGAGGCTTATCTTATTGGAGAGGGGAAGGGGCCTATTGATGCTTATCTTGGGATTGATGAAATTATCGATCTGGCCAGAAAAAAAGATGTTGATGCGATTCACCCAGGCTATGGTTTCCTCTCTGAGAATGCCGATTTTGCTGAAGCCTGCGAGCGTGCTGGGATTGCTTTTATTGGACCAACTCCCGAGATTCAAAGACGACTTGGAGATAAAATCTCTGGACGTCAGGTCGCAATTGACGCTGGTGTACCAATTGTCCCTGGGACTGATGATCCAGTGACGACAGATGAAGAGGCTTTGCTTTTTGCTAAATCGGCCGGTTATCCAATTATTGTTAAAGCTAGTTCCGGTGGCGGTGGTCGCGGAATGCGCGTTGTTAATAATCAAAAAGAATTACTTGAAGGGTTGAAAAGTGCTGCATCAGAGGCTCAAGCAGCCTTTGGTGATGCTACTGTTTTTCTTGAAAAATACATTGAAAATCCGAAGCATATTGAGGTTCAAATTCTTGGTGATAAATATGAGAACCTTGTCCATTTCTATGAGCGGGACTGTTCAATTCAACGACGTCATCAGAAGGTCATCGAGATAGCACCTTCTCTGGATTTGACGAAAAAGAAGCGTGAAGAAATCTGTGATCTTGCATTAAAAATGGCGAAAGCAGTTAATTATGTGAATGCTGGTACCGTCGAGTTTTTGTTTGATAAAGACCAGAATTTCTACTTCATTGAAGTCAATCCCCGCATTCAGGTTGAACATACTGTAACCGAACTGGTCACGATGCGTAATCTAGTTCAGGCTCAGATTCGTATTGCAGAGGGCTATAAACTATCTGACCCAGAAATTGGAATTAAGAGTCAAAAAGACATTGAGCTACGTGGATATGCGATACAGTCGCGGATTACAACTGAAGATCCGACAAATAATTTTGCTCCCGATTTTGGAACGATCAAGGCTTATCGTACTGCAGCTGGATTTGGTGTCAGACTGGATGCTGCTGCCGGTTATGCAGGAGCCCACATCACCCCACATTATGATTCACTGCTCGTTAAGATATCGACTTGGGGATTAACCTTTGATGATGCTGCCAGAACGATGCATCGCGCATTGCAAGAATTTAGAATTCGGGGGGTCAATACCAATATCGGATTTCTTGAAAAAGTTATGACTCATCCCGTTTTCTTAAAAGGGAATGGTGACACTTCATTTTTCGCGAGACAT
>JADGDX010000020.1:0-35054 GCA_016744675.1 Desulfuromusa sp. | reverse complement strand
CGCGCGAACAAGATTCTTAATTTTATTGGCCATACTTCAGTGAATGGATATCCAGGAATTACAGCGGAAAAAGCGCTGAAGTTTTCTGATTTACGTGAACCGGACCTTCCCGAGATTCCTTATGGACAGCAGCACCCTCGCGGCACACGTGATATTTTGCGTGAAAAAGGACCTGAAGGATTGGCTGAATGGGCCCGCAAGCATAAGCAGTTGTTGATTACTGATACAACCATGCGTGATGCTCACCAGTCATTGATGGCGACACGAGTTCGGACGTTTGATCTTGATCGAATAGCCGAAGCCACTGCTCACTTAGGTGGTGGATTGTTCTCTCTTGAGATGTGGGGTGGTGCAACTTACGATGTTTCGATGCGTTTTTTACGCGAAGATCCATGGGAACGTCTTGATCGCATGCGTCAAAAAATTCCGAATATCCTTTTTCAGATGTTGCTGCGCGGTTCTAATGCAGTTGGTTATACCAATTACCCTGATAATGTCGTTCAGGAATTTGTCAGTAAAGCCGCTGAAAGTGGCATTGATATCTTCCGCGTTTTTGATTCTCTGAATTGGACAAAAGGGATGCAGGTTGCGATGGAGGCAGTGCGTAAAAGTGGAACAATTTGTGAGGCTGCAATTTGTTACACCGGCGATATTCTTGATCCAAAGCGGGATAAGTATCCACTTGAATATTATGTCAATATGGCTAAAGAGCTGGAAAAGATGGGAGCTCACATCCTAGCTATTAAGGATATGGCTGGATTAATTAAGCCATTTGCTGCAGAGAAATTGGTCAAGGCATTGAAAAATGAGATTGGTTTGCCAATCCATCTACATACTCACGATACCTCAAGTAACGGTGGGTCAATGCTGTTAACTGCAACTCAAGCCGGTTGCGATATCGTTGATGTTTCCCTTTCATCAATTTCAGGACTAACAGCACAACCAAACTTGAATGCATTACTATCTACTCTGGAAGGTTCAATTTGGGATCCGCAGTTGGATATGGATGGAATGCAGCAACTAGCAAATTACTGGGAAACGTGTCGGACCTACTATGCTCCCTTTGAGTCAGAATTACGCAGTGGTACAGCGCAGGTTTACTACCACGAAATTCCTGGTGGGCAATACTCCAATTACAAGCCTCAGGTTGAGGGATTGGGTTTGGGACATCGTTGGGAAGAGTGTAAGGAAATGTACCGTAAAGTGAACGATATGTTTGGAGATCTGGTTAAGGTGACGCCATCTTCAAAAATCGTTGGTGATATGGCAATGTTTATGGTGCAGAACAATCTTGAACCAGAAGATGTTTACGAACGTGGGGATGATTTAACTTTCCCACAAGGTGTTGTTGATTTCTTCAAGGGGATGATTGGTCAGCCCTACGGTGGTTTCCCTGAAAAGCTACAGAAAATAATTCTGAAAGGTGAGCAACCTTTGACTCACCGCCCTGGTGAATTACTTGAGCCGGCCGACTTTGTTTTGAAGAAGGAAGAACTTGAGAAGAAATTGGGACATAAAGTTTCAGAGCGCGATGTCCTTTCTGCTGTATTGTATCCAGGTGTATTCGAAGAGTTTGATCGTTTTCGCCAAGAGTATAGTGATGTCTCCGTATTACCGACCCCAGTATTCTTTTATGGACTTGATGTCGGGGATGAAGTGACGATTGACATCGAAGAAGGGAAGACTCTGATTGTTAAATTAAATGCAATTGGTCGGGTACGTGAGGATGGGACTCGCCACATCTATTTTGAACTTAATGGTGAACCACGTAGTACGACAATAAAGGACTTATCTGTGGAGTCCGATGAGAGTAGTCACGTAAAGGCTGACCCTGATGATAGTAAAGAAATTGGTGCACCTATGCCGGGCAAAATCTTCAAATTGATGATCAGTGTCGGTGATGAAGTTTCTGAAGGTGATGTTCTGATGGTCACTGAAGCGATGAAAATGGAAACAAACATTAAAGCAAAAAAAGATGGCGTGATAAAAGATCTTCTTTTTGGTGAAGGGGATCAAATTGAGCAGGGTGATCTTTTGATTGTTCTGGATTAGTTTTAAAGCCGGTAGATTTAGAGGGGACATACCTTTGTGATGTCCCCTCTAATTATGTTTGCTCAGAAAAGAAAGCTCGAAATGCCTATCTCCGTAATTTCCACATTTTCTTGATTCTGTTCCTTCTTCATTATAAAGAGATTCAGCATTGTCATTGTTCTAATAAATCATTATTTGTCCGCTTGATTTATTCGAAATTGTCCCACGTGATCTGAATGATGACAAGCAGCCATGTGTCCATTTCCGCTATCAAGTAGCGTAGGTTCTTGCTGTTTGCAATAATCATCTGCATAGGGGCAGCGAGGGTGAAAATAACATCCACTGGGGGGATTGACTGGGGATGGAATTTCACCAGGTAATGCGGCTGGGCGAGGGTGCTCTGGATCTGGTGAAGGAACCGCATTAAGTAATGCTTCGGTATAGGGGTGGCGAGGTCTTTTATATAATTCTTCCGCACTTGTCAGTTCTACGATCTTTCCCAAGTACATAACCGCGATACGATCACTGACATGTTCTATAACAGCAAGATCATGGGCTATAAAAAGGTACCCAATGTTGTTCTCTTGCTGGAAGCCTTTGAGAAGATTTAATATTTGAGCTTGTACTGATAAATCGAGAGCAGATACCGGTTCGTCGGCAATGATGAGTTGAGGTTCAACGGCTAATGCTCTAGCGATGCCAACTCTTTGCCTTTGCCCTCCCGAAAACTCGTGAGGATAACGTTGCTCATGCTCAGCGGTCAGACCAACTTTTTCTAATAGAGTAATGACTTGATCACGAATCTGACGAGCTGGGCACAAGCGATGAATTTGTAGTGGTTCGCTCAAGATAGATCCAACCGTCATACGTGGGTTCAATGAAGAAAAGGGGTCTTGAAATATCATCTGCATCTTGCGCCGATATGGACGCATCTGATTGGATGTCAGGTGAGTCAACTCCTCACCAGAAAAGAAAACTTGACCTGAGTCTGGTTGCAATAATTGGAGGATCAATTTTCCTGTTGTTGATTTACCACAACCCGATTCCCCGACAAGGCCAAGAGTCTCTCCTTGATTCAGAGAAAAGGAAATATTATCAACTGCAACAAGTTGTCCTGAGTTACGTCCTAATGAATCACTGACGCGGAAACTTTTGCGCAGGTTTTTTACGTCCAGTAATGACACGATCAGTATCTCCAGCAGCGAACCCAGTGATCTGGCTCGATATCCTTGGTTTCTGGGGATTGATTTCCACACGGAGCGCATGGCCCCGGGCAACGGTCCAAAAACAGGCATCCCTTATGTTGTTCTTTTGGGTTCGGGAGTTGCCCCGGAATGGTCGGAAGATCATGCTGTTGTCCAAGGCGTGGGATACACTCCAGTAATCCTTGGGTGTAAGGATGGCAAGGGTTTTCAAAGATCTTTTGGACCGTCCCCGACTCAACGATTTGACCCGCGTACATTACTGCAAGCTTATCGGCATTTCCTGCAACGACACCCAGATCGTGGCTGATGAGTAGGGTTGTCATCTGTCGTTGTTGTTTTAATTCAAGAAGCAAATCCATAATTTGGGCTTGAATCGTGACGTCGAGTGCTGTCGTTGGTTCATCAGCTATCAGCAGTTTAGGGTCACATGCCAGTGCCATCGCAATCATTATGCGTTGTCTCTGTCCCCCCGAAAGCTGATGTGGATAATCCCGCAACCTACGCCCGGGATCTGAAATGCCAACTTGATTTAATAGCTCGGCTGCTGTTTCAAGTGCTTGACGTTTTGTATCGCCTTGGTGAAGTCTTAGGACTTCGGCAATTTGTTCCCCGATTCGCAAGACTGGATTAAGAGAAGTCATCGGTTCTTGAAAGATCATAGAGATATCATTGCCACGGATGCGGCGCATTTCTACGTCTGGCAAGCGTAAGAGATCATGGTTGTCTAAGGTGATTTCACCACCAACAATACGGCCAGGTGGTGGTAATAAGCGCAGAAGTGAAAGGGCGGTCATTGATTTTCCGCATCCTGACTCACCGACCAAAGCAAGGGTTTCCCCTTGATTAATTGTGAAAGATACGTCATCAACTGCTTTTAAAATACCTGAGCGGGTGAAGAAATAGCTTTGCAGGTTTTTAACAGTAAGGCGTGCTGTCATGCTTAAATAACTCTCGTTAGCGGTTTTCTCATGTGTACAGGTTTGTGGGGCAATGGTCAAGGATTCTGAAATGTTTGAATAGTTTACAAAATTACTTTGCAATTGTTCAGAAATATCTGGATTACTACGGCGGAAAAAGAAATAATAGCAATATGAATACTGACTATGTTGATCTCCATCTCCATTCGACTTGTTCGGATGGTTTTTTATCCCCAGAGGATATTGTGCGTCTTGCTGAAGAGGAGGGCCTTTTAGCGATCGCCTTAGCTGACCATGATAATATTGACGGGATTGACCGTGCGATCTCTGCCGGATCTGCTTCTGGACTCGAGGTTATTGCTGCTGTTGAATTATCAAGCCAATGGTTTGATTATACCGACATGCACCTACTGGGGTATGGTTTTGATTATCAGGATCCCTATTTGATCAGAGCTTTAACCGATTTCCAAGTGTTTCGTGCAACCCGTAATCGACAGATTGTGGAACGGGTGAACGAAAAATTGATCGATGAGAATCGTCAGCCCATTCATCCTGATGATGTGAGTCGCTTGGCGGGAGGGACGATTGGAAGGCCCCATATTGCCTTGGCTTTACGTCAAGCAGGGTATGTCAGTAGTAACGATGAGGCATTTACTCGTTACCTCGTCCCGTGCAATGTTCCGAAGCATTATTTTCCTGCCGATGAGGCAATCAAGTTGATACATTCTAGTGGTGGCATCGTTGTTTTAGCTCACCCTCCCTATGTCACTCGTGATCGACAGAAACTAAAAGCCCTTGTTGCTGATCTCGTTGAGCTTGGTCTTGATGGAATAGAAGCTTACAATAATGGATCAGGACTGGAGGAGACTGATTGGTTGATCAAGCTGGCGCGACAATATGATCTAGTCGTAACGGGAGGTTCTGATTTTCATGGAGATAGTGGCTCGATGATTGCGGTTGGCAAGGGAATCCGCGGTATCCGGGTCCCTTATCATTGTGTCGAAGAAATCAAAGCAGCGTTGCTGGCGCGTAGTGAATAATCCCCTTTTTTCAAGAGAGGGTGAAAGTTGTTCAGATATGTTGAAGCCTTTTGATTGCCCCTTCAATTTGCTCTAATTCAATATTCCCAAAAGACAATCTCAAATAATTCTCGAGCCCCGGCCCAAAAGCTTCCCCTGGAAGACAAATGATATTTTCTTCTTCAAGAAGTTGCTTAGCGGCTTGTCGTCCACTTAAATGATCCCATGGGTGCCTGATCCAAGCAAAAAATGATCCGCTTGCTGTTAGTTCAAAATCAGTTTTAGCTTCAATAAATATACTCTTGAAGTGGTCGTGTCGCTGTTGCATTTTGATAGAATTCTGAGCGATCCAATTGTCTAGGTTTTGACATCCAAATTCTAGTGCTATTTGGGCTGTGCGAGGCTGACAAACCACCATACTATCTTGGACTTTCAGCGCCTGTTCAATGAATTGCTGATCTGCGATTAAGGCCCCACAGCGCAGCCCAGTCAAAGCAAATGTTTTTCCAAATGACGCAATCTGGATAAAATTATTTGGCCAATCTTTTCTTCTAAAGAGGTGATGAGGTGGTGTTCCGATAAAGGCATTATAGGTTTCATCAAGAACTAAGCTGATGTTGTTTGATTGTGCTAATTCGAACAACTCGTTGACTAGCCGCGGAGAGATGACTGCTCCCGTTGGGTTGCTTGGCGTGACCAATAAAATTGCTTTTGTTTTGGGAGTGATAAGGCTTTGAATTGTATTCAAATCAGGGAGGCCTGAATTGTCTGGATTAAATGGAGCGAAAACCACCTTGATGCCGAGAGCTTGTAGTCCCATGGGATGGTCAAAATACGCTGGAAGTTGGACAATAACTTCATCGTGAGGTTGACAGAGAGTTGTCATTGTCAACCAGAATGCTTGACTTGCTCCAATCGTAAGGCAAAGTTGGTCTGCCGTTGGGGCGCTGTGGTAGTGACGCTGGTACCAGTGGGAGACAGCATCTCTGACTTCTGAAAGACCTTCATCGGGGCTATATTTAAAACTCGAAGGATCATCCATGGAATTTTTTAGGTGATCTATCAACCCTTGCGGTGGTGAATAGCTTGGGACCGCTTGGCAGAGGTCAATCAGAGGTTTGTCGGCAGGAAAAATTCGTCCAGCTAGCCAGCTTTTAACCTCAGTAATTGGTGGCGGTTGAATGTTTTCTATTGTTTTGGATGATAGCATCACTTTGTAAACCTTTTATCTATGCTCTACGAATAATTTCTACCACCAATTCACTCACCTTCACCATGTCATCAACGGCAATCTGTTCCTTTATGGTGTGTACATTCGCCATGCCGGTTGCAACAATAACAGTTTCGATTCCGTTACCATTGAAAATATTTGCATCGGATCCTCCTCCTGCTGCACGCACTGATTGTGGCCTGTTGAGTGCTTTTCCTGCCTCATGTATAATCTTTAAAATGGGAGCATCGTCGGCCACCTGCATTGAAGGAAAATCTTCGTTTAATTCAAGAGACATTGTTGCTTGCAGTGTTTTATCAGCAACCGTAATTGTTGAATTCTGAACCTCTTCTTCAATCGTTGAGATAATAAGTTCGGTTTGTTGACGAAGTTTATCGAGATTATGGCTTCGAACTTCGCCTCTGAGGCTGATACTTTTAGGAATAATGTTGGATGCAAGTCCACCGTGAATTGTTCCAATATTAGCGGTTGTTTCTGCATCAATTCTCCCAAGTGGGATCTTTGAAATGGCTCGACTGGCAATTTGAATTGCTGAAATCCCCTGTTCAGGACAGATGCCTGCATGGGCTTCATGACCTGAAATATCAATTTTAAAATGATTGGCAGACGGAGCTCGGTTAATGACAATATCAACACCTGTGGTGTCAAGAGCAATTGCACGTTTAGATTTTAGTTTCGAATAGTCGAGCTGTTTTGCTCCGAGTAAGCCTTGTTCTTCACAAATTGTAATAACAATTTCCAAGTCAACGTAGGGAATTTTCTGTTCTTGTAAAACTTCTAGCGCTTCAATGATTTCAACGATGCCTGATTTATCATCTCCACCCAAAATAGTATCTCCGGCACTGGTGAAAATACCATTTTCTAAAATAGGTTTGACGTTGTCTGCTGGAGTGACAGTATCCATATGGACTGAAAGGAGGAGAGGCTCACCCTCTTTTTCTCCACAAATACGCGCTATCATGTTTCCACTGTTGCTGCCGATCTTATCTCCTGCATCGTCAAATTCAACAGTAGCACCTAGTTTCTTAAAACGCTTTTCAAGGTAATTAGCAATCTCAGATTCTTTGAAGGATGGACTATCGATAGAGGCTTGGCGCATAAATTCATCACATAATCTTTGTTTGTTAATCATGACTCTTGTCCTTCAGGTTGATGATTTTTTATAGTTGATATCCGGAATCTTTCTTTTTTGGCTATGATTTGACTATGCTATCCCCATTTGTGCTGGTCTGGCAATGTACAAAAACCAAAAAAAGGCAACTGGACAGTTGAAAGGTTGAACTGTTATAATCTTTGAATTAAATATTGTAATCTGAGAATGTATTAATCTTGTGTGTCAGGGAATTTATGAGCTTAAAACAGGATTTTCAACCACCGCGTAGTTCACATTTGCCTCATAAGAGGACGTCACGATTTATTAAAGTGATTGCGCTTGCAACTTTAATATTGCTTGCGGGCATCAGTTTGTTGCTTCTTAGTAGTGGCCCAAGCCCTGAACTAGAAGCTCGGGAAACACCTGTTGTTGTTAAAGAACCGATGGCCCCTGTTATTCCGAGGCTTCCTGATCCTGTCATAGAAGAAATCAAAAACCTTGTCCCCTCCGGTGCTTCAATTACGACTCTTCTTGGGATGCATTTAAATACCCAGGAAATTTTTAACTTGAACAAACAAAGCGGAGCTATTTTTCCGTTTACTAGCATCAGTGCAGGGCAGCCATACCGGATAGTCACTGTGGATGGAGAATTTAACAGCTTCATTTATGAAATTGATGCTGAAGAACAACTGGTGATTAGTCGTGAGGGGGAGACCCTCTTAATGGAGCGCAAAGATATAATTTATGAAGTAAAGACAGAGCTCATTCAGGGAACGATTAAGAGCAGCTTGTTTAATGCGATTTCTGAAATTAACGAAGACCCTGAACTTGCATATGCTCTCGCCGATATTTTTGGTTGGGATATTAACTTTATTCTTGATCTCCGTGTTGACGATACTTTTTTAGCTCTTGTTGAGAAACGTTTCAGAGAAGGTCAACCTGCTGGTTATGGTGATGTTCTTGCTGCCGAGTTTGTTAATCAAAAGCAGATATTCAAGGCTGTTCGTTTTAAAGAAGGGGATCAGAAAGTCTCATATTACAACGAAAAGGGTGAAAATTTACGTAAAGCTTTTCTCAAGGCACCTTTGTCTTTTACACGAATCTCTTCTGGTTACACAATGCGCCGACTTCATCCGATTACCAAAGTTTGGAAGGCTCATCCTGCTATTGATTATGCTGCACCGATAGGGACTCCAGTTAAAACGGTTGGCGATGGAACGATTTCACGCAAAGGATATGGAAAAGGAAATGGAAATTATCTAGAAGTTCGACATAGTAATGGTTATTCGACGATGTATTTACATTTAAAAAGCTTTTCACGCGGGATAAAAAAGGGGAAAAGGGTTACACAAGGACAGGTTATTGGCTATGTTGGCAGCACTGGAATGTCCACCGGTCCTCATCTCGATTTCAGAATGAGAAGGCACGGAAAGCCTGTTAATCCTCTCAAGCTAAAAGCACCTCCTGCTAAATCTCTCGCTCAGGAGCATCTGCCCGAGTTTCAGCGTTTATCTGCACCACTTCTTGCGCAATTGGACCAAAAACGCAATAGCACTTTCCTTGCAAAAGTTGATTTGCCTCAATCCGGGCCCATCGAGGTAAAGAAATGAAGAAGCAGGCTGCTCTTGTTTTTTCTGAAAATAGGTTGATGACATGCTGATGCTGCGTCAACGTCAAGAGATTGTCGAGTATGGCCTGAGAATGGTGCGCTCTGGACTAACGACAGGAAGTGGTGGAAACTTAAGTGTCCTCGACCCAGCACAAAACCTGATTGCTGTGAGTCCTAGTGGTATTGACTATCATGAAATGACAGCAGCAGATGTTGTCGTCGTCGATCGTTCGGGACTAACAATTGATGGCCATTTAAAACCATCCAGTGAGTTAAACTTTCATTTGGCTCTTTATGAGGCCCGCCCCGAAATTACAGCGATTGTTCATACACATTCTGTCTACGCAACAACGATGGCTTGCTTGCAATGGGAAATTCCCGCGGTTCATTATCTCGTTGCGTTCTGTGGTAATAAGGTTCCTTTAGCACCTTATGCGACATTTGGTAGTAAAGAATTAGCATCAGGTATAGTCTCAAGTATCGGATCATATAATGCTGTATTACTTGCCAATCATGGCTTGGTAAGTGTTGGTGTTGACATGCCGTCAAGTTTTAATGTTGCAGAAGAAATAGAATTGGTCGCAAGGATCTACTATCAGGCAAAGTCAATAGGGCGACCTGTCCTTGTTGATGAGTTGGAAATGGAGCGTGTTGTTAAGAAATTTAGCAGTTATGGACAGCAGGGTTAGTAGTTAAATGAAAAGTCAGGAGAATCCGTGAATCGTCCCGAAAATGTAAATTCGACCAACCAATCTAAACCACAACTATCTGTTATTGATATCTCAAAAAAAGGTCGTCAAAGGCTTCGCTCCCGCCAGTTTTCTGAGGCGTGTGAGCTTTTCTCTCTCGGCCTTGAAAGAGAACCTGAAAACCCTTACCTCCTGTCAGGAATGGGGGATGCTTGCCGTGAAGTTGGGGACTATTCTGAGGCCGAACGTTGCTACAGCAGGTTGCTTGAACTCGATAAGAATAACCTTTTTGCATTGCGTGGCTTGGGTGATGTTTGTAAGAAATTAAATCGTCATCATGATGCGATAACTCTTTGGGATCGATATCTTGTATTGAGGCCGCAGGACAAATTTGTCATGACACGGATTGCAGATAGCTGCAAAGTTTTAATGCAATTTGAACGTGCAGAACAAGCATATCAACAGATTCTTAAAATCTCACCTAGCGATCGCTTTGCTTTGACTGGCGTAGCTGATTTGCAACATCGCTTAGGTAAAGATGAGGAAGCTATTGCATCGTATGAAAAAATTCTCAAGTACGATGAGAATGAGTTGCATATCCTTACTATTATCGGCAAGCTTTGTTGGAGGATTTCTGACTTTGAGCGTGCTGAAAAGTATTTCAATAGGGCGCTTCAAGTTGACCCACAAAACCCCTATGCTCTTTACGGACTAGGGAACTGTTATCGGTGGTGTCGTCAGTATGAACGGGCAGTTGAAGTCTGGGAAAAGATTTTAATTCATTCTGAGGGAACACAGGCATTACATACTCGAATGGGTGATGCCTATTATAATCTGGAGCGTTTTGAAAAAGCAGAGCAGAGTTATCGTCAAGCACTAACATTTGGCGAGGATTATTTTGCAACGGTAGGTTTGATTTGTCTTTTTAGTGATCGAGAGGATTGGGAGAATGCTTCTCTTTTCTTCAATAGTCTGTCAATTGATTCCTCAGCGGTTACAAATCAGATTGAGGTGTTGATAAAGCGCTTTGTTCGCTCTGGACTAAAAGAATCAATGTTTGAGCTATTTCACTTTTTATCTTCGCAAAAGGTAGCAAACACTGTCATTTTCGATGAGTTGGACCATCAACTCAAACACTTGGAATAATTATATACTGCGCATTCTGTTATGAATTACTTAGCCCATCTCTATTTCTCTGATCCGACTCCTTTGGCGTGGTCAGGATCTCTCATGGGGGATTTTGTTAAAGGGGCTGTTTCTGAATCACTTCCCGATGAATTATCAAGACATTTGAAATTACATCGACACATCGACAGTTTGACTCAACGCAGTGAGGTTTTTCAAACGAGTCGTCGCCGCTTAGACCCACGTTTTCGCTACGCCAGGAGCGTGCTTGTTGATGTCTTTTATGATCATTTTTTGGCCTGTCGTTGGGATGAATATTCCAATCAACCGCTGGCGAGTTTTTCCCAAACTGTCTATTGCGGGCTTCAGTCTTGCTATGATCACCTTAGTCCTGGATTGCAGCAACAACTTCCGCGAATGATTGAGTATGACTGGTTAACTTCGTACCAACAGCCAAATATTGTACAAAGAGTCCTGGAGCGGTTGGAAGATCGGATCAATCATAAGCTTCCTTTGGCTGCTGGGTTTTCACAACTCGATTTGTGGCGGGAAGAACTTGAATGTGATTTTCAAAGATTTATGAATGAAGCTCAACGTGTAACGACTGTCTGGAAGCAGCTAAATCGATCGATTTCTTTGGAGTGACATATGGGTAAGGCAGGGTGGATCAGGATTATTCCGTTTGCGGTATTTATGTTATTTATTGGTTTACAGCAGGTCTTAGAGTGGACGGTCATGAAGGGGTGGTTAGAGCTAACTTCGCGACAGATGCTGTATTTATATCCGATCAAAGCACTTCTGGTGGCTGGGCTTCTCATTTTTTTCTGGCGAAAATATACTGAACTTCACTTCAATGATTTTAAAAATTTGAGACACACGGTGGCTAGCATTCTGCTCGGTTTGCTGGTTTTTGTCCTTTGGGTCAACATGGATTGGGGGATTGCAACATTTGGAGAAAGTCAGGGGTTTGATCCGTTTCTTATTGATGATGTGACGACACGAAATATTATGATTTTTTCCCGTCTTTTTGGGGCAGCTTTGGTCGTTCCGATTATGGAAGAACTGTTCTGGCGTTCTTTCATGTTGCGTTATATTATTACGGCTGATTTCATGACGATAAGAATCGGCACTTACACTCTGACCTCTTTTCTGATCTGTGCCGTGCTGTTTGGTTTAGAACACAATCTGTTTTTGGCTGGAATCATGGCAGGTGTTGCTTATAGTGTGTTGCTCTATTGGAGCAAAAGCATTTACCAGTGTATCCTTGCCCATGCTGTGACAAATCTGGTCTTAGGGATCTATGTCCTAAAGACTGGATATTGGCAGTTTTGGTAAGACAACAAAAAGGATACTCAATCATTTGAGTCTCTTGGTCGAACATTGTTGCACCATGACTCCAAAATAATTAAAGCGTTGCTGGTAAAGGCCAGTCGGTTTCATATCCAGTCGGATAAAAATTTTCTTTGGTGCGATTGAAATATCCATATTGAATTTTCGGGAATTGCTTTTTCACTTGATCAAGCATTTCCTTCATTCCAATTCCTGGCCCTTCAACTCCCATTGCCTTCCAGTAAAGTTGCGGATCGATGCTCAAGTTGCGCATCTGAATCAGGTCAATACCGATGCTATCAATTAATTCGAGCAGTTTATCAATCTCATCTTCGCGGTCAGTGATCCCGGGGAAAACAAGATAGTTAAGCATGGTGAATAAACCATGTTGTTTTGCTCTTCGGGCAGATTCAAACACGTCTTCAAGGCTGTACTTTATCGGACGATAGTAGGCATTGTAAAACTTATCCTGAACCGAATTCAGCGAAATGCGGATGGAATCAATTCCAGCATCAGCGAGTTGGTCTATGGCATCAGGAATTGACGCATTGGAATTAAAATTGATAGTGCCTCGTTGGGTTTGCTGACGCATTTCCTTGACCGATTCTGCAATTCTGCTGGTTTGAATAATCGGATCGCCTTCACAGCCTTGCCCGAAAGAGACAATTGAATTTTCCGCTTTTTGTAGGTGTGGAACTGCTACTTCACAGAGTTCTTCCACTGTTGGAACAAATGTTAAGCGATCCTGACTTGACTGACACGCGGTTGGTTCATCCTGCAGAGATATGCAACCAATACATCGAGCATTGCATGTTGGGGAGGAGGGGAGAGGGGCTTCCCAACGGCCAAAAAAAAGATTTTTTGCAGCAAAGCAGTGGTAATCAAGAGCACAACGAGATAATTGTTTTACGAGACGATTATCGGGCTGTGAAGCAACCCGTTTACGCACCAGTGGTTCAAGTTTGCGATCATCGAAGTGTTCCGGTTCCCATTGCTGGTTGCGGTCAACCCGTACGGCGGCAACATAAAAACGTTCTTCTTCTACACACCAACCGACAGCGGTATAAGACCATAGAGTGAGCTCAACATCTTTATTTGAATAGTCCGCAGCTGGGAGTAGGGTACGGGTAAATGCGGGATTCGTAAACGCTGAAACCGCCTGTGCTGTTCCACCGCCCCAACTCTCTGGAAGTGAATCAACCGTGACTGGCTTACCACTTTTACGGTCAAAACCAATGGGTTTGCTCCCTGGAATTGTAAAAAGGCGACTCCCTTCTGGGAGTGGAATCAGTTCATCCGCCTCTGGCTCGCGAACTGTCATGCCGTTCATTCCCGCAAGTAGCAGGTCAGGATGCTCAAAAACTTCACCAGTTTCATCAGCGATAACAGCCAGAATTGTTTTGTGTTTGCTCATGTTAGTTTGTTTCCTTTCGCGGCCGGAAAGATAACACATGCGTTGTGAAAAATGAGCATAATTGTCTGAATCGACAGTTTGATCTGCAGATTTAGATCACCGGTTACTTTTTTGTTTTCTGATGGCCTCAGCTTCGGCTTCGAGTTCTTCTAGCAAGTCACAAAGAGACCAATTTTCTGATGTGGCTGTCAATGCTGCCCAGTGTTGTCTTGGAAGTTTTGACTTTTTGTGGGCGGCCATCAAGGTATGGAGCTGTTTTTGGGTAAACCCAGACATGATGACAGCTTTTTTCATCTCAGAAATTTCTCCATGACCGTACCTGTTATCAGCTTGTAATATTTCTTTGAGAGGTTTTTGTATATCTGCATTGGTGGCAAAGATAACCGGGCAACTCCCTAATTTATTTTTCTGTAAAAGTAAAAGCATCGCCTTTTGTTCTGCTTCTTTATAGCCACAGACTAGCAAGTTTCTGTTGCCATACATTCTATCTGCTGATTTTTCAACTTTAGTTAAAGTTTTGTCATGACTCATAATTACATCCTTATATTTATGACTATCCATTTTTTGATACTAAGGTTCACTCACTATCATTTCACATATAGTGCATGTACAAGGTGGAGATTGTCAAAAGGTCAGCTGAAAAATATAAATTAAAAAACTACAAACTCTTATTGGTTAGTCATCGCTTATTGCCCTACCGGACAGATTGAAAATTCAAGCAAACAATCTTTGCTTGGATATGAAATTTTAATAAGCTATTCTCCCTGCTATGCGAACCTTACTGACCACTTTGCACAGCAAATATATCCACGCGAGCCTGGCATTGCCGTGTTTGGCAACGTATTGTAGGGATTCCTGCGGAGAAATTCTTATCCGCGAATATTCGGTCAACGAGCCTAAGGAAATCGTGTTGGCTCAGATTGCTGCTATTGATGCTGATGTTATCTGTTTTTCTGTCTATCTCTGGAACCGTGTGGCAACGCTTGAAATAGTCGACTGTCTCAAAAGAATCAATCCCGTTGTGAAAATTATTCTTGGTGGCCCGGAAGTTTCTTTCGAGGAGAATAATTTTTTTCAGAAACACCCAGTTGATGCAGTGATTTGTGGCGAAGGGGAAAGACCCCTTAGATCTTTACTTTCTGTTTTGGAGCAAGGTGTAGAAATGCCGGCACTGGCCGGGGTCAAGATGCCTCATTTTCTGGAAGATACTGATCAGTGTTTACTGGAATCCCTTGATCATATCCCTTCACCTTTTGCTGCTGGACTTGTGGATTTATCGCGTGGGCTAGTTTACTACGAAAGTAGCCGTGGCTGTCCCTATACGTGTAGCTTCTGTATGAGTGCTCTTGATCAACAGGTACGATCGTTTTCTCTTGAGAGAATTAAATCGGACTTGAAATTATTGATGGTTAATCGGGTCAAAAATATAAAATTTGTTGACCGGACATTTAACTACAATCAGCACCGCAGCCGGGATATTTTCAACTTCATTCTACAGAATAATGATTGCAGCCATTTTCATTTTGAGGTTGGTGCTCATTTACTAGACACTGCAACACTTGAGCTATTGCAGCAGGTTCCAGAGGGGATGTTTCAGTTTGAAATAGGGGTACAGTCGACTCTTCCGGAAACATTGCAGAATGTTGGTCGTCAAGCTTCACTGGAACGACTCGCCGAAAATATCAGGTTTTTGCGAAAAAACACCAAAGTTCATCTCCATCTTGATCTGATTGCTGGCTTGCCGGGGGAAGATTTTTCGCAATTTTTGAATTCAATTGATTGGGTTTCCGCTTTAAATGCACACCATTTACAAATTGAGCCGGTAAAGTTGCTGCCGGGTGCTCCCTTGAGATTGCAGGCGAAACGTTGGGGGATTGAATACGATCCGAATCCGCCTTACACAATTTTGAAATCAAGCGATCTCCCATTTTTCGATCTTGAGCGGTTGCGAGGAATTGGCAGGCTGTTGGACCTCTTTGTCAATAGTGGTCGCTTTCCATTTTTACTGATGAGGTTAACCGCCGATTTTTTCCGTCTTTCTCTGTTGCTGGAAAGCCTAGATAGGTACTGGCGCAAAGAGAATCTTTATGTGCAGAGCCTTTCTCTACGGGATCAATATATGGCGATCGATTCTTACTTGCGAGAAAGCTTTGATGGAAACGTGTTGGCGGCGTATCGTGAGCTTCTTGGGCGTGATTATGCCTATCACCAGCGTGTCGTTGGTGGCTCGGCACCTGACTTTTTCAACACTGAGTTGACTGATGAGGAAAACGCAGCTGTGCGAGGGCGGGTTAAGCAAGAGCTGGAGGGGATGAAGCGAAGTGGCAAGGTGCAATATTTCGCGGCAGTATTTGAGTTTATGTCGGACCCTCCGCAGAGAGCAGTTCTCCTTTATCTTTATCCGCCCAAAAATGCAGTGGGCTGGCAGGTTAAAGAGCTGCCCCTTTAAAATATAAAAAGCAGGCTGGAAGATCCTCCAGCCTGCTTTTTTATTGCTCTGGCAGTTATTTATTTATGACAAGAAACTATTTAGCTCCACAAGCGACTTCAACTCGACGATTAAAAGCTTTTCCTTCTGCGGTGCTATTGTCAGCAACGGGTTGTTCTTCACCAAAACCACGTGATGTCATTCTTGATTCTGGAATATCAAATCTCACGGTCAAACGATTTTTAACTGCTGCAGCACGTTGTTCGGAAAGCTTTTGGTTATATGCTGCTGCGCCAGAGCTATCAGTGAAGCCATCGATAAAGACAACGTTTCCAGGAAATTCATTGATGCACTGCGCTGCTTTTGCAATTTCACTGTCGTATTCTGCTCCAACTTGACTGCTATCATGACCAAAATTGATGTGCAGGGTTAGTTTTGTCGGACAGCCATTAGTATCGACAGAAACGCCCTGAGGTGTTGTCGGGCACTTATCAAGGGAATCAAAGACACCATCACCATCAGTATCGAGAGGGCATCCTTTGTTGTCTACAGGGGCACCCATTGATGTGGTAGGACATTTATCTAGATAATCATAAACGCCATCTTTATCGCTATCCAGTGGACATCCGACAGAATTTACAGCAACACCCGCTGGGGTTTGTGGACATTGATCCTGTGCATCATAAACACCATCATTATCACCATCCAGTTGGCAACCTTGAGCATTCACGGCGACGCCAGCTGGTGTTTGAGGACATTGATCTTTGTCATCGGTAATGCCATCAGCGTCACTATCAGCAGCAATCGGAGCTGGTTTCGTTTCTTTAACAGCGATCGGTGCCGCTTTCATCTCTTCGACGGCGATAGGCTGTGGAGCAGGGTTGTTATTCCCAAATTGAAAGGTTAAGCCAGCAGAATACTGTAGACTGTGGTCAGGCTCAGGAAAGTCGACGAGATGTCTGACATCAGCACGCAGAGCAATCAAGTTATCCAGAATAAAATATTTGATGCCGGCACCGTAGTTAAGAAGAAAATGATCACGGTCAGCATTGGAATCGGGTGAGGAGTAGATTGCCCCCAACCCCAGTGCAACATAGGGAACTAATTTTTTTTCAGGGGTAAAATGGTAGAGCGCATCAAGGCGATATGTTTCAACTTTTGTATCAGATGTAGACGCATCGTCCGCGTCAGCATCGGTGCGCGTATAGACACCTTCAATTGCCCAGTTTTCAGTGAGGTTGTAGCCTAACCCCACACCCCAAAAGTCTGATGTATCTAAAGACAGATTGCCTTCAAAGGTGTGACCGCCAAACATGGGTGAAATAGTGAAAGCACCTTGCTGATGTTCAGCGGCAGCAGTAAGAGAGAGGCAGCAAAAGAAAATTGCCAGGACACTGATTTTTTTTAACATTGGGACCCTCCGGTAACATGTAAAGACTAAAAAATGAGCGAAGTTGCATGATTGCGACTTCGCTCATTAGAATAACAGTCTCAGGGGTAGATTCAAGTAAAATGTGACTAATATGGTAATTTTAAGAAGTCATCAAGAGAACACTGTCAATGGCGTATTCGGTTGGATGATTATCAAGATTTTGGAAAATGTCATCCCAGAGATCGAGGCAGAAGGGGATAAAAAACACACAATCGGGGGCGAGTGTCTGCATTGATTTTAGAAGATTTTTACTGAAATCGTTATTCATTTGATGACCGTTGAAGGTTTTTTCTTTAAGCACAGGGAGATCATCAGACGTTAAAGGGGTCGGAGCAAAGTCTTTTCCTAAAAGTTGGTTGGCAACCGCTGTCAAAAATATACCCGAAAGAGAGGGGGCTTCTTCCTTGTTTAGTGCTGTCTGTGAGAGGTCAAAGGAGAGGGTCTCTTTAAATAATATTTCTAGGGCCTGAACTTGCGAAATCCGCTGATCAATAAAACCGAGATCATCCATTGAGATGATGGGGTGCGGATGGTTCGACTGCACATCGGTCATCTCACGATAAAAAACGGGAGGGCTTTGCAATAATGAATCAATAAAAAGGAGCTCGGGATAATCAAGGAAATGATAAAACTGGCTGTGTCTTATCTTTTCTGCTTGCTCTTGTGGTTTTTTTATCAGGCTATAACCAAGTTGGAACAGCGACAAAAGATAGGTATTATTGAAAATTTGATGGGCTTTTTCGCTATCGGTGCCGGCAAGAAATTCAAGAGAGAGGTTAAGCATATCGTAAGTGCTTTGAAAGGTCTGGGCAACTGCATCTGGTTCAGCAATATCTATACTATCAGCACTCATTTTCCGGTTAGCAAGAAACATCAGTTCACAGGCAGCCCCATGATCAATTCCTGCTGAGAGAACTTCAGCCAGTAAACTCGCAGGAGCAGCACAGGCAAGTAAGGCTGCTGGGTGCTGTAAACTATCGGCCTCAAGGTTAAAATTATCTTTTCCACCGGGGGTAAATGTCGCTGGGTCGATGGTGCTATACATTCCTTTTGCTTCAAGAGCGGGTATAATCCCAAGATCGAGCAAGCGGTTGCTACGTGCTTGGTAAACTTCCTCTTCAAGGATAGAAAGATTCTCTGAACGAATCATCTCCATGATGAGCAAATAGCTTTGTTGTTCTCGACCTTGCCAGATGTTTAAAATTGCACCAATAATTTTCGCCGCATTTTCACTTGAATATTCTATATCGTAAATGCCTTCAAGTCGCTTGGCATTGTCAGCATTTTCATCATCATAGGCCTCAAGCCCACGTGTGATAACTAAATGCTTTTTGAGAAAAAGCGCAAGGACTTCAGGTTCCATTTGACGAGCTAATTGGCATATTTTTTCTTCACCGGTACTTAAAAGAAGCTCTAACCAGTGCAGAGAAAGGATCGGACTCAAATTGTCGTCATCCCAGCAATCAAGATCAAGAAAAGTTGTCAGTTGCTCAGGGCTTGCAAGCATAAGAAGCTCAGTTGAATATTCCGCGCCCAATTCATTAATAGTTAAGTACAGCTCTTGGGGATGAAGTTTGGGGACTAATTTTTCGATGTGTTGGGCATTGATGATGAGGTCATACTTTTCTTTGCCACGGGCTTGGTGGATGAGATTCAATTGTTCTTCGTATGTCAGGGTGTGATATTCTGCCAACGATATGTCCCGACTTTGACGCATTAAGGTCAAGTGACCGACTTGTCGTTTTCTGGGCAGAGAAATTTTTGTCATTTTAAGAGCTCCGAATGTATTAATTAATACCGATCGATACTGATCGAGCTGATCAAAAGCGGCTACTTTAAAGCAGACTCGAAAAATGTGCAATCAGGATCATGTTTAGGGCAGATCACTATCCGTTGATTTGAAAATAAGATTATATCTTAATTGATCAGGACTCCCGTGACTTTAATCACAAAAAACGTGTCAATTAAAACAAAAATGTCACTGTTGATGATGATCTCCAGTTTTCTTCTCTTGATTATGATCAGCAGTATTATCATTGTTGCAGAAACATACACAACACAGACATCTCTCGAGAATGAACTTTGTGTTCTTGCAAATTCTTTGTCTTCCAGCAGCCGCCAATCACTTGTTTTAAAACAATATGAAGAAATAGAAACGTTATTCAATTCGTTGATTCATCAAGATAATATTCGTGCTGCTTATCTCTTCGATCACAACGGGACACCAGTGGCTGAGTATTTACAGCGTCAAAATTCTAATTTTGTCCTAGAAGCCCTTCAAAGTGATTTTAGAGCTGCACATCGACCTTTTTGGACAGATTCAACAACTGAGCACCCTTTCTCGCGGTTTGATCGTTTTAGTTTGTTCTCTCCGGTATTTTATAATAACAAGCATGTTGGCACTCTTTATCTTTTGAGTGACTTGAAAAGTTTTTATGGTCATATCAGTGGGGTTTTTTTTGGAGTGATCTTGTCGCTCATACTGATGGTTGTTGTCTCTTGGTTTTTGTCTGGACGATTGCATAGGCCAGTTACAAAACCTCTTTTGAACCTTGTAGGCCTTATGGGAAATGTTTCGGACCATAATGATTATTCTATTCGAGCTCAGAAAGTCAGTGATGACGAAATTGGAACTTTAGTCGAGGGATTCAACCATATGTTGGCTCAGATTGAATTGCATCAAATCAATCTGGCTGAACATCAAAAATATCTTGAGCAAACAGTTTTTGACCGTACCGCAGAATTACGCGCTGCGGTTTCAGCCCTTGAACAGGCACGGCAACAGGCTGATTCTGCCAACGAGGCAAAGTCACACTTTTTATCTCGAATGACTCATGAATTACGGACCCCTTTGATTGGTGTTTTGGGCATGAATGAACTGCTGACTCGTACTGACTTAAATGTGCAACAGAAAGAACTTGTCGGGACTGTGCAAAAATCGGGTGAACATCTATTGCATTTAATCAGTGACGTGCTTGATTTCTCTCGCATTGAGGCAGGTAAGTTACAGCTTGAGTCGAGTGAGTTTGATCTCGGTGGGGTTTTTCGGGATGTTTATGACCTCTTGTCTCCAAATGCATTTGAAAAAGGACTTAAATTTGATCTAGCCCTGCCTGTTGAGACTGACTTAATGGTGCATGCCGATCGAACTAGGTTGAGTCAGATCTTAATGAATCTGATTGGCAATGCGATCAAGTTCACCCCTAGTGGGTCAATTTTGCTTGGTTTGTCTTGTTTTGAAAGTGGTACCGGAATGGGAACATTTGTTTTTGAGATGACAGATAGCGGTATTGGGATGTCTGAAGAAGTTAAACAGCAGGTTTTTGATGTGTTTTATCAGGTTGATGGAACCGGCTCAGGAGCGAGAAGCGGTACTGGTTTAGGTTTGGCAATCGTAAAGCAATTTGTTGAATTGATGGATGGAAAGCTTGAATTGTTTTCAGTCCCTGATGAAGGCACCCGTTTTCAGGTAACGGTCGAATTGCCTCTCGTTGAAAGAAGTCAAATGATTGGTCGCGGCCTATGAATCGTTTGGTGGGCATGATCGCCCTTGTTCTTTTTTGTTCTGCCGGAATCCTATCCCTCATTTGGTTCGGAAATGATTTCGCTTCATATACTGCTTCAAGGCAAAAGTTGCGAGTTAACAAGCCAGTAAATCAAGATCTAACTCTTGGGACGCCGGTTGCTTTTGAACTTAAGGGGAGTGGTTTTAATAAAGATACGAGTGTTAGCCTCTTTATGGATATTCATAATAGTGATGCTGTCGTTAACTCTTTTCCCCTGGATGGAATATTTAATCATAGTTTTTTGCGCGGGGATTATCTTTATCTGGCTCCGGTCGCAGGGGGCATTCAGGTTTTAAATATTGCAAATCCAGAGCAGCCTTTTCTTGTAAATGAGTATTTAATTGGTCGAACTATTAATGGCATCCATTTGAGTGGTGATACCATTTATTTTTGTTGTGGAAAACTGGGTATTGCAATTATGCACATCCAGAAAGATGGATGCCTTAACCATGTTGGAGATATTGCAACAGATTCAATTGCGAGGAAATGTGTTCATGTTGATGGTTATTTATATGTGGCCGCTGGATCTTCTGGTCTGTTGATTTATGATGTGCGTCAGCCAGAGAAAATTCTTCTGCCTCAGAGATTTAAGGCGGGAACATTTCTTGCGCGTATGGATGTGGACGGTCACCATCTTTATCTCGCCGGAGAGGATAATGTTGTTGAGATTTATCAAATCACTGATCCTCAGCGACCTTTACTGGTCGATACATTGCCATTGTCCGGTACCCTGTATGAATTTGTTGTCCATAAAAACCAGCTCTTCATCGGAACTGAGGCAGGGATTTCTTTATATGACATAAAAAACAGTCCCCGACCTAGGCTGATACATCACTGGACTGATTTGGGCTCATCTAGGAGAATTACTGTTGGGAGCGATAGGCTTTTTGTTTCTGATAATTTTTCCGGACTAAGGATCATTGATCCCTCTCGCAAAGAATCCCCCAAATACTTTGATTTGAATATTGATCCTAGGACGATTTCAGAATCGAACAGCCATCTATTTGTTGCTGGCTCAAATAAAGGCTTGTTGGTCGTTGATAAAAAACAATTAACTTCACGTCAAGTTGTTAACACGTACAATACTCCACGTAGCGCACGTGACCTTTTTATTCGTGATCAGTGGATGTATGTTGCCGACGGTCGTGGGGGAGTGCAGCTGCTGAATCTAGACGAAGATAGTGGTGATCTCTTGACAGTATCTTCTGGTTGGGGGGAATCTTTTTGCGCAAATCAGGACATTCTTTTTATAGCACAGGCAAAAGAAGGGATAAGTGGGGTTAATATCTCTGACCCGGGCCAACCAAAGCCTCTTTTTATCTGGCCAGAATTTAAAGCTAATCGTATGGCAGTAACAGGTCGGTTTCTCCTGACCTCAAAGGGCATTTTGGGGATCGATCTGATCAATATCTCTGACTTGGATAATCCCGTCATTAACAGCCACATTTCTGATGTTCACGCTTTAGATATTGTTGCGGACGAACGTTATGTTTATGTCGTTACTAAAAAACGAGGGCTGCTCATTTATGAAATTACGGCAAAGAATAAATTAAGTCCTTTAGGCCAACTTTCAACACCATTTCCAATGAATCACTTTGATCTTACTGTCGCAATTGAAGTTAAAGAGGGGATCGCTTATATCGCCAATGGCCGGTCTGGTTTATTGGTTGTTGATGTGAATAAGCCGGCTCATCCAAAAATACTAAGTTCAATAGCGATTCCCGGAATTTCTAAAGGAATAAAAATCAAAGGATCTATGGCATTTATGATCAGCCACCACGGAGGGATCAACTTTGTAGATATTGATGATCCAGAAAATCCTTATATACTAAACAGTCTGTTTATGAGAGGTCTCTCAAGGGGAATGCAGATCAATGATGACCTTCTCTTTGTGACTCAAAAAGAGTTGGGAGTGACGGCTATTGCGATACCGCTAAGCTTTACCAAAAAGAAGGTTGTTTCCGGAGAACAGATGGAGGTCGTTTTTCCCTCGCCAAGTTTTCCCGGTCGCTACAGTCTTCAGGTGAATAATCACCGAGAATCGGTCGTTGTTAGTGGAGTCGTAAACTATGAATGAAATGAATTAATGTTTTAGAAGCTATAAGTCAACCCTGCCCAAAATTGGCGTCCGATTAAGTAGTTGTCAGATTCTGAACTAAGATAATTTGTTGGTGCATATTGGGCTTTCCTATCAAAAACATTTAAAATATCAAGAGAGCATTCTAGAGTATTTCCTTTCCACTCAGAACTTACCCACGTTATCTTCCAATCAAAAATTGTGGTGCTAGGAATTGAAGAAACAGAGTAAGCATCAAATTGTCCACTGGGGTCCGTGCCATTGATAGTTAATGCTTTGTGGCGATCTTTAAAATTCATTGTATTTGTAAACGAAAAGCCATATGGCAACTGGGTTGTATATAATAAGCTTGCTGTAATTGGTCTGTTGAAATTGTTTGGAGGTAGATCTTCACGGAGTATCAGCTCTTCGTCGTACCAGACATAATCAGGAATATCTGTAAATTGATCTTCGTTAAACTGATCGGCATAGCTTGAGCTGTTACTATTGACTTTCTGCCAAGAAATATTAAGAGAAAGAAAATGTTCGATCCATTGTTTTTGCCAGCTCAAGCTGAGTTCTTGGTATTTTCGACGGCCAGAATTCTTCCATTCCTTATAGACATAACCATCATCTAGATCGAAGATTACAGAGATTATTTGATCTTTGTAATATCGATTGATATAGAGAACTTCAGATTGGCCACCAAGAATTTTCTGCTGCAATCCAACGCTCCATTCGTCGGAATAGGGTGTTTTTAGTTCGGTGGTTCTGCTGGCGGGAATGCTGGTTCGTGGCAAGGGCTCATCTGGCCATGCTTCGGGTTCGCCATCTACAAGGAATATTGACCTCCGATATCTTTCGTAGGGTTTCTTTTGTTCCTCGAGATTAAGGGTTAGCAGATTAGTATTGTAATATCGGCCGGCTCCACCAGTTAAAATGGTTTTATTGTTGCCCCAAATGTCTATATTTGATGTGAGCCGTGGCGCTAGATCCGTATTCTCTTGAAAATTATTGTACGAAACCCTAAGACCTGGACGTAAAGATACCCTTTTTATACTAATGGTATCCTCTATATATGCATCAAAATTGAAGATATTCGCTTCTGCTTTGTCCTCCGGGCGAATGTTTTTTTGGTATATGAACTGTTCTCCATTAATGCAATCTTGATCGCCTGATGAGCAAGATACGAGTTGACCAAGGTATCCATCTGCCAGCCATGCTATAGATTCAATTGCTGTTTCTGTCCGATCGAAGGTGGCATTAGCATAGGATAGTTCCATGCCCGTATTGATTTGATGTGTTATCGTTTTGTTAGTAAATGGAGGAGTCTTAAAGTGAATATTCGTGGTAAAAGTATTCTGCTGCTTCCCAATGTCGCCGTACCCCCCTTCTTGACTAGTTGAGGTTCCTAATAGTGTCCCCCAATTTTTACTAGGAGTTGCTCTCCAAGAATATTTATTTGCAGGGGCTTCTCTGTTGTTGTGACTTTCCTGAACGTTTAAATTAAACTCTATTAGCCCCTTGTCAGTCTCTCGGTTTAGTTGACCGTTTAACTTCCAGCCACCACCGATTAATTTATAATCACTATTAACCGTGTCCTTTAGGTAATAAGTTCCCTCATACGGCGCATATGTGGCAGATAATTTCAGTTCTGTTTTTGAATGAGGTGTTGCAATGAATTTAAAAAAAACATTTTCATTTTTCCGGTACTGTACTTTTTCATCGCCAATAAGTTCTAGGGGGATTCTTGAATGTAAAAGTGAGTAATCAACCAATACTCCCGTAGTTTCACTTAGAGGGAGGTTGAGATGTGTATTGAAGCGATATTTAGTAAAAACTGGTTGGTTGTCGGCTTGACCGGAGCTGTAGAAGGTTTCTTCGTGATCGGGGTCAGTGTGAAACTCTCCCCAAGTGCTATAGGTTGTATTATAAGATAGTTTGCCTCCAAGCTCAGTCCCCGGATCTATTGTTTCAACTTCGACAACTCCACCAGAAAAACCACCATAACGAACTGGAATATTCGCTCTTAAAACCTTGATGTTGTCGATCAAGTGATCAAGAATAAAAAGTTCTTGAGAGTGGCCGGGAATATTGTCCGCATTTTTAACATCATTATAGACCGGGTCAAGGAGGCTGTTATTGCCAGCTCCGTCCAATATGTAATTGTTGTCTTCTGTTCTCCCGCCAGCTATTGACACTTCAGCAGGTTTAATTTCTCCACCTGTTGTTGAACTTTCAAAGTTTTCCGAAAATTGTATCCCGGGTGCGATAATTAAAAGATCAGTAAGATTTCCGTTGCTGCTAGGCAGGTTTTTAATCATCTCTTTATCAATAATTGACATTCCTGTTGTCGGAGCAATTCTCATAGCCTCAACGTGAAGAATTGGCATAACAGGAATGGCTTCTATAGATTGCATCTCCTGGGTTTGACTATTGTCTGCAGAAATAATTTGCGGTATGAATATGAGGAGGAAACATATTAGTCTGTATGTGATGTGCTTGAAATTTAGGGGTAATTTCATATCAGTTATGTTTCCATGATGGTTCATTGGATGCATTCAGGCCGCCGGACTATAGCAGTTAAGGTGAAATGGGAGCAAGCTGTTGAGCTATTGATTTTATTTCAAGGGGTTGTTCTTGAGTTCTATTGTCCAAATTTCATTTTTTATCGTGGTTTCTTTTTCTTTGCACCTTATGAGTCTTCCTTTGGGTTTTTTCTTGCCAGCAGAATTGTCTGAGTCAGGGCAGGTGGGGGTTCAATATGTTTCTAGGTCGTTTGATAATTTTTCCCCTAAAGTAAACATCAAGAGTAATGTTGATCAAAGGGAGAAGGGAAAAGTCAAAAGTGTTCAAGAAGAAAAAAAAGTTGATATAGATGATTCTATTCAAAAGGAAACAGTAGGTAGCAGGCCGGTTCCCGCTAAATCCAAATCAACCCTTCTTCCGATACTGACGGAGTCAACGATCTTGGATGGAGATCGTTTACCATCAGATAGTGTGGTTCAGTCCGATCAGTTATTGTCAGATAGGATTGTTAAAGAAGTTGCCACTGAACTTTCACTGCCTGATGCAAAAATTGATGAGCAGGAACTTGAGTCTGCGTCGGGCAAAAGTGAAAGTATTCAACCAGATGATTTGCCTGAAAAACCAGTGCCTGAGGTGTATTCTTCGCGTGTAGAGACAGTCGAGGCTGAAGCCGATTTCCCTGGTATCAATAAAGAGAGTGATTCTTTGTCACGTGCAAAAAATGATGCAAATCAGCATCTAGGTTTTAAAAATGCGCTGCCTCGATATGATGAAAACACTCCTCCTGCGTATCCAGAGGTTGCTAACCTTCGTGGTTGGGAGGGAAAAGTTATTTTTGAGGCACAGATTCTTAAAAACGGTCGTGTTGGCAGGTTAAAATCAATTTCCTCTTCCGGATATAAAAGTCTTGATAATGCAGCACGCAAAGCAATAAGTCGCTGGAAGTTTAAACCGGCGACATCCTTTGGTCTACTGATAGACAGCCAGGTGGAAATTCCTATAACTTTTTCTCTTAAGGATCAATAGGTTTTTTTAACATCGTGATTTTTTTATGATATCATCATGATGTTTTCTACAAACTGGTGCGGAGGGTTGTTTATGGTTGAACCAATGATCGAAAAAGAAGTTTTTATTCGGGAATCTGGACTTTTTATAGACAAAATAAAAAGAACTCTTCGCTCTGAGAGTTTGACGTTAGTTTTGTTGGAAGATTCTCTCAAGACTTTTGTCAATTTTAGAGAACAGGTCGTTGGTGCTCCAACTAACTCTTTCATTTTGATTGCCGATCGAGTTGAAAGAATCATTAAGCTCCACCTTGAAAGTCTGACAGTTCCAGATAAAATCGAAGTTGAGATGCTTAATCTTGCTGTTGATTGGTTGTCCCAGCTAAAAATTTTATATACAGAAACTCTTCCTGTCCCGAAGTCACTTATTTCCGAACTCCTTTACTCCTTTGATCTTGTTGAGTCTTCTTGTGATGCAACAAATTTAGTAAAATCAAAGATATCGAGTGGTGAGGTAACTACTGACCTGCATCTAGATCCTTTTGAAGGAGACCCTGAGCTTGATGTTAAGGGTAGAACTGTAGAGGCGCCTGTTGATCCTTTCATGGACGATCCTGGGTTTGGGTTGGCATTTGATTTATTGCAACGAACCATAAATTTTGTCGCTGAAAAAAGAGCTTTCGATGCAGATCCATTTGAAGTTGATCCTCCACTAACAAACAATTAAAGTCATATAAATCTGTCTGCTTTTAAGTGAGGCAATATTGGCTTGTGATTTTATTTGCAAATCTTTGTAGCGCATGATAGAAACGCAGCCTTCTGTGAAGCAACAATAGAGTGATTTTCTTCAGGGATATGCGCCAGTAGCTCAGTTGGATAGAGCAACGGACTTCTAATCCGTAGGCCGAGGGTTCGAATCCTTCCTGGCGCGCCATTTTAAGGCTAATAAATCGTTCTTTAGATAACTTATCTGAATATCAATTTTTAGTTTGACAAGGGCCATTAGTTTCCGTAACATGGCCGGGTTTTTCTGGTGGGTGTAGCTCAGTTGGTAGAGCACTGGATTGTGGCTCCGGTTGTCGAGGGTTCAAGCCCCTTCACTCACCCCATTTTAAAAATATGCTCACCTTCCGCATTAAGTTAACCCGTTGACCGGGTGTGTTTGGGAGGTGAGCATTATGTTTTCAAGCGAGAGTGGCGGAATTGGTAGACGCGCTGGTCTTAGGAACCAGTATCCTATGATGTGGGGGTTCGAGTCCCCCCTCTCGCACCATTCAAAACTTTGGTCTTCATGACCTTATTTAATACTCCACTTCAGTTATATGTTCACGTCGTGCGCGAACTAAATATTTTAGAAACAGGAAGGGTAAACGATGAAAGTTACTGTTGAAGATCTGAGTCAAATCAAAAAGAAGCTTTGTCTTGAGGTTGCAGCCGATGTCGTTGCTGTTGAGCTAGAAAATGCTTACAAGAAGATTGCGAAGACTGCTGATATTAAAGGTTTTCGTAAGGGGAAGGTACCCCGGAAAATTCTTGAGCAAAATTATGGACCTCGGGCACAGTATGACGCAACAGGCCCCTTGATTAACAATACGCTCTACAAAGCCCTCCTAGATAATAAGATTGAAGCTGTTTCTCAGCCAGAAGTTGTTAAGTCCGGTGAAGTTGAAGAGGGTAAGTCTTTCAGCTATGAAGTCGAAGTCGAAGTAAGACCAGAAATTGTTGTAAAAGATTACACTGGCTTGTCGCTTGAGAAAGAGAAATTCTCCTTTGACGATAGTATTGTTGACCAGCAACTCGAGCAAATGGCTAACTCAAAGGTTCAACTCGATATCACCAGCCGTAAGAAAGCACGTGATGGTGATACAGTCATTATTGACTTTGAAGGATTTATCGATGGGACACCATTTGAAAATGGCTCTGCGACTGATTTTGAACTTAGTCTTGGTTCGAACAGTTTTATCCCTGGCTTTGAGGGTCAACTGATCGGTATGAAGAGAGAGCAGGAAAAGGAAGTTGAAGTGACTTTTCCTGAAGAGTATGGTGCTAAAGAGCTGGCAGGAAAGCCTGCTGTTTTTAAGGTTCTCGTCAAGGAAATTAAGGAAAAAAATATCCCGAAAATGGATGATGCTTTGGCTAAAGAATTTGAAGCTGAAAGTCTTGATGCTTTGAAGGGACAGATCAAGGACAACTCTATTGCTCAGGAAAAGCAGCGGATTGATGGACAACTCCAAGAGAGTTTGATGAATACCTTAGTTGAGAATAACTCTTTTGAGGTTCCTGAAGGAATGATAGTGAACCAACTTCATCACCTCAAAGATAGTTTTACTCAAAAGCTTAAGGCTCAGGGAATGACTCTTGAAATGTTGGGGATGAATGAAGAGACTTTTGCGACAACATATCGTGAAATGGCTGTTCAGCAAGTTAAAGGTGAAATTCTCCTTGATACAATCGCAGCTCAAGAAGAGATTAAAGTTGAAGAGTCAGCCGTCGAAGAGAAGATGCAGTCTTTTGCAGATGATAGCAATGTTCCCTTGGATCAGGTGCAAAAATATTTTGAGAATCAGCAGGCACTCGCTGGTTTGAAAGGGCAAATTCTACAAGAAATGGTGACAACGTTTTTGCTTGAAAAGTCTACCGTTACTGAAGTTGAGCCGAAGCAACCCGAAGAGAATAACACTGATGATAGCGTAACTGAGGAGTCCTAATATGAGTCTGGTGCCTATGGTGGTTGAAGATAGCGGACGTGGTGAGCGGGCTTATGATATTTATTCCCGGCTGCTAAAAGACCGAATTATCTTCCTCGGGGGGCAGGTTGAAGACCACATGGCTAACCTGATCATTGCTCAGTTGCTGTTTCTTGAATCTGAGGACCCTGATCGTGATATCCATCTATATATTAACTCCCCCGGCGGTGTTGTGACTGCTGGAATGGCAATATACGATACAATGCAATACTTGAAGGCTCCGGTTTCTACAATTTGCGTAGGTCAGGCCGCAAGTATGGGTGCTTTGCTTCTTGCTGCTGGTGAAGCGGGAAAGAGATTTGCGCTTCCGAATGCTCGAGTCATGATCCATCAACCTCTTGGGGGGTTTCAGGGACAAGCGACTGATATCAGTATTCACGCTCAGGAAATATTAAGGATGCGTGAGTCATTGAATGGGATATTGGCCAAGCATACGGGGAATGATTTAGAAAAAATTCAAAATGATACCGAGCGTGATTTCTTCATGGATAGCGCAACAGCATGCAACTATGGTATTATCGACGAAATTGTCGAAAGAAAGTCTTAAAGTCGTTAATGGGGAGGTATGATTCGTGAGTCCTAAAGATGAAAATAGTCAGTTAACTTGCTCTTTTTGCGGGAAGTCGCAAGACGAGGTAAAAAAACTGATTGCCGGGCCAACTGTTTATATCTGCGATGAGTGTATCGAACTGTGTAATGATATCATTGATGAAGAGTCTCGCCTTGATCAGAGCACCGAAACTGAATTAAAAAAACTCCCGAAACCGGTCGAAATTAAAGATATTCTTGATGAGTATGTGATTGGTCAAGAACGGGCAAAAAAAGTTCTGTCTGTCGCTGTCTATAATCATTATAAGCGCGTTGAATCCTTTGAAAATAACGATGATATTGAGATTCAAAAAAGTAATATTCTTTTATTGGGCCCAACTGGTAGTGGTAAAACGCTGTTGGCTCAGACTTTAGCTAAAGTTCTTGATGTTCCCTTTACTATTGCAGATGCAACAAACCTGACAGAAGCTGGATACGTTGGCGAGGATGTTGAAAATATTATCCTTAGTTTGTTACAGGCTGCTGATTACGATCTTGAAAAAGCTCAAAAGGGAATTATCTATATTGATGAAGTTGATAAAATTGCTAGAAAATCTGAATCTCCGTCGATTACTCGAGATGTTTCGGGTGAAGGGGTTCAGCAGGCTCTCTTGAAAATTATTGAGGGGACGACAGCGAGTGTCCCTCCAAAGGGCGGTAGAAAACATCCTCAACAAGAGTTCCTTAAGGTTGACACAACAAATATTCTGTTCATTTGTGGTGGTGCTTTCTCTGGGTTGGAAAAGATCGTAACAAAGCGCATCAGCACTAAGACCATGGGTTTTGGTGCTGAAGTTCGCTCAATAAAAGAGGAAGATCTTGGTCAGTTGCTTGGCAAGGTTCAGCCGACAGATCTTCTTAAGTTTGGTCTTATTCCTGAGTTTGTTGGACGGATACCAGTGATTGCAACACTTGGGGAGCTTGATGAAGAAGCACTTATTCAAATCCTTAGGGAGCCAAAAAATGCGCTGATTAAGCAATATCAACGCCTCTTTGAGATGGAAAATGTAAACTTAAGGTTTACTGATGGTGCGTTGATAGCAATCGCTAAAGAGGCTTTAGAGCGCAAAACGGGTGCGCGTGGATTACGCTCTATTCTTGAAAATGCCATGCTTGATGTGATGTACGATATCCCTTCTCAGGATAGAGTTAAAGAAGTTGTTCTCAATGAAGATGTGATCGCTAAAGGTGCCAAACCCGTGATTCTTTATGATATTGCTGAAAGTGCTTAAAGCAATTTAATTTTCTTAGATATTTAAGGAGCGCTATCTACCATTAGGTGGTGCGCTCCTTTTCTCTTTTTAGGCCATTTTATTTATGTCAGATTCTGTCGAACCCTCCTTGATTCCATCTGCTCGTCTTTTGCCCTTGCTGCCATTGAGGGATATTGTCATTTTTCCGCATATGGTTTCCCCTTTATTTGTTGGGAGGCCTCAATCTATAGGTGCATTAGAAGGTGCATCTGAGGGTGATAAGTTTATTTTTCTGGTGAGCCAAAAAGATCCTAAGATTGATAGCCCTGAAGAAAATGACCTTTACCGTGTTGGTACTGTTGGTAAAGTTGTACAACTTCTTAAACTTCCTGATGGAACGGTTAAGGTTTTGGTTGAGGGGTGTTGGCGCGGGCAAATGCAATCTTTTGTCCAGGGCGATAATTTATTGCAGGCTTTTGTGGAACCTTTGATCGAAACAACGGCAGATTCATCTGAGGTGGAAGCTGTCATCAGAACAATCAAATCAAGCTTTGAGGTCTATGTCGGGTTAAGTAAAAAGGTTCCAGTTGAAGTTAGTTCAACCATTGCTGGGATTGATGATGCAACTCGTCTTGCAGATACAGTTGCGGGCTATTTGCAGGTTCCAATGACTGATAAGCAGGAAATGCTTGAATTTACAGAGACATCACATCGACTAGAACATATTTTAGTTTTATTAGAACAAGAAATTGAAATATTACAAGTTGAAGGGAAAATACGTAGCCGGGTCAAGAGCCAGATGGAGCGTAGTCAAAAAGAGTACTACCTCAATGAGCAAATGCGTGCCATTCAGAAAGAACTTGGCGGGCAGGATGAGTTTAAGCAGGAAATATTACATTTTGAAGGGCAGATTAAAAAAAAGAAAATGCCGAAAGAGGCATCTGAAAAAGCAAGAACAGAGCTGCGTAAATTGAAAATGATGTCGCCAATGTCTGCCGAGGCGACAGTTGTACGTAATTATATTGAATGGCTTTTGTCTTTACCTTGGCAAAAAGGCACGAAAGATCGTCATGATCTCTTGAAGGCAGAAGAGATTCTCGAAGCTGATCATTATGGTTTACTGAAAGTTAAAGAACGTGTTCTTGAATACCTTGCTGTTCAAGCACTTGTTAAGCAGATAAAGGGGCCTATTTTGTGCCTCGTTGGACCGCCAGGTGTAGGCAAAACTTCCTTAGGAAAATCTATTGCTAAGGCTTTGCAGAGAAAGTTTGTACGAATCTCCCTTGGTGGAGTTCGTGATGAAGCTGAAATTCGCGGTCATCGACGAACTTATATTGGTGCGATGCCGGGTAAAATCATTCAGGGGTTACGCAAGTCAGGTGTCAAAAATCCTGTTTTTATGCTCGATGAGATTGATAAAATGAGTACCGATTTCCGTGGTGATCCTTCATCGGCGCTTCTAGAGGTTCTTGATCCTGAGCAAAATAATAGTTTTGCTGATCATTTCCTTGATGTTGATTATGACCTGTCTCAGGTGCTCTTTATTGCTACGGCTAATAATTTACAATCTATCCCGCGACCCTTACATGACCGCTTGGAAGTGATAAGGATTGAAGGTTATTCTGAGGAGGAAAAATTACATATTGCTCGTCGTTACCTCCTTGATAAGCAGGCAAAGGCCCATGGATTAGGAGATGATCAGGCATTGTTTTCTGATCGTGCTATCTATGAGATTGTTAGGCGCTATACTCGCGAATCTGGCGTTCGCAGTTTAGATCGAAATATTGCGGCAGTTATGCGTAAATTAGCAAAGTTAATTCTCTCTGAAGGGAAAGATAAGAAGTTTAAGGTTGGCGAGAAGCAAATTCAAAAGTACTTAGGTGTTCAGCAGTTTAAGTACGGCGTTCGTGAAGAAGAAGATCAGGTAGGATTAGCAACAGGATTAGCTTGGACTGAGACTGGTGGCGAGCTGCTGACAATCGAGGTCTCGACTTTGCCTGGCCAGGGAAAGCTTATCATGACTGGTAAGCTTGGTGATGTCATGCAGGAATCTGCGCAGGCTGCAATGAGTTACATACGGGCGCGCTGGCAGAAACTTGAACTCGATAAAGATTTTTATTCTAAAATAGACGTGCATATACATGTCCCTGAAGGAGCAGTACCTAAAGATGGGCCTTCAGCTGGGATAACAATGGTCACTGCACTTGCATCAGCACTAACAGGCTGTCCTGTTAGGAAGGATTTAGCGATGACAGGGGAAGTGACTTTGAGAGGAAGAGTTTTGCCTATTGGAGGAGTTAAGGAAAAATTATTGGCTGCTCGTAGAGGAGGAATAACTAAAGTCCTCATCCCCCTTGATAACAAAAAAGATCTTGTCGATTTGCCGACGCAGTTACTAAAATCATTGCAGGTTGAAACTGTTTCTCATATGGATAAAGTACTTGACTTTGCATTAATTTATAACGGGAATGATATGGAGGCTCGGTCAGGTCTTTAATCCAATATTTATTGCTTGAAGCCCGAAAAATGGGGAAAAACAGCTTGACAGTTTTTTCGAAAACCTGATATATCTTATCGCGTTTTCGTAATGCAAATTTAACTTAAAACTTATGAGGAGGTTTCCTGTGACTAAAGCAGATCTGGTCAATGCAATGGCAGAAAAGGCGGGGCTAAGTAAAACTGATGCAGAAGGTGCACTGAAAGCTTTTACTGAAGCTGTAACAGATGCTCTTAAAGCTGGTGAGAAGGTTGCTATGGTAGGCTTCGGCACATTTAGTGTTGGTGACCGTGCTGCTCGTACTGGTCAGAATCCTCAAACTGGTGAGAAAATTCAGATTGCTGCTGCTAAAGTACCAAAATTCAAAGCAGGTAAAGCTCTCAAAGATTCAGTTAATAAGTAATATATATTAGATACATAGTATTCAGAACTAGGAAGTACTAAGCAGTCCATCTTCAATCCCCACTTGGGCGCTTGCTTACTTCCTATTTCTATCTGCGGGGCTGTAGTAGAGTTGGTTACAACAACGGCCTGTCACGCCGTAGGTCGCGGGTTCAAGTCCCGTCAGCCCCGCCATCAAACATAAAAAAAGGTTTCTGCTCTCTAAGTAGGAACCTTTTTTTATGTTTCGGCCATCAATTTTATTTCATAAGCATTTCATCAATTTCCTTGTTTGAGAAAATCAATAAAATACATCATTTTGTTATTTTAGGGGTCTACACCAAAGAAGGGGGGGTAATCATCCCATTTTTAATAGTTGTCAGAAGTAGACTTTATGCTGCCATTGCCAGCTTCTGTTTAGGTGTTATTCCACCAATCGCCATATTAGGTCGTTCATTATTGTAAAGCCAAAGCCATCGGGTTGCGTAATCTTGGACTTCGGCTATTGTGTCAAACAAGTATTGTGACAGCCAATCGTAACGCACTGTGCGATTGTAACGCTCCACATAAGCATTCTGCTGCGGGTTTCCTGGTTGAATATAGCTGATGGCGATATCTCTCTTTTCTGCCCAGCTCTGTAGATGATGACTGATGTATTCAGGCCCGTTGTCGCAGCGTATTGCTTGGGGTTTTCCTCGCCATTCTATAATTTGATCCAAGGCTCTTGTTACACGCTCCGAAGGCAAAGAAAAGTCAATATCAATACAGAGCCCTTCACGGTTAAAGTCATCGATAACATTGAACAACCTGTAGCTCCTGCCATTGGATAACTGATCGTGCATAAAGTCCATCGACCACACCTGGTTGATCTTTTCTGGAACCTCCAACGCATCTGGTTTTGCACGAACAAGACGTTTTTTAGGCTTGATCCGCAGATTCAATTCCAACGCACGATAAATCCGATAGACACG
>JADGDX010000001.1 GCA_016744675.1 Desulfuromusa sp. | reverse complement strand
GCCCATAGGATTTGTTCATCCCTTCCAAACTGGCGGCGAGAACGAGGCTACGCAGTGTCCGCTCACCAACAATGGCGATCGCATGCTCTAAAGTCTTGATTTGACGCTTCATACTATAAAAAGCCGAATTCGAAACTTTTAGCATCCGCGCAGAAACGGCAGCATCGCTGGAAATAGCCGCACCTAGTTTTTCATAATTGACATTAGGGTCGTTAAGTAACTCTAAAACCTTAACCGCGACTGCCGGCATGGGAGGTAAGTCCCTTATCGAGTTAACAACTGTTTTAAAATCTGTAGTCATGAACTTCTCCTAAACACTAATATAAAATAATTAGACCACAATAACAAATTTAGCGACAGGAATCATGTAAAAAATTAATCAATGAATAAATCTTGCGTCAAAGACGATCCAGCATCAACCGAATAAGGAGAAAAATCGTTAACACCAATGCGACGGAGAACATCTTCATCGATGTAAAAGTGCCCTGTCGCATCGCAACTCTCTTGCTTCAGGATTGCACAAGCGGCATCAGCCATTATTTGTGGAGTGCGACATTTTTTGGGGTCAACCAATCCACCTAACATCGCAAGTGCTGCCGTATCGATAACAGTTTTTGGCCACAGAGCATTGACCGCAACACCCTGATCAGAAAATTCTGCCGCCAAACCCATGACCGTCATACTCATGCCATATTTTGCCATTGTGTAAGCCGTATGGTTTTTAAACCAGCGAGGTTCTAAATTAAGTGGGGGAGAAAAAGTCAAGATATGAGGGTTATCTGCTTTTAGTAGATGTGGAAGGCATGCCTGACTCGCAAGAAAAGTACCGCGGACGTTAACCTGATTCATCAAATCAAAACGTTTCATCGGTGTTTTAAGTGCTCCCGACAAAAAAATGGCACTGGCATTATTAACCAGAATATCAATTCCGCCAAAGGTTTCTACCGCTTTCTCTACCGCGGCAACAATCTGATCTTCTTCTCGAATATCAACCTGTAGAGGAAGTGCCTGCCCCCCGGCATCTTCAATTTGCTGTGCCGCTGTAAAAATCGTCCCTGGAAGTTTTGGATGTGGTGTTGCGGATTTGGCAGCAATCACAATATTTGCCCCCTCAGACGCTGCCTTTAATGCGACCGACAATCCTATTCCACGACTTGCACCAGTGATAAAGAGTGTTTTTCCCTTTAAGCTATCCATAATCACAATCCTTTTCTTGACAAAAGACAAACAATTATTTTGTTGCTATTAATCACCGTCAAGCATACGACCTATCCCGCCCAATAACGACCCCTCACCCTTCTGTGATCCTCCGGTCTGAGGTGCATGGGAAATGATACGATCAGCTAAACGACTAAACGGTAAACTTTGCAACCAAACCCTCCCAGTTCCACGTAATGTCGCAAGGAATAAACCTTCACCACCAAAAAACATACTCTTTAAATTGCCTGCCCTCTCAATGCTATATTCAACTCCAGGTTCAAATGCAACGAGGCAACCGGTATCGACACGCAACGTTTCTCCCTGGAGTTGACGTTCCATGATTGTTCCACAAGCATGCATAAAAGCCATACCATCACCATTGAGTCGTTGTAGAATAAAACCTTCACCACCAAAAAAACCGGTGCCAAGTTTTCGCTGAAAAGCTATACCGATCTGAGTGCCGTGAGCAGCACAAAGAAACGAATCTTTCTGACAGAGGATCTCTCCTCCAGGAACAGATCCAAGATCAAGAGGAATAATTTTACCGGGATAAGGGGCAGCAAATGCGACATGCTGCTTTCCCCGGCCCTGATTGGTAAAATGAGTCATAAAGATAGATTCTCCGGTCAAGACTCGCTTACCTGCACCAAGAAGTTTACCAAACAACCCCTGCTCCGGTTCTGAGCCATCCCCCATACGTGCTTCAAAAGTGATGCCCTCTTCCATATAGGTCATGGCGCCCGCTTCAGCAATAACGGTTTCACTTGGATCAAGTTCAACCTGAACCATCTGCATATCATCACCAATAATATTATAATCAACTTCATGACACTGCACGGCAACCTCCATTCATCATCAGTTAGTAAAGAATCTACTTTTTATAGTAATCAAACGCTAAGCAGAAGTGTTGTATGAAACGCGATTTGGCTTCAGCCATATCAACAGAACGTTGAAGTTCAGAACTGAGAGATGTGACGATCTCATCAGGCCGCCCACAAGGGACGATCACATCAAAAGTCTTAAGTTGATTATTCAGATTGAGAGCAATACCATGCGATGAGACCCATTTCTTTAGAGCAATACCAAAGCTACAGATCTTACGGCCTTCAACCCAAACACCTGGCTCACCATCCTTTAAATATCCTTCGATTCCATAGTCTTCAAGCAAAAGAACAACACAATTCAAAAACTTTTCAGCAAAAAAGCGCACATCTTTTGTCTTTAATTTAATAACCGGATAAACAACAAGTTGTCCTAATTCATGAGCCGTAGCAAGCCCTCCCCGATTGATCTTGTGTAAAGCGATATCATGCCCACCAAAAGCTTCTTCTGGAATTTGAAGATCTCGCTGTGTAGCACGACGACCGAGAGTCACTGTCGCTGGATGTTCAACGAAAACCAGAGTATCTTCCCCTTGCCCATCAAGCTGACTTTGAACAAGTTGAGCCTGGCGTTCAAAGGCGCAATTATAATCGGTCACTCCCCAATCTTGGATCCTAAGAGGTGTTGACTCTAACTCCCTGAAAATCATCCCTGCTTCTCCTGATTTTTCTGCAATTCTAGAGGAAGGAGTTCATCAAAAAAATTCTGGTAACATACAGGACGAAGAAATCGTTGAATTGCTGTTTCACCAACAGATGAAAAGCGACTGTCCGTCGTTGCCGGATAAGGGCCCCCATGATGCATTGCACTACAGACTTCTACTCCGGTCGGAAAATCATTTAGAATCAAACGCCCTGCTTTTGTCTCCAAAACAGAAAAAAATTGTCGACAAAACTCTTTTTCATCATGATGTGCATGCACAGTTGCGGTAAGTTGACCACTCAATCGACCTGCCAACTCTAACATTTGTTCGAGTGTTTCACATTGAACAATCACTGAGGATGGACCAAAAATTTCTTCAACAATATTTGGAACTCGATGGAAATCTTCAGCTTCAATCACCAATAAAGCAGGTGCAGCGTAGCAATCATTATCAGATTGAGAATCACTCCCAACCACCAGAGAGACACCCTTATTCTGTAACAATTGCTTGATTTTAGATTGATAATTCTTCTTGATTCCTAAATGAAGCATTGGCAAAGGCTCTACTTGCTGAAGAATTGTTTTAACTGAGTGGATAAATGAATCACCTTCAGCCCCCTTAAGCACAAACAATAATCCAGGGTTCGTACAAAATTGACCAACTCCTAATGTTAACGATTCAGTATATTTCCTTGCCAGTTCTTTATATTTCTCTTTAAGTATTAACGGCAAAACAAAAGTTGGATTAACACTCCCCATTTCAGCAAACACTGGAATGGGATTAGGCCTAGCAGCGGCAAGATTAAACAAACTACGTCCTCCAGCATGTGAACCAGTAAAAGCCACTGCACCTATCCTTGGGTCCTGAACCAATGCTGAACCTACCTGATCTTCACGGCCCTGAATTAAGGAAAAAACCCCACCAGGCAAATCAATATTATGTAGCGCTCTTTGAATTGCTAAACCAGCCAATTCGGAAGCCCCAGGGTGGGTGGGATGTCCCTTAACGACAACAGAACAACCTGCAGCTAAAGCTGCTGCCGTGTCACCCCCTGCAACTGAAAACGCTAAGGGGAAATTACTCGCACCAAAAACCGCCACAGGTCCAATAGGAACATGGGTCAAGCGTACATCGGGTCGGGGGAGAGGCTTTCTTTGAGGAAGCCCTTGATCAATGCGGATATGTTTATAATCATCGTTACGAATTAACTGTGCAAACATATTCAACTGATGAACAGTCCGTCCAAACTCCCCTTCTAAACGGGTCTCAGGTAAAGCTGTTTCAAGGTGTGCTCTATTTATGATTTGCTCTTTCAAGACGTTAAGTTCAGCGACAATTGATTCGAGTAGCTCAGCTCTTTTAACTCCGCTTGTTTTTCTGTAAATAGCAAAAGCTTTTTCAGCCACAGAGGTTGCTATCGAGATATCCACATCCGTTCCCTCAGAGAAACAAACATCCAAAATTTTGCCTGTCGCGGGGTTAACCGTCTGAAAAGTTTGAGAATGAATTATCGGTGAAACTCCAGAAATAAGATGCTGTCCTGTAAGCAACATATCCCATCCTCCTTGAGAATTAACCTGAACAGTTCAAACGAAAAGAGGCTAACCGTTTCAAGGTTAACCTCTTGATTCTTTTGGTGGGCGGTACTGGGATCGAACCAGTGACCCTTCGCGTGTGAGGCGAATGCTCTCCCGCTGAGCTAACCGCCCTAGCAATATTTTTATAACAATATCACTCAAGAGTGTCAATTAGTGAGTCCTCAATAACGGCAAACAAAAAAACTCTTCCATTTATTTTTTATTAAAAAATCCGGCAATAGTTTCGCGTACTTCAGGAGTTTCCATTCTTTCATTGAACAGATCAAGCTCGCGTGCCAAAGCAGTCGTAACAGCATCATCCATTCCACGCTTAAGTAATGCTTTAGCAGCTCGAATTGCAACAGGGTCCTTGCAAGCCAATTTTCCAGCAACTTCGAGTGCACGATCTAACAAATTACTTACAGGAACGATCCCGTTGACCAAACCAATTCGCTCTGCCAACTCAGCTCCAAACGCCTCACCAAGTAAAATTATTTCAGCCGCTTTTTGATAGCCGACCAAGTGTGGCAGGATATAACTTGTTCCACCTTCAGGGGAGAGGCCAAGGTTTAGAAAAGGCAGAGAAAAACGTGTTTTAGGGCCAGAAAAAACAAAATCACAATGAAAAAGCATGATAGTGCCAATCCCTAAACAATATCCATCAACGGCAGCGATGACGGGTTTCCGCGCATGCCGCAGAGCATCAATATAAATATTGTGCGGATATATTCTATCCGGAGATGGCCCGTTACGAAAGCCAGACAGATCATTACCGCTAGTAAAGCACCCTTCTAAACCATGAAGGACAATAGCACTGATACTATCGTCAGCATCTCCGCACCTGATCCCTTCGGCAATTTCTGAATACATCTCAGATGTGAGAGCGTTTTTCTTCTCTGGCCGATGGATCTGAATGCAAAAAGCACTATCAACTTTTGTGGAAATTATATGTCCGTTCATCACTACATCTCTTTCTCTTTTCAAACCAAACATCACTTAAATGGAATATATAACGCATGCAATACAATAATCAATAAAAACGGCCACTAAGGATTTCCTTAAGTGACCATTTTTCATTTTATTATTGGCGACCCCGGGAGGATTCGAACCTCCGACAATCACCTTAGGAGGGTGCCGCTCTATCCAGCTGAGCTACGGGGCCGTGGTGGTTTAAGTGTCGTTTTTATTGAGCTATTTCTATTTTAGATTTCATTTCTTGCTTCCTCTTGTAACCTACTGCTACCATTTGAGAGATACATACAGAGATACATGTAAATCAAAAGGGGGAAACTATGCGTTTTACGCCAACAACTCTGAAAGCTCTCAAGCCACGAGAGAGACTATACATCAAACGTGAAGGGGATGTTTTTAGTGTCATCGTCTACCCTGCCAGTAAGAAAAGCCCCAAAGGAACAAAAGTCTGGTACTACATATATAATTTAGGCGGTAAAAACAAGAAGATTCGCATTGGTGAATATCCAGCATGGTCAATTGCTGAGGCCAGAGAGAAGGCTGCAGCCAGGCTCAGGGGTGAAAATGTCACCAGCAGCAACCTAGAAACGACAATCAACGATCTAGCAGATAGATATGTTGAGCAGCACTCAAAAAAGAAAAGCACTGAGAAAGTTTATCGTGAAAACAAAAGAAATCTGGCTGTTGATATTTTGCCAAGTATCGGGATTATCAAGATCCAGGACATAAAAAGGGCAGATATTTACGATCTGCTGGAAAAAATCACCAAACGCGAAGCGCCCGTTCAGGCAAACAATGCTCTCAAGGTTGTTCGAAAAATGCTTAACTATGGCATTCAGGCGGGCATGGTCGAAGCAAACCCCGCCCATCTGATCGAGAGGAACCCAGAACGGGAAAAAACCCGTGTTCTTTCAACTGCTGAAATAAATGATTTTCTGCTCGGCAAGATCCCCGGTAAATTATCGCGTCACACATTACGGTGCCTAAGGAATATCCTGATCACCGCACCACTCTTCGCAGCCGAATACGTTCAAGGCTACTCCCGCGGTGACGGAACATACGTCCAAGGGCATTACAGATCCAGCCCCGACAGCAACTACAACCCCTACACCGGCAACACAGGGCAGTACGATTCCAGCACCAGCTCGAACCCGTATTTTTATAACCCTACAAATAGCAGGGATGAATAATCTATGAGAACAATAGCAATGCCCCTTATCCTTATTGCTTTTCTTTGCTGTCACACTGCTCAAGCTGAAGGAGCAAGAACAATTGATGCTGTCCACGCTCAGGAAATAAGGAGCCTCGGATACAAAAATAAAGGCGAATTAATTTCAAGGTTCACTACATGCTCAATCATCAGCAGTGAAATTATAGAACGTTCAATTTGCGCTGCCTATAATGATAGTTGCATAAGATCACAACCAAGATGGATAGCAAACAACTGCGACTATCACAGCACAGCTATCTATTTATTACTATCTGAAGAACAGGACGCTGCAGATCGCTTATTTTCTGACCTGCCGGATGCCAAACAAACCAAAAAGAAAAAATAAACAAGGAACCCTATGCTCAGATACAAACAACTACTCAAAAATTCCCTCGATCCAGCCGCCGCAAAACCCATGTCATTGCGCAAACTGGCAAGAGCACAAATAATACCCGTGCCAAGTGTTCATAATTATATTGAATTCAACACCCTGCCACGCATCGAAAATATTAAAAAAATGGCCACCTACTACAACGAATCAGTCAGCAGCCTCTTCAGCGAAGACAACGACACCACCGCCGAACTGATCACCACAATCAGAAAGCTCAGTATCACAAAACAACGCCAGATACTAAAAGAGCTAAAACCTTAATCAGCCTGACAAAGACAAGAGCTTAACTTTTATTCAATAATAAGGGCGGGGGATATTATGAAAAAATTATCCATAAAACAATGGAAACGTGACGTAAAAAATGGAATCCTGCACCGGCAGGGACAAACAAAATGGCAAAGAAAACCCAGGAAAAAAGCCTCCAACAGGAACCCAAGAGGGAACGATCATGTCAGTCAGTGGATCGATACTAAAAAAGCAACAGGCAAACTTAATATCACCATCATCAAAAAACGACATGTTACAATCAACCTCCCTGAAAATATGAATTTCAACGAGGATTATGAAGCGACCGCCCTCTACATGACCGCCATCCGAAAGCTTTCAACTAGAAGAAAAACGTCTCACGCCGGATACAAGCTAAACAGAGTCAACCTTGACAACCTGAAAGAACTCTCAACTTCAGCAGCTCTTGTTTTGACCGCAGAATTATCTAAATGGGACGACGCAATAAGACAAAATGTGCAACCCAATGTTAGTAATTGGAATCCAAATATTTTAAAAAAACTCAAAGAGCTCGGTTTTTTCAACCTCTTCACTCAAAGCCCTACAGGTCTTCGCCAAAACCAGGAAGCCGAAGCATCAAGTGTTAATTTAGTAAAATATATCAAAGGCAGAAGTGGCGATAACGATAAAGCAAGAACCCTAAAGGAACAGATCCTAGCAGTTGTTGATGATGAAATCGACAAGTGGACCAACCTGCATGCAGGCTTAACTGAAGCAATAACAAACGTTTCCCACCACGCCTACCCCGTTAACTCCTACTTTTCAGAAAACAATAAAAATTGGTACATGTCTGGCTCCTACAACCGTGATACAAAAGAATTGAAGGTGGTTTTTTATGACCAAGGGATTGGCATCCCAAAGTCTCTTCCAAACTCTCGAGTAAAGGAAAAGATCCTTTCCTGGCTATCCAAAATGCAAATACCAGCCGCCGACAGAAAAAGAGACGAAGTGCTCCTAAGAGCGGCTGTACAGATAAGTCGAACGAGCACGGGAGCCGCTGACAGGGGGAAGGGACTACAGGATCTAACAGAGTTTATACGACAGCGACAAGAAGGCTATATGTCCATCCTGAGCCTGCGCGGTTTATATAAACTCACCGTAAAAGGTGGCAATGAAAAAACGAAATCGGTATACTTTAAAAACAAACTCAATGGAACGCTCATCATATGGAGCGTAACCTTAAAAAATTAACGGGAAAAACCATGAAAACATTGAATATTGGGAAAGATTTTTCAATTGACCCCGCAGGGCGTTTTTTCCCCGATGGCAACAGCAGTGGCGAAAAGTTCAGGGAAAATTACCTCAAAAAGGCCATCCTATCTCTTAGCCCAGGAGAAAAGCTTCAAATAATTCTTGATGATGGCGTTGAAGGGTATGGATCTTCTTTTTTAGTAGAAGGCTTTGCCGGGATGGTTAAATATGGCTACATCTCCAGCAAAGAACTAATCGGGAAACTAGAGATAATTTATACAAACGAAGACTTTGAATTCTATAAAAACAAAATCATTGCCTACATAAAAGAATCAAAATTCGACTCAGAGCAATACGAGCCAAGCAAATAGAGGATTTATTGCCTTGAGTAAAAATACCAGCCGCGCTGATGTTGTAGAAACCGTCCCGTCCGCAAGCAACGACATTATTAGCGCAATAGGTGAGCTTTCAGCAACCCTGACATCTACCCTCGGCTCTCCTCAAAGCGAAAAATACATCTTCGGGATAACTATAGCCATTTCAGGTGCCCTTTCCGCATATTTGTTCAATTTATTACACTGGAAAATTGTTGAGAAAAAGCGAAAAGTGTCGCAAATTAGCGGAGAGTTAAACACCCTGATTGAAAGGCTGGAATCCATGGCAGTTAAATATTGGATTCAAGATTATAGTAATCAAAACAAAGAAGAAAACAATATTATCGAAGTAACCCTCAAATCAAAGCTTCGCCTGATTAACCATCTTATTAAAGCTTCTCGTCCCACCCTGGACAAATGCAACCGTAAGTCAATCAACAACAATCTCAAGAAGTTCCAGAGTGAGATATTCGAGCTGGTGACTGCTGGTGAGTTTGAGTCAATAAACAGGAAAGCATCAAAAGCAAGAGCCATGAAAATATCTTATACGTGTTCAGACATAAGAGTAAAAATGTTGTCTTTAGTTATGGACATTTAATCCTTATCAAAATAAAAAAAGCCCCATCCAGCAAAGGAAGGAGCTTTTTTCTCTATTTTCTGCATGCCTTATAGAAGTCTTTCTTACTTACTCCAGCTTGACTCGCCATCGATTTTATTAGGTCATGAGTAAATGGTTGTTTTGGGCAATCAACCGTGACCTTGTAACGCCGCTTTTTGCGCCCGTCGTCAACGTCCTTTATCCACTGTTCGTGGGAGCCTTCTTGGGTCCGAAAAGCAAAACCGAGCTTTTTAAGCCCCCTCTTCACTTCTTTACAGGTCAGTGGGGGGTACCTGGAACTCATACGTGGTTGTGGTTGAGCCTAAGTGGAAGCCTCTCAGTAAACAGGCAATGGATGCCTTTTTTTGCCCAATTAGCGCTATGCTGTAATTTGCGATAATGATACCTAAGACGGAGAGAGATAGGAGCTCTTCTTGTTAAAAGCTGATCGGCATAATCCTGATCTTCCCCCTCAATCGCATCATAAACATAAGATCCGATCATGGAATGCAGACTAACACGAGCATCCTCGAACGTATCAGCTTGCGCAGCCAGGTTCAAATCAATACAAAATGCTTGCCACTGCCCATCAATTTCCTCTGCATAACACCGCAAAACCATATCACGTGGCTTCATTGCACGGTCTCCTTTTTACCTGACAAATCATCAGGTCTCCCTAGTAATACAATTAAATTAAATTCAAAAACAATATAAGTGCTTATCGGTTATTTACATAGCAAAGTATAGCACATGCGCAAATATTTAACACAAAGTGGCGTAACCACCAAACCTTTTATAGATCAAGAGATACATACAGAGATACATGTAGAATCGCCACAGCCACGATAACCACTTAATATCAATAGCAATATCAGGCCTTGATACAATCCTTAGGAGGGTGCCGCTCTATCCAGCTGAGCTACGGGACCAATAAGGTATTATAAGCACAAACCACTTTTGATATTACAATTTATGGTCAATATATCCCCCAAAGGAATCAGCACAAAACCACTGTTAAGGTGGGGAGGGATATGGAATATATCTTTTTCAACTATACCTGTAAAGAAGAACCATCTCTTTGTCAGAGAAGTTACTTAATAGTAGGAGGCCGCAATGGAAAGATAAGTTGAAAGGCAGTGGAACCAAAACGTTTTCATCTAGCCTTATTCGTCAAGGCTGAAATAACATTAGCATCAGGGGCAGGAATAACAACCGTCTCTAGGAGATATTTATCAAGAGCCTGTTCTGCAGCAGAGACTGCCTCTTTAACCTCAGCAAGTTCACCATTTACAAAGAAATATGATTTACCAGAAATCCCTTGCCCGACAACCAGTCGTGCCAGCTGAACCGAAGCTTTTTTCAATGCTTGGTCAGCAGCTATGATTCCAGAAGAAACAGTTTTACATTCCACCACACCAAGAGCATCGCCATCAGGGATATCCCGACAGCGACCAACCCCCTGCAACAAATCAGGGTGGACATTAGAAATAACGAAGGTACCAACTAGAGAATAATCAGAATTTTCTGCACTATCCACAGCAGTTTCAACAGCGGAACGTGTGCCTGAAACCTGAATAAAATAACGCCCAGCACAGATAGTTGAAGCTTTTACTAAAGTCACATCAGCAGATTTAACCATTTTGTCTGCTAAGAAAATACCCGCAGCTATAGTACGACTTTCGACCAAGCCCAAGGTGTCCAGACTCATAATATGCAACCTATAAGATTCATCAGCAAAAAGTCTCAGTAAAATAAAAAAGCAACTTACACACGACTAAACCATTTCATTCAATAACTCTGGTCGTGCATTGGGAATAATAACTTTATTCACCAACATCCCTTTTTCCCCAATTTTCTCTGCCCCTGTTTCAACCGCGCTGGTAACAGCCGCAACATCACCAGTCATGGTACAAAAAGCCTTGCCACCTAAAGCCATCGCCAATCGAATTTCAATCAACTGCACATCGGCTGACTTGCAAGCTTCATCCGCACCTTCAATAAGCGATGCCACAGAAAATGATTCCAAGATGCCAAGAGCCTCCAGTTTAGGTGGAATGTTTGTTCCATTGAGTGCTGGGAAAATATCTGGGTGAACACTGGGGATAACAAATGTATCAATTATCGCCTCGTCAAGGTCTTCATCAACAACATCAATAGCTGCCTGAACAGATGAAACATCACCACCTATCAGGACCATATATTTTCCGGAACAAATCGTCCGGGATAGAATCAGTTCGATTGAGGATGTTTTTAACATCATATCAGTAGACTGCATGCCGGCTGCAATGCTGGAAAGTTCAATTAAGCCGATGGAATTCATACGGGTTTTCCTCCTGATTCTGCAACTGCATCAACAATGATGCAAATATGATCCTTCGTTACTTCTGAAACCTTCCCAGACAAAGGAGCATGGATTCGAGCCCCCAAACTACTTCCTTCAGGTTCTGCCAGCAAATCACAATTTTGCACCGCTGCTCCCACCGATACTCCTGGAATAGCTGGTTTTCCGGCATGTTGCTGCATCAAAACACGAACTTCTTTCGGAACTGGAAACCCATCCACAAAGGGAGTTGGAACTTCATATTTTGCGATTCTTAAGCGCCGCAGTAGAGCTTTGGTTGGAACCCGGCGATAGTTTTTCATTGAATGGACTTGAGGTGTTTTTTCCTGCAGATAAGAGTTGCCGGTAGCTCGCATTGTATTTTTAGCTTGTTCGCAGGCTTCCCGAGGAAACAAATCCTCAGGACAGGCATAAAGAGTGCAGAGGCCACAGGAACAGCAGTAAGTTGCAAATTTATTCCAGTAATCAGCACCACTGGTCGTAAACCCGAGTGATCGCATCACCTTGTGAGGCTGTATATCATAACCAAGCAGGTAACGAGGACAAAACTCAGTACAGGCCGTACATTGATCACAAGCAGACTTTCCAATGCGATTCATTTGCTCAGTTGAGCGGTTTTTTCTGGAAACGAGATAATGATCACTTGGCAGTACGATAAGACCAGCACAGGTTTTAGTCACAACCTCATCCAGATCAGAGGTAATCCCCCCCATCAGCACTCCACTAATCAACATAACAAAATTGTTCTGAGTTGTTCCGCCTGCAAAAGCTATAAGGTCTCGGTAGCTGGTACCAATTGGCACCCAGAACGATTTGGGCTCATGAACTAGGCCAGCGACACTGACAAACTTGTGTGTCACAGGCGAACTTTTTGCGGCCCGACTGACATTGAACAAAGTTTCAACATTGGAAACAACACAACCAACGTCCAGAGGGATTCCCCCGGGGGGGATTAATCTACCGGTCGCTAATTGTACGAGTTCATATTCATCTCCGGCTGGATAAAAATCACCAAGCTCAAGAACTTCAAGTTCTGAGCCTGCAAGAGCCTCACGAAATATCTGTACAGCACGACTATTCTTCTTCTTAATTCCAACAATGCCTCGAGTGGCTCCTGTCGCGTCCATCAGCAAACGTAAACCATCCACTATTTCGGCACACCGGTGTGTCATCAACTCAACGTCCTTGTGAATCAAGGGCTCACACTCAGCACCATTGACCAGAACGCATTCAACTTGAGATTGTGCTTTGATATGTGTTGGAAACCCCCCACCTCCAGCACCGACGACACCAGAACTTTTTATTTTTTCAGCAATCTGCATGCTCATTTTCTGTTTCCTAATTTACAGTCCAGCTAAAAAGTTTTTTCAAGAATAAAGATAGTTACCGAGAACTATTGATTTTCCCAGTCAGCAGGATATGTCACATAAAGGAACCTGGCAAAATCCTGGACATTGAACTGAATAGTAGTATCTTTCGGGATAAAAATAACATCCCCAACTTCACCAACAATTTTTCTGCCGTCAATAACAACTTCAAGTTTCCCCTCAATCACATAATCAATTTCATCATACCTGAGAGTCCAGTCGAAGCATGAAGCTTCCATCTCCATGATTCCCGACCCAAGACGTGGGCTTTCTTCAAGAGAAAATAAATCTGTTAAAAAAACCTTGTCTCCCTCTTTGCCAGTAGCAAAGGGTTTCGGCTTCACTTCAGCAGAACGGACAGAGATAACTCCACTTTGCTCATCAACTTTTCTTACAAATTGAGGCAGAGCCAGCTCCTCTAAAACTTCTTCGATAAATTTCTTCAGCAGATCGTTGCCAACAACCCGAGGGTCCATTACTTCAGCTTCTCCAGTTTATCCACAACCTTCTGCGTGACTTCAGAGATTAGAGCGCTGTCAGTGATAGAGAATTCATCTTTAAGCAGCTGGTGGATTCTACCGTTTAAGTCACCATCAGAAGACACGGTAGAGTCCTGCTGTTCTTTTAGCTCAACTGCTGGTTTGTCACCATAAACAATAGCAATACTCCCCTCCTGTAGATAATCCTTTGCCCCAGGAGTGAGAATCAGCGTTTGTCCAACATAAATTTTCTTTTCTTCGTGGCAGATGAATTGTTCAACGTTGTCACGACCAACCAACTGTTTTGCCATAAGTTTACCTCTCAATCAGCTATTTCTATTGAACTTGGCGCGAGTTTTTTAATTTTCACTAGGCACATCTACTTCGTCAATAATCCCAATGATCGTTGCATCGACAAGGGCATTTTGCATCTCTACAGTCTGTCGTGCAGAGCTACCCGTGGCAACCAAAACCCGTTCTCCAATTCCTGCGCCAACCAGATCTGCAGCAACAAAGCTCTCTTTTGCTTCATTGCTGTAGACATCCAGTCGCTGGACTATCATCAATTTCAAGCCGGTCAAAGAATCATTTTTTCTTGTCGCCCATACATTACCAACTACGTTGCCGATAATCATTTATTTCACCTCTTTAGTTTTTTTTAAGTTGAATCCTGTGCTCTCTAGCATAATCAAGTGCAAGAGGAGTCAGCTGAGCATTAGATAAAAGTTGTATCGTTGAAACACCTTTCTTATGTGCTTCGACAATATCTCTTTCGGTCACCAAGCGGTGATTTAATCGGGCAATACTTTGCGTTTCAATAGCAAATCGCTGTAAACCAAAGCCACAGAGGGTTGCCTCATAGGTTTCGTATAACTGATATAGAGGCTCAGGTGCAGTTGTTTTGAATTGAAGATATTCAAACTCAAAGACCTCAACAACTTTTCCTACAAGCAATAATTCCAATGCTTTTTTCAGTAATGGACCGGTGGTTCTACCCAGAGCTAGATCTGCCATCTGACTACAAGATAAAAATGGTAAAATTATCCGTTTTGGAGAAATTATGTCGTTTGTTGGATCCCAGAAAACAAACTTGTCGTTCGTATCTAAATGTCTTAATAAAGGCGCAACGTTGATATCATCCTGACGCGCCAAAACCAAAATCTGCTGGTTGTCAGAAGATTCCTGAAGTTGCTTCAGAACTTCACGAACTATCGTCTGTATCATATCTTCATAAGCCATCGACAATATCTTTCCTAATCGCAATCGAGGAGTAACTGTCCCGTTGTACCAGGAACCCAACCACAGGCATTCCCTTCATCAAAATCAATATGCATAGCTAGTCGGTAGTTTTCATTGACACGCACCAGAACTTTTTCAAAAACCATTGCTCTGAAATCACCAATTCGGACGCGAACTAAATCCTTATCCTTAACTTTCAATCGTGTAGCATCGTCCGGATGCATATGCACATGTCTTGCTGCGACAATTAACCCTTCTTCTATCATCAGAGTATCCCTCTGTGTAGATATCTGTAGCCCGGCAGATCCATCAATATCCCCCGATTGTCGTGTTGGGGGAGTTACTCCAAGTACCCGAGCATCAGTCGCCGAGATTTCTACCTGAGTATCCCCTCTGGGAGGACCAAGGATGGCAATATTATCAAGCTTGCCGGAAGGACCAATGAGTTGAACTCTTTCTTGGCTCAAATACTGTCCCGGCTGTGACAACTCCCGAACCGGGGTTAAATCTTTCCCAAACAATTTCTGCACAGCGTCAGCACTCAGATGGACATGTCGAGCAGACAACTCAACCGGAATGCCATTCTCTACTTTGTTGAATTGAGCCAAAACTTTGGCAACGATTTCATCAACAATTCCATTATTCATACCTTCTCCAGAAACACCTGCTTTCTGATCTGCATTAAGCATCATCACATAGACCACACTACTCATTCGATTCAAAGCTTGAACGATATCTGTTCGTTCGATGACACCATCTGCAGAGAAAGCACTCACTGCCGAAAGCTCTGCTTTTCTCACCAAAGTTCGAAGGTGATTCAAAGCCAAAACGGTGGCACCCATATCGGCTGAGACATCAAGGTGATCTATCCCAAAATATTTTAAAGGATGATGTGAACGAGATTTTATTTCCGCCTCGCTTAGTCCCAAAAAACTACAAGAGTTCAAGGGTGCATCAACAACTTCAGCCCGCAAAATTGATCTCACGCGATCGAGTAATTCCCCTAGGTTCCAACCTAAAGGTAAATCTCCGTCATCAACAGCCTGCTTCTGTAAAAGCAATAATTCTGCCTGCAAATGATCGAGCCAGCCACGAAAGATAATTCGAGGATGATCCTTTGGGACCAGCTGAGTCCCAATCAATTGAGTCAGATGTTCAGGCTTTACCGTATAGGTGGTACCATCCGCAACAGAGATATATTTCTGCACAGAATCGTTACCAACAATAGACGAATGTCCTCCAACGAGAACCTTCACCTGTCTATCTTTGAGAAACTGAGCTCCTGCAGGAGTCAGAATCTGACTCTCATGGAGTAAAAAGGTTTCGGGAATCTTTTGCAGAAAACTCTTTCTTAGATAAGATTCCGTAATGATCTTTTCGATCACTTATCCCCTTTACCAGGAAGAATCATCTCAATTTCATCATGAGGTCGTGGGATGACGTGAACACTGACCATTTCCCCAACCTTAGCAGCGGCAGCAGCCCCGGCATCGGTCGCAGCTTTAACGGCTCCAACATCACCACGAACCAAGATAGCAACCAATCCACTACCAACCTGGGTCTTCCCAATTAAAGTAACATTAGCAGCTTTAACCATCGCATCTGCTGCCTCTAATGCTGCAACAAAACCCCTTGTTTCTACCATCCCTAGTGCACTTAATACGGCCATAATTATTTCTCCTTTTATCCATTTAGGTCGCCCCGTACTTAAAAGAAGGGGCAAGCGAAACTAGCCCTTTAATTTTGGTAGAAGGATCTCTACCTCATCGTGAGGCCGTGGAATAACATGTACACTGACCACTTCTCCGACTTTCGCCGCAGCTGCAGCCCCAGCATCAGCAGCAGCCTTAACAGCACCGACATCACCCCGTACCAAAATTGCAACCAAACCCGTTCCAACTTGTGTCTTGCCAATAAGGGTTACATTGGCAGCTTTAACCATTGCGTCTGCTGCTTCCACTGCAGCGACAAAACCCTTTGTTTCAACCATTCCAATTGCACTTGATGTTGCCATTGTTTTCTCCTTCAGTTATTGATCCTGTTGAAATTAATCACCGATAAATCTAATTAACATTTGATGGAACATAGTTCATTTTTTTTAGTTGTTCGAAAACCAGATGACTAATGGCCTCGATATCGACAGAGCTGCTATCAACCTGAGAAGGTGAAGCACTGTCGAGCCCATGAGCCACATAGCGAATATTAAAGAGATGCTGAACACCGACATTATCAGAAGTTGAACTCCCACCAACAGGACCACACCCCAACGTCAGAGAGGGATCGAGATTTGTCGTGACACCAACAGCACCTAGACTTGATGGAGTATTAACTAATAATCTTGATACTGGCTGATTCAAACCAAAATGACGGATTATATCTTTATTATTTGAATGGATAGACATGGAGTGCCCCAATCCACCATTCTGAAGCAATTGAGTGCAAAGCTCATCGGCTGCCCGCCAATCAGCGACTGTATAAAACCCAAGTAATGAAGTTAGTTTTTCATATGAGAACGGATACCCTGGCCCCACTCCTTGTTCTTCATAAACCAGGAGTCTAGTTCCAGAGGGAATGTCAATCCCAGCCATCTGTGCTAGTTTACTGGCGGGTTGTCCTACAATAGCAGGATTCATGCTCCCCCTTGGCCCAGTCATTAAACCCTTAACTTTCTCAGCAGCAGTTCCTTCTAGAAAATAGCACCCTTCAGCAACTAAAGCCTTTTTGACTTCTTGTGCAATTGACTCCTCGGTAATCAGAGCTTGCTCTGAAGAACAAACAGTTCCGTAATCAAAAGTTTTCCCAGACATAACACGGCGTACGGATGCTTGAATGTCAGCACTCTTCTCAATAAAAACAGGAACATTTCCTGGCCCAACCCCCAGAGCTGGAGTTCCTGAACTGTATGCTGCTTTAACCATTGCCGGGCCGCCAGTGGCAAGAATCAGATCTGCCTGCTGCATAAGCTCTGCGGTTCCATCAAGTGTCGGCATCGTCGTGACACTCACAAGATCTTCTGAAATGTGTAGTTCTTTGAGGACCTGATGAATAATATCAACGGTCTTTCCAATGCAGCTCGTGGCAGTGGGATGAGGACTGAAGACAATACCATTCCCTGCCTTAAGCGAAATAAGCGTTTTATAAATCGTTGTTGAGGTTGGGTTCGTAGATGGAATGAGACCAGCGACAATTCCAGCTGGAATAGCAATTTTATCTATTTTATTCTCTCGATCTTCCTCAATAACTCCAATTGTTTTCAAAGGTCCGATACGCTCATATAGCTTCTCTGAAGCCAACAAGTTTTTCTGTTTCTTGTCTTCCCAGTTACCATATCCTGTTTCCTCTACAGCTAATTTGGCTAGATCTTCAGCCATTGCCGTCATAACTTTAGCAATCGCCTGAACAACCTGGTCAATCTGTTCCTGATCCAATCTAGAAAAATCACGTTGAGCAGAGCGCGCTTTCCGGGTCAGATCTCTGGCTTCCTGGATCGAGGCTAAATCCTTATCTGCCATAGTATTTACTCCTTATTCTTTCTGTAATCATTGATAATGGCGTCAATCAATTCATCTTTGCGTGCCGACCTGATTTCACTTCTCTTAAGTAAGATACCAGGGAATTGTCTAGCCAACTCTCTTAGCTTGATGACTTTCATACCGGCCAGTTTCTGCGGAGTTATTTCAGAAAGATTATTTTTTTCGCTACGATTTAGACCCGTTTTCTGTTTTGACTTTGAAGGCGTAGAAACCTCCCTTGTAGGAGCATCTTTTTTGTCCTTCTGTTTATCATCTTCGACGACAAACTCCAATCCTTCTGCAGTTCTAGCTATGACGGTCTGCGATTGAACTGTCCCCACCTCCCCAGCGGCACTGCACCCTGATTCAACTGCAACCTTAACCGAACTAACATCCCCCGACAAAAGAACAGATACCAGCCCAGAGCCAACATAGCGACATCCAAGGAGCTCAACCTCAGCAGATTTAAGTGCTGCATCTGCACCAGTCAAAGCGGGAACAAATCCGATCGTTTCAAAAACTCCTAATGCTTTTTTATTCATATCAATAGGCCTTTGGATTATCTGCTACAGCTTGCACCGCTTCAGCAAAAGCTTCACAGGCTGCCATACAGGAAGCCTGACTGCCACTTAGCAATCCGCCACCAAAGTTAGTCTCAGATGGTGGCGCAAAAAATTCTGACATCCTCACATCAGCCGCTTTCAGAGCAGCATCCAAAGCAAAGATGGATTCAAGAGGTGGGGCAATTAAGTAAGCTAACGACGTTCCCTCATCAACTCCGGCAATTGAAGAAAGATAAGATCCTGAACGCGAAACACAGTGAGCATAGTAGGCAATGGAATCGTCATCATTAGCACTGATGAAAGCCGCGTCATTTTCAATAAAACTAACTGCTGCATTCAACCCGCTGTGAACTTCTGCTGGAGTTGGGCCAGCAAGAATGCCGATAAATTCTCCCGCTAATTTGGTATTTGCATTGGCAGCGCCAGCATAGAATGATTTAGCATAGCCCACATCAACCTGAGCCTTTTTAGTCGCTTCATCAAGAGCCGTGTAGCCAACATCGTCACAATCAACTGTCAACAGACCGAGACTGCACTGATCACGACTCAAATTGAACTCCTTCGCCATTGATGGAGTCACTTTGGGGATAATTCTGATACTCAAAACTGAGGCACGTAAAACATCACCTTTCATTATCGTAATCCCCTTCTCGTACTTATTGGTATTCGTACAAAAGAACAGAGGGTTAAATATATACTTCGTCCCGTTAGGCGAATTATTTTTGTTAGGGTGAAGATTAGCATTATGTGCGCCGCCATCATTTCTTCAGTTCCAATCCACTAGCTTTCTGATCAAGCATTTGCTTCACAACATCAGCGATATGAGCTCCGGCCTCTACTCCAGGAACTCCACCCTGATGAATATTAGAAACAACAGTCCTCCTCGCTTCTGGCATACCGACTGATGCATTATATACCATATAGCAACTCATACTCTCAGCTGTTGCTAGCCCGGGTCGTTCACCAATCAAAACGACTATGACTTCAGGCTGCAATATTTCAGAGACAGCATCCATCGCTGGAACTCGAGCATACCGGAGAAAAAATGGTGTCCCTACTTTAATACCATGACCTTCGAGACCTTGCGCCAGCGCCAAGTAGGTGTCCTTGGCATTCTTTTCTACTGCGGTAGAGCTCAGCCCATCAGCAACATAAATCTGTACTCTGGCGTTCCTTAAACAATTTTTTTTCAGCAGATCAGCATTTTCAACATCCAACTGCCTGCCTAAGTCAGGACGGGTCAAAAACTGATCTTTATCTGTGCACTTTGTCTTAACCTCCAGAATCCCCCATTCCTTGATGAATTTCTCAGACACGTTATTAAAGACCGCATCTTGTGCAATCGCATGATCAGCTCTAAACCGAAGTAGAGATTTTGTAAGATATCTGGAACCCGCATGCCAAATTCCGATGCGTGATGCAGTTGATCCCTTAAACTTGAGATAAGCGTCCCGATTGGCTGGAGAAGGAACTAACAGTTGTTCCCTCAGGTTTTCAGCTGTGAGATCGGTCAGAGGCTCCTCAGAAGATAAAGATGGAGATACCCTCTCCAGAGAATTGTTCTTTTGCTGACCCATTTCCCTCAAAACATCCTCAATGAGTTGCTTTATTTTATTTTCCATATCAACCATGACCTTTCCCACCAATTAACCTTTAAAAAACCGAGATGCATCACCCGCTATTTGACTGAGTTGCCCATTGTCGTAGATCCCCATCTTTTCAAGCCAACACTCAAATGCCGGAATCGGTCTTTGTTTGAGAAGTGATCTTAAAGCCGCCGCTTCATGATAGCCAAGAGACTGATAATTCAACATGATATCGTCTCCCTGAGGCACAGTTATCAGGTAGTTGCACCCAGCTGTACCAAGTAGAACCGCTAAGTTTTCGATATCATTCTGATCAGCCTTCATATGATTGGTGTAGCAGGCATCGACTCCCATTGAAATTCCGGTCAATTTCCCCATAAACAAATCTTCCAGTCCAGCACGGATTACCTGTTTACTATCATACAAATACTCGGGTCCAATAAATCCAACCACAGTATTGACAAGAAAAGGATCAAAATGTTTGGCAAATCCGTAGCAGCGCGCTTCCATAGTCACTTGATCAACACCATGGTGAGCATCTGATGAGAGTTCGGCCCCCTGACCGGTTTCAAAGTACATCACATTCGGACCGGTCGCTGTCCCTTCTTTAAGCATCAGGTCTCTCGCTTCAGCGAGCATCGCGGCATTAAGACCAAAGGCCGTATTGCCTTTCTCACTTCCAGCGATACTCTGGAATATCATATCGGCAGGAGCCCCTTTTTTAACTGCCTCCATCTGAGTTGTAACATGACCCAACACACAGTTTTGCGTAGGTATCTCGTAAGTTTCCTTAATTTCTTGAAACATATGCAAAATATTAGAAAGAGATTCCACGGTATCATTGACCGGATTTAGTCCAATTAAAGCATCACCCGACCCATAACTTAATCCTTCAAAAGTTGATATCCGAATACCATCAAGATCATCGGTGGTATGATTGGGCTGCAAACGAAATGCAAGGACTCCTGGATCACCAATAGTCGTATTACAATGAGCAAGAATATTAATTTTACTCGCGGCATAAATCAGATCAAGATTAGTCATCAGTTTAGTAACTGACGCAACCATCTCTGAAGTCAATCCGCGCGAAATCCTAATAATGTCATCACCACAGGTTTGGTGGCTAAGTAACCACTCCCGAAAACCGGCAACGGTAAATGATTTAATCTCGGCATAGATTCTTTCATTGACTGCGTCCTGATCCAAACGAGTCACCTCGTCATCTTCGTAAGGGACCGTTGGATTATTTCTCAAATCAGCCAAAGTCAAATCAGCAAGAACCTCTTTCGCTGCCACCATCTCAGCAATCGTCGCGGCAGCAAGACCGGCCAGACGATCACCAGACTTTTCTTCATTGGCCTTTGCCAAAACTTCTTTGAGATCTTTAAATTCGTACACGACCCCAGACAGTACCGTTTTCAGTTTCATAACGATCCCTTACCTATTCTGTAACTTTAATAGTTGAGTACCAGCGTTTTAACAATGATAGGAACAACATTTCCATCAACCAGTTCTCGACCAATATCGATATAGTCTCCGTTTTCAACTTTAATTGTATCTATACAGATAACATCCTTTTTATCCCCTAACTGACTCCGTAGGGTTTGTCCCATCACCTTTGCCAAATCTATTTCAATCACCACAACCAGCGGACAGGTTTTACATAGAACTCCCTGCATCCCTTTAATGATTTCCTGCGCCAGAATCTTTACTTCGTTAAACCCAAGATTAGCTTGCCCACAAAATGCAAGTGCTAGGTTCTGCTTTTCCCCGTCGAGATTAAACCATTGAACTTTGCGAAGGATAGCTTCACCCCATTGCACTAATGGCAAAGATTCATCCTCCATTGATAGTTTCAGAACGGGAATATTCTTCATCGGCAAAACTCCGGGAGAAACCGAAATAGTGCTACCGCTAATGCCCGTTGTATGCGACCCTGCCCCGACTACTGTTGCTCGTATTGTCTCAACAGCCTGAAGAACCTTTAGCTGCTGAGGGATTTTTGAAAGGGCTATTGCCCGTCCAAGAGCGACTCCAATATCTCCAAAACGAAAGTCTTCACCATTTTTAGTATTTTCTATACAGTCAGCCACACCTCCAGAAAACGAAACATAATCAATATGGTAATCACGTTTTAGGTCATGATCTGTAAGCATCATATCCAATTCCGAAGAGACCTCTGAAAGCCCAAGAACTTCTTCAAGAATACTTGCCATTCGGTTAGCGACTTTCTCAATCAAACCTTGTCCCAAAGTTTGATTCTCTGTGACTGTCAAGTTCATGGATCGAGTCAAATTACGAAGCTTGTCTGCAATATAACTGACTCCACCCTGATTATTGTTAAAACGAATCAAGCGCCCGCCGATATCTAAGCAAGCAGTATCAATCAATTCACCATTCCTAAAAACAGCAATGTTAGTGGTACCCCCTCCAATATCCAGATTAACAATTGTCGCTCCACGTTTTTTTGATTCCTGACAGGCTCCTGCTCCCTTGCCAGCAATAATCCCTTCTAAAGTTGGTCCTGCAGTCGCAACGACAAACTCTCCAGCCAAGCCACTCAAAGCTACCAATACTGATTCAGCATTCTTTTTCTTAGCTGCCTCACCAGTGATAATAGCTGCTCCAGTCTGCACTTGATCTGGCGTAATCCCAGCGTAACTGTAATCTTTTAGAATAAGATCCCTTATTTCGTTATCATCGATTTCGTGCTTTGATCGCAAAGGAGTAAAATGAATGTCGCTGCGAAAAATCACCTCTTTGTCAATAATTTCTATGCGTGGGACAGAAATCAAGGACGCAGTATTCTCCAATGTTAGTTGACTGAACACTAACTGGGTTGTCGTTGTTCCAATGTCTATTCCAACGCTAAGAATTTGTTCTTTCACCACAGCCCTATCATGAAAAAAGCCTGAAACCGCAAACTACATGATTGCAAATTCAGGCCACAATGCCTTACTCGTACACGCCGTTGCGTACGAAATACTCATAATCATCATTAACAACCTCCCACACTTCAGGAGGATTTAAATCATTACATCGGTTCAGGATTCAGTTGACTCAACGGAAAATCAAATAAAACTTTGGTTCCACTCTGATTCGATTCAGTCGACAAATTGCCTTTAAGCTTTTCCGTAACAATCCGTCGTACAATAAGCAAGCCGAGTTTTTCTGAAGAGTCTTTATCAAAGTCAAAACCAATCCCATCATCGATGATAGAAATATTTGAATACATAGCCCCTTTACAAATTTCTATATCAATTACCCCTGACTCCCTGCCAATAAAAGCATATTTCAAACTGTTCTGCGTTACTTCATTAACAACAAGCGCGATTGACGTTGCCGTATCCGAATCACACAAAAAGGTATCGCCTTTAAGATTAATGGTGATTCCTTTGCTTTTCAGAAGTCCATGTTGAGCTGTGTTAGCCTTGATCTTCTGCAGCATCGTCATAATATCGACATCATCTTTACAATCTTCTGCCAATATTTCATGGGTTGCAGCGATACTCAGAACCTGACTGATACTTTCATTAAAAGCGACTTTCGCTGCCACATCGTCAACTCTGCGACATTGAAGCTTTAAAAGACTTGCTATCGTCTGTAAGTTGTTTTTGACCCGGTGATGGATTTCACTAATTGCAACTGTTTTAAGAACCAGCTCTTTTTCTTTATTTTTCACATCAGTCACATCATTGATCAACATGACAACCCCAGCAAAATTCTCATTTTTATTTTTCACATATGTATACTTGATATGAAAAATGTAGTTACCTACTTCGAGATCATTGAGAGTAACTTGTTTTTTAGAGAGAATATCTTCAAATTCAACCCCATGAAAGGTTATGTTGGAAAAGCTAAGGCCTTCAAGTCGTTCAAGGTATCCCAGATCACGATAAACTTTTTCAGCCACCGGGTTGGCGTAAGTACAAATACCTGAGCGGCTAAATATCAGAATCCCATCGGTCACATGATAAGGAAGGCTATTGTCTCCCGTACCAGAAATCGCCCTTCTTTCGATTAGTTGTTCAGTGGTTTGGGTCAGTACCGACAATTTTTTTTCTGCTCTAACCCTTTCAGTGACATCTTTTTCGGCAATCAGTGCACCAATAACAACTCCAGAAGAATTCTTGATCGGCGACACGCTTTGCCTTACATTTTTATCTTCCTGCGTCACACCACTCATGTCCATTGTTGGCATACCGACTTCTAAAGTCCTAAGAACTGCTGGCTCTTTACTTCGATGAGCAAATTTTCCAACAACTGAGCCAGAATAAAGAGACTTTACCGAAGATGGCCGTGCCTGAGATACCACTACTGCTATATCCGGATCCCTAGTGCAACAATCTATAAAAATGTCAGCCCCCACCAATTCAGCGACACTCTCCAGACATTCAGCATTTTTTTTTATTTGCTGTATATCGGTCTCAGTAAGATCAGAATGCTGCTGGCAAAGGGCGACAAGCATAGGTTCCTCAAACACTATTCAACAGAATAGCTTTAGCAATATCTTTCATAGGTCGACCCTTATCCATACTTATTCTGCGAATTTTTTTATAGGCATCATCTTCAGAGAGTTTTTCCTGAGCCATCAGAATACCTTTGGCTCTTTCAATCAGTTTTCTGCCTTCTAAATCATCCTGAGCTCTGCGAATATCCTCTCTCATTCGATCCATTTCCATCCCTTTAGCAATTGCAACTTCTACCATCGGAAGGAGAGAATCCTCTGATACCGGCTTGACCAAATATCCCTCAACGCCGGCATCCTTAGCCTGGTCAACGAACTCTTTGCCACTATATGCAGTTAGCAACAAAATGCTTCCTGCCAGCTTTTCTTCTTTAATAAGTTGAGCAGCTTTCAATCCATCGATAAGAGGCATCTTGATGTCCAGTAAAGCTAGATCGGGATGGTGCTCCCTACAGAGATCCAGTGCATCAAATCCATCTCCAGCCTCACCAACAACGTCGTAACCAGCACCAACCAAAATCTCATACATATTAAGGCGAGTAATGGGTTCATCATCAGCTATAACAATCTTATATGACATCAATATATCCTAAGTAAGGCTCAATCTCAGCAATTCGAGTCCAGTTTTGTCTAAAGCACTCGTCCTGATGATCTCCTCAGCCCCAGCTCGTCTAAGAAACTTTTCAGCTCTTTCAGGATTGCTTGATTTTTTATCCACTTTGGTGACTATGCCAATAATCTTCTTTTTAAACATAGTTGAGAAATTAGGAGGAAAAACACTGTTTATCACCGACGCATCTTGAACCAAAACAACAGTGTGACATCCAACTGATGAGGTCATCAGGGCAGGATAAAGACGTCGATTCTCTAAAAACTCACCAGGGGAATCGATAAACATCCCGCTAAAAGTAATGGTCTGAGTTTTTTTATAGATAAGCTTATGATCTTGAAGACTCTGAATTAGAGATGTTTTACCACTTCCTGTTTTTCCGACAAGGAGAATTTTTTTCATAAGGACCTCGTTATGAACGAGTAATTTCCGTTATAGCAAAATGTAAAACAGTCTCAAAAACATCAAGAACACTAAGAATCGAAGATTCAACACTGGCAACGTCGCCAACAATGACAACTGCTCCACCGAATCTATCCAAAAAACCAATCTCAACATCCGCAGCTTTAGTCGCAACATCAGCGGCAATAATTGCTGCCTCACCAGGTGTAATTGTTAATATACCAATTGCACCCGCAACCTCTTCATCAAGGCCAAGGCTCTGACAAATAGATTTTTGTGGATTCGCAATTAAATGTGCCAATGTCAGCTGTTTGCCGGGCACATACTCTTGAATCATTCGTTGCTTATCTTCGGACACAGTTTTTCTTAGCTCCACAAAAAAATGCCTGCAAGAATTTATTTCTTCTCTGCAAGCATTCTCCGCTTTGGATCACACGCCGTTGTGCAACCAATAATTCTCTATAACTTCATTTTATTAATATAGCATGTTTTTAAACAAAAGCGATCTAAATGACTTTCCGAAAAAAAGTTTATATCATTAAAAATTCTCGCCCCTGCATAAAAGACAGGGGCAAGAATATGTAGCATTAACTATAACGATACGGAACACCAGCTTTGTGCATAACCTTTGAATACTCTTTAAAGATTTTCACAACCTTTGCAGCACGAGGGCTAATAGAAGACATATCATCCCAGAAACTTTCTGAATCTTTTACAACCTGATCCCATTCATTCGGTGGAATCGTGGTTAATTCCATCTTCTTTCCGCCAACCCGTAGTTTAGCTTCACCGCCCCAGTACCAGACCTGACGGTAGTAGTGCGAGCTATCCATTGATATCTTGAACAATTCTTGTAGATGAGGTGGAACTTTTTTCCAGCTCTTACTGTTGGCAAAATAGGAACCGAACCACGCGCCGGTCACGTTGTTCAACAGAGCATAATTACAAACGTCAGCCCAACCAACCTCATAGGCTTCGGTAAATCCACACCAGGCGACACCATCAAGCTCACCAGTTTGGATAGCAACTTCAATATCATCCCAAGGCAAGGTAACAGGAACCAGACCATAGCGAGACAGAAATTTACCAGCAGTCGGTACGCCAAAGACCCGCTTGCCTTTCATATCAGCAAGGCTGTTAATTGGTTTCTTACTGAAAATATGCAAAGGATCCCAAGCACCAGCGCCAAGCCACTCAACGTTTCTGACTTCGTCATAAGCCTCCTGCCAGATCTCGTTTAAGCCGTAGTATTTGAATAAAACAGGCACATCAAGACTGTAACGCGTTGCGAACGGGAAGTACCCGCCAAAAACATTGATGTCTACTGGGGAGGCCATGGTTGCATCATCACTCTGCACGGCATCAATCATCCCATTCTGCATTGCACGGAAAAGCTCACTCGTAGCAACAAGTTGATCAGCAAAATAAAGTTCAATCTCCATCTGCCCATGTGCAGCACGGTTAAATGCTTCAATTTGCGGTTGAATAACATGAGCCCCTAATGCTGCTCCAGAATAAGTCTGCAGCCGCCATTTAATTGGATTTGAAGCTGAATATACATAGGGAGCACTAAAAACTGTCGAGGCGGCGACAGCTCCTGTGGTTGCAATACCTGCCTTCTTAATGAAATCTCGGCGGCCATTTTTCTGTTCCTGAGGCTGGGGCTTAGTTACGATTTTTTCATCCTTCATCGATTGACTCCTCTGCTTAAGGTTAGAGATAAGTGCCGGACACAAACAATTCACTACAAAGTTCTATGGTTATTTTGAATAAATGTAATCAGGGAGCCACAAAGTTATCTGTGGGAAAACCATGATTAATACCAAGGCAAAGACCATAATCAACACAAACGGGATAATAGAACGATATATATCAGGTAAAGTGATCTCTGGTGGAGCCATGGCACGCATTAAAAAAAGATTGTAACCAAAGGGAGGGGTCATATAAGCAATCTGGCAAGTGATTGTATACAAAACCCCATACCAAATTGGGTTGAACCCTAAAGCAATAACAAGCGGGACATAAAGCGGTGCAACAATTACCAGCATCGCGGTATCGTCTAAAAACATTCCCATCACAATGTACGACAACTGCATCATTACCAACACTTGCCAGGGGCTCAAATCCCATTTAGTAATAAACAATGCCTCAATAGCTTTAACAGCTCCAATCCCGTCGAAAACGGCCCCAAAAGAAAGGGCTGCTAGAATAACCCACATAAACATGCAAGAGATACCAAGGGTTTTCCTGACCGACTCTTCAATGACTTTACGGGTAAAAGCGCCCTTAGCAATAGCCGCAATCGTAGCTGCAGTTGCACCAACTGCCGAGCTTTCCACCAAGCTAGTAATTCCCATCAAAAACAAACCAGTCATGAAAAAGAAAATCAAGAATGGAATGATGCCGGCCTTTAATAATTTCAGTTTCTCCTTTAAAGGAATATCAAGCTCTTCTTCACTCACCGTAGGAGCAAGGTGAGGTTGGAGTTTACATCTAACGACGATATAGATGGCAAATAAGGCGGCCATCATTAACCCTGGAATGACTCCAGCCAACCAAAGCCGACCTACTGGCTGACGAGCAATCATTCCGTAAAGAACCAGAACTACGCTGGGAGGCACCAGAATACCCAAAGAACTACCAGCTTGAACAACCCCTGTAATCATCACTTTGTCATAATTACGCCGTAGCATTTCTGGAAGCGCAATTGTTGCCCCAATAGCCATTCCGGCAACGCTGAGCCCGTTCATGGCTGAGATGACGACCATCAAACCAATTGTGCCAACAGCTAACCCACCGTTTATTCTGCCAAACCAAACATGAAACATCGTGTAGAGATCATCGGCTATACCTGATTCGGAAAGGACATATCCCATATAAACAAATAACGGCAAGGTCAACATGGGGTACCAATTAAACAGCTTAAATGCTGCATTAAATGGCATCTCAATAGCGCCATTACCATAGAGCAACAATGAGGCAGCAGCGGAGACAAAACCAATTGCAGCAAAGACACGCTGCCCTGTCAGCATCAAAAGCAGCATTCCCCCAAACATCGTCAGGGCGATTAATTCATAACTCATGTGATTTTGATTCCTTTAGCTGTTGCCAGATCCTTGAAGAAAACAGAGACAGATTCAAGAATCATTAAAACAATACCTGCAACCATAATGATTTTGATCGGTATCATTGAGGGATTCCATTGAGAAAAATTTCGCTGGCCATACTCAATCGCGTACATGGTGCTGGAAATCGACCCAATCAGGAGGGTAACAAGATAGAAAATCAGAAAAAAGGTGGTAACAACATCGACTCGTGCTCTAGTTTTTTCAGAGAAACGTTCATAGAGCAAATCCATTCGCACATGCTCTCTTAAAATCATTGAATAGGCACCACCAGCAATATAATAGGCCGTAATAATAAATTGAGCCATCTCAACAGTCCAAGATAGGGGCATATGCAAGACATTCCGAGTCAGCGCGCCGAGAAGCAATACAGCAATCATGACAAATATTAGGTACATGACCGCCCGACCAATTTTTATCGAAATGGCGTCAACATACTTGACATAAAGAATTATAAATTTGGGCATTTAAAAATATTCCTCCTAGCACAAACTAAATAACAAGCACTGGCTTAATTGCCCAGCGCAAACAAAAAATGCTTGCAAGAGATCTGTGAATTCTCCGTACAAGCATCATCGCTGCATCACCCGCCATTGGGTGAAAATATATCTACATTTAAAAAACTATATAACATAGTTTGTTTTTGTATTGCAAGATTGATATTCATAAAACACTCACTTGCCATAGCATAAAAGAACACAAAACGTTCCCTTTCATTCAAATTAGCACAGCAGTGTTAGACCGAACAAGGAATCAATTTGCCCGAATGGTCATTTTATGAAATCATCTAGTTTTTAAACTTATCGCTACACATCAATTATTCTCATGAAATACCGAATAGCGTTGCACTATTTATTTCATTAATGTAGGCATAAAACAAACCTTTATTTTCAATTGCTTTATTTAAACTCTCACTACGACAAACTCTTACTCCTAGAAACTGGAACCCCAGATGACAATACTCGCTATTGATCAAAGTACTACCAGCACACGTGCCCTGAGGCTTGATGCCTCTGGCGCGGGAACAATAATTAAAACCATTGAGCACCAACAATTTTATCCCTCACCAGGGTGGGTCGAACATGATGCAGAAGAAATAATTCGAAATATCCAACTGTGTATTGATTGCTGCAATGATGTTTCAACCATTGGCATAGATAATCAAGGAGAAAGCTGCCTGGCTTGGGACGCAGATTCAAAACAAGCAATATCGCCTATTATTGTCTGGCAGGACAACCGAACCCATTCCTATATAGAAAATCTCAAATCCGATAACAAACAAGATCTAGTACTACAAAAAGCTGGGTTGCCATTAGATTCATATTTTTCGGCTTCAAAGCTATCATGGATTCTAAAAAACACCCCTAAAGCAAAAGATCTCCTCTTGAACGGAAAGTTAAGAATGGGCACAACTGATGCTTTTTTTCTAGATCGACTGACTGGCCGATTTGTGACAGATATCAGTACTGCATCAAGAACATCATTAATGAATCTACAGACTGGTCAATGGGATGAGGAGCTTTGCAATCTTTTTGAAGTTCCGATAAGCACATTACCAGAAATTGTATCAACAACAGGTGACCTTGGTTCAATTCTGTCAAACAATCGGCGTATCCCTGTCACAGCAAGTGTCGTTGATCAACAGGCTGCGCTATATGGACATGGATGTATAAACGCCGGTGACATCAAGGTTACTTTTGGTACGGGCGCATTCGCGTTAGTGGTCACAGGGACCGCCCCACAACAACCATCACGACAAGAGCTACTGCCAACAGTAGCATGGCAATTAAAGGAACAAAAACCTGTATACGCTCTGGATGGTGGCGTTTTTTCTGCTGGATCAGCAATTAATTGGGCAAAATCTTTGGGTTTATTCAAATCTTTTGATCAAATCCAACATTTTGGAAAAAAAAGCGCAATAGAAAGAGGCTTAGTTTTTGTCCCAGCCCTAACCGGCCTAGGTTGTCCATACTGGGATAAAACGGCAGGAGGGCTATGGATTGGCTTAACACTAGACACACAACCCATTGACTTAATGCAATCGATCTTAGAAGGGATTGTGTTTCGAGCAACTGAAGTGATCACTGCGATGAACAAATTCACATCTGTTAAAAACGAAATTTCCATAGATGGAGGGTTGTCAGCTAATCCATACTTATGTCAATTCTTAGCTGATGTCCTAAATCGGCAAATCACAGTGCAATCATCTCCAGAATTAACAGCCCTTGGAACAGCACGATTGGCCGCGTCCAACCAGAATGTGCAATACTCCATGAACAGTTCCCTTAAGCGTTACCTGCCAAAAAAAGATCGTCAACATTTTCTTAAAAAATTTAAAAATGCCGTAATTAGAGCAGAAAAGTGGCATCCTATTAAAGAGTAGATTTACCAACTGATTTCAGAAACAGTTCTAAGTAAGAAGCTCTTGGCCAAGCTCGACAATTCCTTCTATGCTAAGACAGTCTAGATTCGCAATCAAAGCTTCAACAGACTATAAACCTTACCGTCGGGGAGTCTACTGCGACCATTGAGGAATTCAAGCTCAGCCATAAATGCACATTCGTGAACCTCGGCTCCTATATTTTCAACCAGCTCAAAAACAGCGGCCATAGTCCCGCCTGTGGCTAACAAGTCATCAGCGATAATCACCCGGTCACCTTTTTTGAAGGCATCTTCATGAATTTCGAGCGAATCACTTCCATACTCGAGATCATAATTAATGCTGCACGTCTGATATGGAAGTTTCCCTGGTTTACGAACGAGAGTGATTCCTGTTCCTAACTTATATGCCAGAGCTGCACCGAGAATAAACCCACGAGCTTCAATCCCTACAATCTGATCAATCTTTTCTCCTAGGTAGCGGTGTGCCAAGAGATCAACCATGCGGTGAAAGCTTTTTGCATCTGAAAGCAAAGTTGTAATATCTTTAAAAATAATTCCTTTTTTGGGAAAATCGGGAATATCCCGAATAATCCGCTTTAATTCATCCATCTACAATCTCCAGAATAAAAGTATCAATGGTCATCATCACTGAGGTTATTTTCCATTGTTTTACGTAATTTAAGTAAGCTCTTAGCTTCTATTTGTCGAATTCTTTCGCGTGTTACCCCAAATTTTTTTCCAATTGTATCAAGTGTCTGCGGCTCGTGGTCTTCAAGACCAAAACGCAACGCGAGAATCTCACGTTCATTGTCATTAAGATCTTCCATCCACTCCTGCACATGAGAGAATCGATCTAAATCCTCGATAATATTGCGTGGATCAACAACTTTCGTGTCTTCGATCGTATCGATGAGACTGTAATCATCACCCTCACCCATCGGATGTTCTATCGAATATGTTTTTTTAACCAGGACCATCATCCGACGTACATAATTCGCATCAGCACCCATCGCTTCAGCAATTTCATCAACTTCTGGATCGCGCTTTAGTCTTTGGACCAATTCACGGCTAATCTTGACAAGCTTGCTAATGTCATCAGCAACATGGACGGGAAGACGAATCGTTCGACTTTGATTTACAATGGATCGCTCTATGGATTGCCTGATCCACCAAGTGGCATAAGTTGAAAAACGGCACCCTTTACTCACTTTAAATTTTTCTACAGCCTTGATTAACCCCATATTGCCTTCTTCGATTAAATCAAGAAAGGGCAAACCACGATTCATATAGCGTTTCGCTATCTTCACCACTAATCGAAGGTTCGACTCAATCATTCGATCTCTGGCGGAGGCATCACCCTGAGCAATCAAACCCGCTAGGTTTCGTTCGTCTTCAGCTGTAAGAAGTTGGCTCTTTTTTATATCTTTGAGATAAATTTTGATCGCATCGGCCGTTGCCTGTTGTTCCGAAGCAGCATAAGGGCTTTCTTTAACTTTCCCCTTACCACCCTCAACGTGGTCTTCGCAGTCACCATCAATACAACTTTTTTTAAAGTTGAAGTCATCCATCCCAACCTCCATAAATAAGCCATACGCAACGATGTAAACCTAAAGGTGGGGGCTCCTTAAGGCAAGTATAAAATAGGATTGACCGCAAGCTTTCCTTTTCGTACCTCAAAATGAAGTCGAGGACTTCCCCCTGAAGGAGGAGTACCAGACATCGCGATATTCTCTCCCTGGCTCACAAAGTCACCTTGCTGCACTATGTTTTTACGATTAAATCCATAAACAGTAAAAAAATCATTTTCATGCTGTAAAATGATAAGAAATCCATATCCACTTACACCGTCCCCACTGTATATGACCTTGCCAGCTTCAGCTGCTTTGACATGGCTCCCTTCACGTATTGAAATTTCAATCCCTTTCCCACCACCTGTCTTAACTTGGTTACTAAAAGACCGAACGATCTTCCCACGTAATGGCCACTTAAGTTTTTTGACTTGCGTTGCTTTCGATTTCAATAGGGAAGAAGTTGTAGGTGCTTTTTGGGAAGGTTTAACCTGAGATTTGCTTTGAGAGACTGTCGGCTTTTTTTTGATTGCCGAAGGCTGAACAGATGAGTTGTTATCTTGTGATTTAACAACATGAACGTTTAAAACCCTTTCAGCTCCAGGAATAAATAACCGAGTACCAATTGGTATTGCGGAGGGATCATGGATTCCATTTAGCCTTGCCAAATAAGCTTCATCGATTTTGTAAGTTCGACTGATCCGATATAAAGTCTGACCAGATTTGACCGTATGATAAATGCCCGGGTCACATGCGCAAAGAAGCAGAATTAAGCCTCCAAATAGACATAAGAAAGACATTGTTGGTCTTTTTATCGCAGAACGTACCTTCCGCACTAAATCTAATGAAAACTGTTTGTCCACTCTTCAGCACCAAAACATTATCAGGATAAATACTTAAAAAGAACCATGACACCAATTAAAAGTATGAGCAACAAGAGAGATAAAAGGTTGAAATATTTTTCAATCAAGCCTTTCGCCTGCTCACCAAAATAATAAAACATTGCCGCAACAAGATAAAAACGCAGGCTACGGCCAACCAGTGAAGCCAACATAAAAACAAAAAAGTTGGTATTAAAAACACCTGCCGCTATTGTGAAAATTTTATAGGGAATAGGAGTAAATCCTGCGGCAAAAATAACCCAGAAGTCATATTGATCAAAAAGAACTCTAACCTTTTCAAACCCTGAGGGGGTAACACCCGGAACGTATTGATAGAAATAAGGCCCAACGATATCCCACATCCCCCAGCCAATAATATAACCAAGGGCACCTCCCGCAACAGAACCTAGTGATGCAACCAAAGCAAAACGATAAGATTTCAAAGGGAGAGACAAGGCGAGCGCCATAAGCAAAACATCTGGTGGGATAGGAAAAAAACTTGCCTCCATAAAAGCAAGAATACCTAAAGCTGGAACACCATATGGAGTTTTAGCCCAGGAAAGAACCCAATCATAAGTGTTTCGCAATATCTTCATTCGAACAAACCAACTTAACAATTTCAGGCAAAAGAATCAGACTTCCAGCCTTGCTCACCTATCAAGGGAACAAAGCGGCATCCCATTAATTGTTCACGTTCAAAACGACCGTCACCCAGACACGTAACACGGATTAAGGTTTGCTTATCTTGACCACCAACTGGCATCACCAATTTACCACCAACATCGAGCTGATCTAAATATTTCGTAGGCACATCAGGTGAACCAGCTGCGACAAGAATTCCAGCAAAAGGTGACTGATCGCACCATCCGATGGTTCCGTCACCGATCTTAATATTGACATTACTCACTTGTAATTTATCAAGAACTTTTCTTGCGCGTGCAGCTAGTGACGCAATACGCTCAATCGAATAAACTCGTCTGACCAACTTCGAAAGAACAGCTGTTTGATATCCAGACCCTGTCCCAATCTCAAGAATTCTTTCATCTCCCTGCAATTCAAGAGCAGCTGTCATTGAAGCGACCATATAAGGCTGGGAGATTGTCTGCTTCTCACCAATAGGAAGTGAAGCATCACCATATGCGTGCCCTTGAAGACCTGCTTCAACAAACAAGTGCCGAGGGATTGTATTCATTACATCAATGACGCGCTTATCGGTAACACCCCGCTCAACAATTTGTTGCTCAACCATTCTCCGACGCGCTACTGAATAGTCCATCAATCTAGATCCAACATAGTGTCGAGAGACCAGCTTTTAAAATCATTATAGGTTAATTCATTTGTCATATTTGTCCTCAATGGAGTAACTGAAATTGCATCCTGCTGCAAAGCATTACAATCACTTCCGGGGATATCTTCAAAGCCAACTTCAGAACCACCAATCCAATAGTATTTGCGCCCACGGGGATCTTCCTTAGTGACCACTGATTCACCATAGTGGCGTTTCCCTTGCTTTGTTAAGAGAACTTGAGAGCAAGGGCCGCAAGGAACATTAACATTTAGAAACGTGCCTTCGGGCAAACCATTCTTCAAAACCATTGTAACGAGTTTCTTAGAAAAGGTCGTCGCAGGAGCTAAATTCTCAGAAGTAAAACGGGTCGTATCTAAAGAAACCGCAAAAGACGGCAAACCCATCAGTGTAGCTTCTAAAGCGGCACAGACAGTCCCAGAATAAGAGATATCATCACCCAAATTAGTGCCACAATTAATTCCTGACACAACTAAATCGGGTTTCCGTGGAAGCAAGCCATGAATGCCAAGATTGACGCAATCAGTTGGTGTTCCCGAAACAGCAAAAACTTGAGGTTTAATCTCTTCAGCACGTAATGGATGATCTAAAGTCAGCGCGTGTCCAACAGCACTTCGATTACGATCAGGGGCAACAACATAAACATCCCCAAGTTCGCTCAAAACAGAAGCAAGAGCACGAAGCCCATGCGAACGAACACCATCATCATTAGTGACTAAAATCAACACAATGACTCATTACTCAGGGGTGGCATCAAACAAATATTGACGTAGCCGAATCAAGTCAGTTTTAACTTTAGAGAGAACGATCTCGGGTGAATCAGGATTATCGAGAGGGAAGTCGAGCTGTTTATCTACTTGTAATTTCTTACGCGCACCAGCAATAGTAAAGCCCTGTTGGTAAAGTAGATCCTTTATCAACAGGGCAGTTTCTACATCTTTACGTCGGTAGAGACGCTGATTTGTACGACTTTTGACCGGTTGAAGAATGGTAAACTCTGTTTCCCAATAGCGCAGGACGTGAGTTTTTAGTTGCAGTAATGCTGCAACTTCGCCGATCTTAAAATAGAGCTTGTCAGGTATCTGAGGCACCAGTTTAGCTCAACACATTATGTAGTTTCGTTAATAGCAACCTTAAGCACCTGGCTGGGCTTAAATGTCAAAATTTTACGTGCCGAAATTTCAATTTCACTTCCAGTTTGCGGGTTTCTGCCCCTCCGAGAAGCTTTTTCTTTGACAACAAAATTACCAAAACCGGCAATCTTGATCTTTTCCCCATGTTCCAAGGTTGACTTCATCAAGTCAAAAACCATCTCAACGATAGCAGCTGATTCTTTCTTGGAAAAACCGGTTGTCAGGTAAACGCTTTCAATAAGGTCTGCTTTGGTCATGATCCCTCCTGCTTAATACTGATATGGAGTCTACTATCTATCTGATTTTTATGGATTTATACCATACAGATTATGAGTCTGCAAGCTCATTTAGCGAATTTCTGCCTCAAGCTGATGACAAAGGGAACGAATCAGCTTATCGTGCGACTTACTGACTTCTGCTTCAGTCAGTGTTTTATCAAGATCACGATAACACACCCTAATAGCAAGACTCTTCTTTCCAGAAGGGACCCCCTTGCCGGTATATAAATCAAAAAAAGTAGCACTCTCAAAAAATTTCACCTTACTTTTATTGACGATATGCATGACCTGGGCTGCAGAAATTGATTCATCTAAAAGCAAAGCCGTATCACGCTTAACATCAGGGAAACGAGATAATGCTTCAAATTGTGCATGATTCCCAGACAGCTTAATAATGTTCTCAACATTCAATTCAAATAAATACACTGTCTGATCAATATCAAAGTTGGATAATACTTCTGGATGGACTTCACCGAGACAACCGAGTAACTGCTTATCATAGATCAGCTGGCAGGACTTACCGGGATGCATATAAGGTTGTGAAGCATCTGGCTGGAAAGATATATTTAAAATATTGACTTTAGCGAGAATCTCCTCAACAACACCCTTCAAATCATAAAAATCAACAGCCACAGGAGACTGAGACCAGCCTTCTGGCTCACGCTGCCCTGACATGACAGCAGTTAAAGACAATTCCTCAATGCATTGAGTGCTATCTACTTGTGATAAAAATGTGGGCCTCAATTCAAACAAACTGAGATCTGTACTGCGATAATTTAAATTTCGCGACACAGTTTCGAGTAAACTGGGAACAAGACTCGTCCTCATAACTGACTGGTCTTCTGACAATGGGTTTAATATTTTAACCTGGAACAAACGACTATCGTCAGACTTAATTTTTATTTTATCCAAGCTGTCTGAAGCAACAAAAGAATAATTCATTGCCTCCGAAAATCCACTGGCAACAATAGCTTGACGAAGAGTTTTCTGCATCAATTGGCGTAATGGTGGCAACTTAGCATCAACAGTTCCTGTTGGCATCGTGACAGGAATCTTATCGTAACCATAGAGTCTTGCAATTTCTTCAATGAGGTCAACTTCACGCTCAATATCAGGTCTAAAGCTTGGCACCTTAACCTGAAGAGTATCTAAATCTTGACCAGCAAGGACACCCAAACCAATCGACTCGAGAAGAACTTTCATTTCATCTCGCTCAAGGGGAATATCAAGAAGAGCTTTCGCTTTATTAACACTGAACTCGATAGAAACATTATCAAGCTTACGCGGATAACAATCTATGCTTCCTGCAAGAACTTGCCCCCCTGACAATTTTGCAATAAGGCTAGCTGCACGATCTAGAGCGGTTGGAATCATATCAATATCAGCGCCGCGCTCAAAACGGTGCGACGATTCAGTGTGTAATCCATAACGCTTACTTGTCCGTCTTATTGATGTTGGCTTAAAATAGGCAGCCTCTAGAAGAACAGTTTGCGTCGTTTCTTTAACTTCTGAAGCAAGGCCACCCATGACGCCAGCTATTGCAACCGCTTTTTCACCGTCACAAATCATCAGGTCTTCTGAGGTTAAAGAGTGACCTTGATTATCCAAGGTTGTGAATTTTTCACCTTGCTGTGCCGATTTAACAACAATTTGATGATTGTGCAAAAAAGTATAATCAAAGGCATGCAACGGATGACCAAGTTCCATCATCACATAATTAGTGACGTCGACAACATTGTTGATAGAACGCATTCCTACTGCTTCAAGGCGACGAACCATCCAATCAGGAGATGGTCCAATTTTGATATTTTCAATCATCCGAGCAGCGTAACGTGGGCACCCTTCACTATTTTCAATAGAAACAGCAGCACGATTATCTATCGAAATATCTGCCTCACTGATCTTTGGGACCGGTAACTTCAATTCTTTACCAGAAAGAGCAGCGACCTCTCTTGCAACACCGACAATACTAAGGCAATCGGGCCGATTTGGAGTCAATCCAATTTCTATTTGAAAATCTTTAAGGTCAAGAGCAGCAAAGGCAGGCTCACCGATCGTTAATCCTTGAGGAAGAATCAAAATCCCATCGGCCTCGTCAGAAAGTCCTAACTCTTTTTCAGAGCAGAGCATCCCGAGAGAAACCTGACCACGTATCTTCGACTTTTTGATTTTGAAGTTTCCAGGCAAGACAGAACCAGGCTGTGCCAAAGCAATAAGATCACCAGCCTTATGATTTCTTGCGCCACAAACAACTTGGACAACCTCATTTCCATTATTGACCTGACAAACAGTCAACCGATCAGCATCGGGATGAGGCTCAACAGACTCAAGTTTTGCAACGATAACCGAATCAAGCTCTCCACCAATTTCTTCAAGGGCGTCAACTTCCAGACCAACCATAGTTAATCGATCACAAAGTTCTTGTGGGGAGTATTGAAAATCTACAAATTCTTTCAACCAGTTATAGGTTACTATCATTTACTGAAATCCTTACCCAATCTCAAAACTGCTTGAGGAAACGCAGATCATTTTCAAAAAATAGTCGCAGATCATTGACGCCATATTTCAGCATAGCCATACGCTCCAGACCCATACCAAAGGCAAAACCGCTAAACTTATCTGCATCATAATTGACAGAATCAAACACAGCAGGATCGATCATTCCACAACCAAGTATTTCTAACCAACCTGTTTTTCCACAAACACGACACCCATCTCCTCCGCAGATAACACACTCAATATCAACTTCGGCGCTAGGTTCGGTAAATGGAAAAAATGAAGGACGGAAACGAACAGCATGACCATCACCAAAAAATTCATTAAGAAAATGAGTCAGTATTCCCTTCAGATCGCCAAATGTGACTTTTTCATCAACCAGAAAACCTTCAACCTGATGAAACATCGGGCTGTGAGTAATATCGGAATCACGACGATAAACCGTTCCTGGAGCAATGATCCGTATCGGTGGTTCATGCTTCAACATTGTACGGATCTGGACAGGTGAGGTATGAGTTCTCAGAACACGGTCATCACTGATATAAAAAGTATCCTGCATATCTCGAGCAGGATGATCCTTCGGAATATTCAGAGCTTCAAAATTATAAAAATCTTGCTCGATTTCTGGCCCTTCTGCGACCGCAAAGCCCAGACGAGAAAAAATTTCATTCACTTCATCGGTGACAAGAGTGACAGGGTGTAAACTACCCGACATCGCTCTCCTCCCTGGAAGAGTAACATCAATCTTCTCACTGGCAAGTTTTGCAGCAATATCCTGCTGCTGCAGTTCTAACTGCCGGGAAGCAAAAGAATCTTCGAATAGATTTTTTAAAGTATTAACCAAGCTGCCAATCAACGGGCGCTGATCAGATGAAAGATCGCGCATCCCCTTCATGACCTCAGTCAATGATCCTTTTTTCCCCAAGACCTGCACACGAACATCCTGCAGTTCTTTCAGGTCTTGTGCCTGTCGCAATTCGGATAAGGCTTCTTCTTGTAATTGCTGTAACCGTTCTTTCATGAGGTATATCCATAATCAGAATGTTCCCGTAGAAACGAGAAACATTGTGACCTTAATATTTGAAAGTCTACAAACCCAAATAAAAAAAGGAGATGAAGCTAACACTCCATCTCCCTTAAACAGTTGAAAACAGTTTATTGCAATCGAGCCTTGGCCGCTTCAACAACAACCGTAAAACCAGCAGGATCATTAACAGCCAGATCAGCCATGATCTTACGATCAAGAGCAACATCTGCCTGCTTTAAACCATGAATCAAGCGACTATAGGAGAGACCATTATCACGGGCAGCAGCATTGATTCTTGCGATCCACAGCGCTCTAAAATCACGCTTTTTTACGCGACGATCACGATAAGCGTAGTTGAGCGCCCTATCAACCGCTTCAGTTGCTGAGCGAAATAACTTACTTCTGGCACCGCGGTAACCTTTAGCAAGTTTAAGTACTTTGTTACGACGACGTCTGGCTTTAAATCCTCTTTTTACTCTTGGCATCTCTCTTGCTCCTTCTTATTTAATTAGTTTTTTCCGGCAACTGCCGAGGTCGGATCTGCAGGGGGAGATTGTCCCCACAGTTCACAACCGGACTGCATTAATGCAATCACTTAGCTTACAAATACGGAACCAATTGTGAAATATTCTTTGCATCAGATTTTGCAACGATGACAGATTGACGCAAATCACGCTTCCGCTTTGTTGATTTCTTGGTCAGAATATGGCTGGTGAAAGCCTTATTGCGACGGATTTTACCGGTGCCAGTTTTGCGAAAACGCTTAGCGGCACCACGGTTAGTTTTAATTTTAGGCATGTGTCTCTCCCGTTACCCTTTCGATCGTTCTTGATTTTCAGTTATTGACTTCACTTTTTTAACGGACCAACCATCATGGTCATAAAACGGCCCATTTTACTCGGATGTGACTCTATCTGGCCAATATCCTTGAGCGCATCAACCGCCTTTGAAAGCTGTTTCATTCCTTGGTCAGGGTGAGCATTCTCACGACCACGGAACATAATTGTCAGCTTAACTTTATTCCCTTCTTCAAGAAAACGACGGGCATGTTTGATCTTAAATTGAAAGTCATGATCGTCGGTTTTCGGACGCATCTTGACCTCTTTAATCTCAACCTTAACCTGCTTTTTCCTGGCTTCAGAAGCACGCTTGGCCTGCTGATACTTATATTTACCGTAATCCATAACTCGGCAAACAGGTGGATCAGCTTGCGGTGACACCTCTACCAAATCAAGACCCTGCTCTTGAGCAAGAGCCAACGCCTGCTCAGTTGTCAGTATACCCAACTGGCCGCCTTCATCATCAATGACCCGCACCTGACGAGCACTAATGGCCTCATTGATATTCGCTTCTTTAGCTATGACCTCACTCCTCTATTCTCTTCTAAGGGGATAAAGCTGAACAACGAAAAGACCCACGACAGGCCTTACATTGCTATATTAATTACTTGTAAGCGCTAGCTTCAGTCTGAACCATCGAAATAAAATCAGAAACAGTCATAGCGTCCATATTCTTTCCATTCCTATAGCGTGGTGCAATCGTCTGATTCTCCATCTCACGATCACCAATCACAAGCATATATGGAATTTTACTGACCTGAGCTTCACGAATCTTAAAACCTAACTTTTCATTTCTGATATCCAATTCAACTCGGACACCAGCTTCACGCAACTGTTCAAACACTTGTTGCGCATAAGCAGCCTGACTATCAGTAACATTCAAGACAACCGCCTGAACCGGCGAGAGCCAGAGAGGAAAGCTTCCTGCATAGTGTTCAATCAAAACCCCGATAAAACGCTCAATTGAACCGAGTACGACGCGGTGCAACATAACTGGGCGATGCTTTTCACCGTCAGTCCCAACATAAGTCAGATCAAACCGCTCTGGCAGGGTAAAATCGCACTGGATTGTAGCACACTGCCACTCCCTGTCAAGCGCGTCCTTAAGTTTAACATCAATCTTTGGCCCATAGAATGCGCCATCTCCCTCATTGAGTTCATAAGGAAGCCCACTGTCCTCCAAAGCGCTGCGCAAAGCATTTGTCGCCTGATCCCAATCAGCATCACTACCAATGGATTTCTCAGGACGAGTTGACAGCTCCATCACATACTCAAAACCGAAAATCCCAGCAACATCCTGGACAAAATTCATCACCCCTTTAACTTCAGCATCAATCTGATCGGGCCGACAAATAATATGGGCATCATCCTGAGTAAAACCACGAACCCTCAACAAACCATGAAGGACACCCGATTTTTCATGGCGATAAACTGTCCCAAGTTCGAAGTAACGCACTGGTAAGTTCCGGTAAGAACGTGGCTTGGACTTGTATATCAACATATGCGCCAAACAGTTCATCGGCTTAATGCCGTAACCCTGCTCGTCGACTTCAGTGAAATACATATTTTCCCGGTAATTATCATAATGACCCGACATCTTCCACAGGTCAGTCTTGAGAATTTGTGGGCCTACAACTAATTCATAACCACGCTTCAAATGTTCTTTGCGTTCAAAGTCCTCAATGATAGATCGGAGCATTGCCCCTTTTGGGTGCCACAGAACCAAGCCACCACCAGCTTCTTCACTGAAGGAGAAAAGATCGAGTTCCTTACCAAGCTTGCGATGATCACGCTTTCGAGCTTCTTCTAATCGATTGAGATGAACCTTTAAATCTTTCTTGTTCAAAAAGGCTGTCGCATAAATGCGCTGCAGCATTGCATTCTTCTCATCCCCACGCCAATAAGCCCCTGCGAGACTGGTTAACTTAAAAACCTTAAGCATACCGGTTCTAGGAACATGTGGGCCTCGGCACAAATCGACAAAATCACCCTGCCGATAAAGTGAAACTGTTTCGGCATCAAGATCTTCAATTAATTCAACCTTATAATCTTCCCCCATGCCACGAAACAATTCAATTGCGTCACCACGTGAGATCTCTTCACGCAGAACAGCTTGATCAGCCTTGGCAAGTTCAGTCATCTTTGCTTCAATAACGGGGAAATCTTCAGGAACAAACTTTTTCGTTTCACTATAGAAATCATAATAGAAACCATCTTTAATTGCTGGTCCTATAGTGACTTGAACAGCATCACCGTAAAGATCCTTAACGGCCTGCGCCATAAGGTGTGCGGAAGAGTGACGAACAATCTCCAATGCTTCAGGAGAGTTCTGGGTGATCAGAGAAAGCGTACCAGAACTTTTCAGAGGGGTATTTAAATCTACCAACTCACCATCTGAATAGGCAGCAATAGATTGTCGAGCTAAACCTTCACCGATAGTCAGAGCAACATCGTAAGGAGTTGCACCAGACTCAACCTCTTTTATTGATCCATCAGGAAGTTCAATTTTTATTAAATCCATCTGACACCCCTAACCACTTTATTTAGTTTTTATTCGGGATTCAAAACAAAAAGAGGCATCACACAGATGCCTCTAATCAATACACATAATATTCAGTTGCGGATCTGGTAGGCACGGGCGGGATTGAACCGCCGACCCCTTCCGTGTCAGGGAAGTGCTCTCCCACTGAGCTACGTGCCTTCATCGAAGCGCGGCGTTCTTTTATCAAAATGCTACTATCATTGTCAAGATATTTCGTTAATTTTATTCAACTTACTGAATCCCTTGTTCAAAAATCTTTTCAAGCTTGCCTGAAAAATAGGACAACGCTAAAGTAAATTGTTGAAAGCGATAAATACCCGTTATTTTTTTATGTGTTGCTGAAAGATGGAGCATTAAAAGTGCAAACAATTGATCAGTTAATCTCATCAAGTTGTCAGAGTCACCCGACAAACGTTGCCATGCAATATAAAAGCAAGGGCAATTGGAAACCCCTGACATATAGCAAGCTCTGGGAAATTGTTGAAAATCTCGCGGCTGGCCTTTCACAATTAGGAGTTAAAAAATCATCCCACATTGCTCTTTTTGGGCCATCGACCCCTCGTTGGGTGGCTGCATACCTTGCAATATTAAGGGGCGGATGCATTGCTATTCCAATCGACAAAGAACTAAAAGCAACTGAACTACGCCATATATTGAACCATTCTGATTCAGAAGCTATTTTTGTTGGACAAGCCCAGCTTGAAACACTTTTGGAGGTGATTGATGATCTTCCTGAACTTAAAAAAATCATTCTCATCGATACCCCCTTGTCAGAAGTTACAGACCAGAGCAAAACAGCAGGAGCAATGGAGAGTCTGTCATCACTGTGGAAAGAGCTGGTCAAGGATCTAGACATTTCCACTGAAAGATGTAAGCCGATTGAAGAGGCTGCCATACAAGCATATTCAAGACTGACCGATGAAGAAGAACAATCGGGAAAAAAGAAGAAGGTGATAAATTTTCTTTCCGACTCAGCAATTTCCAAACATCGCCTGTTAAAAGAAAAACGCCTTTTTTCATATAAGGATATTTTTCATACGACCCCCCTGCCCCCGACTGATATTCACCCAGATGACCGAGCTGTCATCCTCTATACTTCTGGCACGACGGGTCGATCTAAAGGGGCGATGCTCAGCCATAAAAATATTGTGAGCAATATTGAAGCTGCACGCGTCCGCTTCAAACTAGACAGTTCAATACAAACTCTCTCTTTTTTGCCCATAAATCACGTTTTTGAACAGGTTTGTGGTGTTCTTCTCCCCCTATCTCTTGGAGGACAAGTCAGCTTTGCTGAATCGATCAAAAAACTCGGAGACAACCTCAATGAGATAAAACCAACTTTTCTGCTTGGTGTTCCTGCTGTTTATCGTTTGCTGCTAGACAGAATCATGAAAAACATTAATTCCAAATCTTCATCACGGCTTCTATATAATTTCTCTTTAACTAGAAAGATTGTCAGTTCAAAAGTCCAACAATCGCTTGGTGAAAAAACAACTTTTGTCAGCGGTGGCGCAGCACTAGATCCGGCGGTTGCAGAGGGATTTAACAGCCTAGGACTTGTCTTACTACAAGGATATGGAATCACAGAAACATCACCAATCATTTCTGCTGAAAGTCCCTACAAAAGCAAACCTGGGACATCCGGAGAAGTTTTAGATGGGGTTGATATAAAAATCGACAAGTCCAATTCTGATGGTGAGGGTGAAATTCTCGTCAAAGGCCCGAACGTTATGCTTGGTTATTATAAAAACGACAAAGCAACTTCTGAAGTGCTTACTGATGAGTGGTATCACACAGGAGACCTAGGAAGTATTGATAAAGAAAATATGCTCACGATCTGTGGCCGAGTCAAAAACCTCATTGTCACAGCAAATGGTAAAAATGTGTATCCTGAAGAGATTGAAAATCAAATCCTCAAAAGTCCCTATATCGCTGAGATTATGGTTTATGGACACAAGATCGGAGCAACATCCGAAGAGGTCTATGCGGTCATTTTTCCTGATGAAGAAGCATTATTTGCTTTGACAAAAGAACAAGACCACAAACCAATGTCAGCGACAGAAATAGAACTTCTTATCCGCAAAGAAATTTTATCTTATGGTAAAGATTTGGCTGGCTACAAAAGAATTAAGAAGTTTACTTTAAGGGAAGATGAATTCCCAAAAACAACAACGCGTAAGATAAAACGTTACATCGTTGAACCTGAGATTTCAATGAACTAACCAAAAAAAGCCGCCCTGCGATAGGGCGGCTTTAAAAATACTCTTTTATGTAAAAAATCAATCGAGATCGTGTTCAACTCGAATCAAACAGGTTGGTTGTGAAATAATATCCAGCGAGGCAATCTCCTTTAACGCAGAAGAAACATCGCCTTCCTTTGCAGAATGTGTCATCAGAACAATAGAAACCGAATCGACGCTATCTCCCTCCGGCTGAATCATTGACTGGATACTGATATTATACTTACCAAGGCAGCCTGCAATCTTAGCAAGAACACCCGGTTTCTCTATTGTGGTAAAACGCAGATAATAATGACTGACAATTTCACTCATCGCCTTAATCGGTAATGATTTTATTTGATCAGCGCGATACCCCATAATTGGAACACGTGAAGTTGCCCCGGATGCTTGATCCCGACTAATTGCCATCACGTCACCCATGACTGCACTTGCAGTCGCATCCATACCGGCTCCACTACCATATAGCAAGGTAGGTCCGACAAAGTCTCCATTTAATCTCACGGCATTAAACACACCGTTTATGCCCGCAAGCTGATAAGATCCTGGGATCATCGTTGGGTGAACTCTGACCTCTATTTGGTTGCCATGATTTTTTCCAATCGCCAGCAGTTTAATTTTGTAGCCCATCTGCTCAGCAAATTGAATATCAACCGACGTGATATTACTAATCCCCTCGGTATAAACATGATCGAAATCAACGGTTGTGCCAAAGCATAATGCTGACAATAAAGCAATTTTATGTGCAGTATCAACACCCTCAATGTCAAAAGTTGGATCTGCTTCAGCATAACCAAGCTCTTGAGCCTCTTTGAGAACAGGAGCAAAATCACTACCCTCTTCAGTCATTTTGGTTAAGATAAAATTACACGTTCCGTTAAGAATTCCAAGAATCGCACTAAACTCGTTACTGCAAAGATTCTCTTTAATCGCAGAGATGATAGGAATTCCTCCACCGACAGCCGCCTCAAACATGACAGAAACGTCATTCTTATTAGCAGCGGTGATGATTTCCTCTCCATGGACGGCCATAAGTGCCTTATTAGCAGTGACAATATGCTTGCCATTCTCGATAGCTTTTAGAATGAACTTTTTAGCTGGTTCATAACCGCCAATCAACTCTATAACGATATCAATATCAGGGTCACTGATAACATCTTCAACATCAGCAGTTAAAACACCCGGAGGCAATTGCACACCGCGGTCAGTCTCAAGATCAAGATCAGCAATCTTAACGAGTTGGATATTATGGCCAAGTCTTTGCTGCATAATGGACGCATTGCGTTGAAAATTACGAACAACGCCTGTACCGATGGTACCAAATCCTAGCAGTCCTACTTTTGTCGTGCTCATAGAAACCTCTATCTTAAGAACTAATTATTCAGGTGATGGTTTAACTCCCACCTCTTTCGCGATCTTGTCAAGCAGACCGTTGATAAAAGAAGCCGAGTCCTTCGTTCCATATCTTTTCGCTATTTCAATCGCTTCATCAATAACAACAGCAGCAGGAACAGTTGAATTATAAAGCAATTCGTAAGCACCAATTCGCAGTATAGATAGATCGACAGCAGTCATTCTAGATAAAGACCAGTTTTTCGCACTCTCTGCTATCTTCTTATCAATGACAGAACGAAACTCAACAACTCCCGTGACAATCTTTTCAGCAAAAAGTCGAGACGCTGTTGCCAAAGGAACATCAATTGATTCTAGAGGTTCACCTAAAACATCGTCAGCGAAGCGGAAATTATTCCAGAATGAATCAATCAATCGATTTGATTCTGTTTGGTCTTGATCGATTTGCAAAGCAAACAACATCTTCAAGGCATACTCTCGACCAACACGGCGATTATTCGACATAGTGTTAAACGGCTCCCAGCAGATTCACCATTTCAATAGCACTCATTGCAGCCTCAACACCTTTATTTCCTGCCTTGGTTCCTGCTCGCTCAATCGCCTGCTCAACAGAATCAGTCGTCAACACACCAAAAGCAATTGGCAGCCCAGACTGGAGTGACACAGAGGCAATCCCTTTGGTCATTTCAGAGCTTACATATTCAAAGTGGGGTGTCCCACCACGAATAACAGCACCAAGACAAATAAGTGCATCATATTTTTTTGAATCGGCCATTTTCTTAGCAACCAGCGGCAACTCAAAAGCGCCGGGCGCCTTAACAATAGCCAACTGCTCTTTATCAGCACCATGACGGACCAGAGTATCAATAGCGCCCTCGAGCAACCGATCAGAGATAAAGCTGTTGAAACGACTAACAATAATACCAAAACGGTAGTTTTTTGCTTCCAATGTTCCTTCGATAATTTTTGACACTATGACCTCCTGAAATAATGCTAGAGATTTTCCAGCAGATGTCCCATTTTTTCACGTTTCGTTTTAAGATATTTGAGATTATTTCGTTGTGCTGCTACTTCAATCGAAACACGCTCAACAATTTCAAGGCCATAACCTTCAAGCCCAACAATTTTTTTAGGATTATTCGTCATCAAGCGCAACTTTCGAACACCAAGCTCTGAAAGCATCTGTGCTCCCAAACCATAATCTCGTAAGTCATCCTTAAATCCAAGAGCATGATTCGCTTCCACGGTATCATGACCATGATCCTGCAATGCATAAGCCTTCATTTTGTTAACAAGACCAATACCCCGACCCTCCTGGCGCATGTAAAGAACAATGCCAACACCTTCTTTTTCAATCTGGGCCATTGCTGACTGCAATTGTTCACCGCAATCACAGCGTTGCGAACCAAAAACGTCACCCGTCAAACATTCGGAGTGGACACGAACGAGAACGGGTTCATTCGGATCGATTTTTCCTTTAACCAAAGCCACATGCTGAGAATCATCAACATCATTCTCATAGACAACTGCGGAGAATACACCTCCAAATGCCGTAGGCAATGTCGTTTCTGCAGCCCTATGAACCAACAACTCTGTTCTCATTCGATAAGAGACAATCTCGGCGACAGAAATGATTTTTAGATCATGTTGCTTTGCAAAAACTTCTAACTGAGGCATCCTGGCCATCGTGCCATCTTCATTCATAATCTCACAAATAACACCAGCAGGCTTAAGGCCAGCTAAGCGAGCAAGATCAACAGATCCCTCAGTCTGTCCCGTACGGACCATGACGCCGCCCTTCTTCGCCCTCAACGGAAATACGTGGCCAGGACGAGCAAGGTCGCGTGCCGTTGTATCATCGGCAACAGCAACTTGGATTGTATGAGCACGATCAGCAACAGAGATCCCCGTCGTGACACCTTGACGTGCTTCAATTGAAACGGTGAAAGCTGTCCCAAATGAGGAATCATTCTCTGTCACCATCAATGGCAAATCAAGTTTATCAGCACGGTCTTCGGTCAAAGAGAGACAAATCAGCCCACGTCCTTGTGTAGCCATGAAATTGATAATTTCTGGGGTCGCTTTTTCAGCAGCGACAACAAGATCACCTTCATTTTCGCGATCTTCATCATCAACCAAAATTACCATTTTCCCTTGGCGAATATCATCAAGGGCCGCTTCTATTTTTGCAATTGTCATACTGTTTATCCTTACTCATTGAGCGACATGCTTCAATTTAAAAGAAGTATCGGTCACTTTCAAAGGGTGAATTTTCCAGATTCTTAGAATCCGTAGCAGCGCAAAACTGACTTCTCACGACCGCCATCTTATCTCACAGAAAACCATTTTTAGCAAGAAAGTCCAGATCAACATTTTGCTTATCACACGAATCATTTTGATCTGGTAGTAAACGCTCAACATAACGACCGATTAAATCAGTTTCTATATTGACCTGTCCCCCCTCACGACAATCTTTTAGTGTCGTCATTTTTAAAGAATGGGGAATCACTGCCACAGAAAACATCTCATGTTCAACTTGATTGACTGTCAAACTGATCCCGTCAATCGCAACAGAACCTTTTGTCACCAAGTAACGCATAACCTCTTGCGGAACCGTAAAGTCAAATCGAATCGCGTTATGGTCTTCATAACGACGCCGAACTTTAGCGATACAATCGATATGACCACTGACTAAATGCCCACCTAAACGATCGGAAAGACGCAATGCCCTCTCTAAGTTGACAGGATGATTGATCGGCAACTGACCTAACGTTGTATTTTGTAACGTCTCTGGTGAGACATCAACTGTGAAACTATGAGTATCCCATGCAACAACGGTCAAACAAGCACCATTCACAGCTATGCTTTCCCCTAATTGCAAGTCATCATGGACTAACTGGCTAGCAATCCTTAATTGAGCAGAATGTCCTACCCTTTTAAGGCTGTAAATCTGACCAATAGATTGTATTAATCCTGTAAACATGTCGCAATATCTCCTGTTATTTTCAGATCATCACCAACCTGCTCATAGGTAACATTCTCAAGCTTAATCGCATGAGACATTTTCACACAACCAGAACCCGTAAAAATTCCATAACCCGAATGACCACCAAGCAATTTAGGAGACAGAAAAATCATCACACGATCAACCAAACCGTCCTGAAGTGCAGCCTCTGCCAATGTGGATCCACCCTCGAGAAGAAGAGTCTGAACATTCCTCTTTCCAAGTTCCTTCCATAATTCCAGCAAAGAGACTTTGCCATCGACTGCAGGTAAAACAACAACGTCAACACCAGAATTTTGAATGAGCGCTATTTTTTTCAAATCGTTGCAAATTGTTGCTACAAGAGTTTTAACCTTAGAATCTTGTGTCAAAATCCTGGTTTGTGGATTAATCCTAAGCTGACTATCAACAATCACCCTCAAAGGGTCACGGCCCATTCCATCAGGAAGACGTGTGTTAAGCAAGGGGTCATCCTTCTCGATCGTACCGATGCCAACCATAATAGCCTCGACACGATCGCGCAATTGATGAACAACGAATCGGCTTTCTTCACCTGAAACCCAACGGGAGTCCCCCGTTGTGGTTGCCGTATTCCCATCAACAGTCATCGCTGCTTTATAAATAGTAAAAGGCAAGCCAGTTCTGATGTGTTTACTAAAAGGTGCAATCAAGTAACGACATGAAGGTTCAAGAATTCCAGCCTCAACGTGAATGCCTGCATCTTGCAGTTTTTTAATGCCACGACCTGCAACTTTAGGATTCGGATCAACGGCCCCGACATAAACTGACTTAATTCCAGCAGCAATCAAAGCGTCAGCGCATGGTGGCGTTTTCCCATGATGTGAACATGGTTCGAGCGTCACATAGATATCGGCGCCAGCGGCTTTCTCGCCAGCCTGCCTTAAAGCAATAATTTCAGCATGGGGATCGCCTGCCCGTGGATGAAAACCTTCCCCGACAATCAATCCAGAATTGACAATAACGGCACCAACAGGTGGATTAGGTGCAGTCCTCCCAAGACCCATATGGGCAAGATCAAGTGCCAACTGCATAAACTGTTGATGTTTAGAATGGGACATTGAGACAAAGTCTCCCTGCGAAACGCAAACGCCGGGACATCCCACAAGAGGCCCCGGCAGCAAACAATAAAAAGGGTATAAAAATTTAATTCGAGTGCTTCAGCAGATCATTCAATTCTGACATAAATTCGTTAATGTCCTTAAATTGCCGATAGACTGAAGCAAAACGGACATAAGCGACCTCATCGACACCATGAAGCATGTCCATAACAGCTTCCCCGATCAAACTTGCAGAAATCTCTTTATCGCCACATTCCTGAAACTTTCTTTCCATTTGATCGACAAGAGCTTCAATCTGTTCAACCGGCACCGGACGTTTTTCACAAGCACGTTGCATACCAGAAATAATCTTTGAGCGATCAAATGCTTCACGGCGACCATCTTTTTTGATGACCCAAGGAAGAATTTCTTCAACTCTTTCATAGGTCGTAAAGCGCCTTTCACATGAGGGGCACTCGCGACGTCGACGGACGTTATTTCCCTCTTTTCCAAGCCTTGAATCAACAACGCGTGTATCATCATGACGACAGAACGGACAGTTCATTTTGAATCTTCTCCAGAGTGTTGACGAAACTTGATTCCCGCTTCGGCTAACATCTCCAACGACAAAGAATCTGGGTAACCACGACCAAAAATAACTTCTACAACACCGGCGTTGATAAGCATTTTACTGCATATTATACAAGGAGAGTCGGTGCAATAAAGTGTTGAGCCGACAATGCTTGAACCGTGTTTAGCAGCTTGAATGATCGCGTTTTGCTCAGCATGCAAGCCACGACATAATTCGTGGCGTTCCCCAGAAGGAACATTTAACTGCTCACGCAAGCAACCCGTCACATCACAGTGAGTAATACCACTGGGGACACCATTATATCCCGTTGCCATAATGTTCTTTTCTTTTACGAGCAGAGCTCCAACCTGACGCCGCATACAAGTGGACCGACTTGCGACAAGTTGAGTAATCTGCATAAAATACTCGTCCCACTCAGGGCGTTCCATAATCAATCCCTATTAAATCCGATGTGCGTAGAGGGGAAACCTCAGGCAGAGTTCCTTAACTTCGGTTTTGATGTTCGCCAATTCGGCATCATTATCAATATTTTGCAAAGCCCTATCTATCCAAGCAGCGACTTGCAACATTTCTGCCTCTTTTAAACCACGCGTGGTTGTTGCAGGAGTTCCAATCCGAATACCGCTCGTGACAAAAGGGGATCTGGTGTCAAAAGGAACCGCATTTTTATTGACAGTAATCCCTGCGTCTTCAAGAGCCCTCTCAGCAACCTTACCCGTAATCTCAGTCCCGGTAAAATCAACAAGAATGAGATGATTATCGGTTCCACCAGATACAAGTTTATAGCCTTTTTCAGTCAACCCCTTTGCCAACGCACTGGCATTTTTTACAACTTGAGATGCATAGTCTTTGAAGTCCGGCTGCAAGGCTTCCTTAAAAGCGACCGCTTTTGCCGCTATTACATGCATGAGTGGACCACCCTGAATACCTGGGAAAATATTACTATTAATCTTCTTCCCCCACTCCTCAGTACAAAGAATCATCCCACCGCGTGGACCACGAAGAGTTTTGTGGGTCGTCGTTGTGACAAACTCCGCATGAGGGACTGGATTAGAATGGACACCGGCTGCGACCAAACCAGCGATATGAGCCATATCTACCATGACAACAGCACCAACCTTGTCAGCGATCTTACGAAACGCCACAAAATCGATTTCACGGGGATAAGCACTCGCTCCGACAACAATCAACTTAGGCTGATGCTCAACGGCAAGGCGCTCGACTTCCTCATAATCAATAGTCCCTGTCTCGGCATCAAGACCATAAGGAACAATATTGTACAATTTGCCGGAGAAATTAACTGGGGAGCCATGTGTTAAGTGACCACCATGAGCTAAATTCATACCAAGGACAGTATCTCCGGGTTTACACACCGCCATATAAACAGCCATATTGGCCTGTGAACCGGAATGTGGTTGAACATTAGCATGTTCTGCGCCGAACAGTTCTTTGGCTCGATCAATGGCTAATTGTTCTGCAACATCCACACACTCACAACCGCCATAATATCTTTTTCCCGGGTAACCCTCTGCATACTTATTCGTTAGGACAGAACCCTGAGCTTCAAGGACCGCCTCTGTGACAAAATTTTCAGATGCGATAAATTCAAGATTATATTCCTGACGCTCTGTTTCTTTGGCAACAACTTGAGCGATCTCAGGGTCAAATGATTTTAGTTTCTGCATAACTATCGATATCCTCCGTTTAAACCATCACTTATAATGACAAAACGGGGCGAAAGAATCAGCCCCGTTTTGTTAATCACTAAAAACTACTGCTCAACAGCAGAGATTTTATCCAGTCTGTTCTGATGTCGACCACCTTCAAACTCCGTGTCTAGCCAGACCTCAACAAATCTTATCCCTTTTTCTATGGATAAAACTCTTCCCCCAAGAACCAAGATGTTCGCATTATTATGTTCTTTGGCCATTTGTGCGGTGAATTCATCATGAACTAAAGCGGCCCGAACTCCAGCAAACTTATTAGCTGAAATAGACATGCCGATTCCGGTACCACAAATCAATATACCGCGATTAGCTTCTCCAGAGGAGACCGAGCCAGCAACCTTAGCGGCAAAATCAGGATAATCGACAGAGGCTGGTCCATCCGTGCCGAAATCAGTACAATCAATTCCTCTGTCACTTAACATTTTTAAGATGGCCGATTTTAATTCATAACCACCATGATCACTACCAATGACTAGCATGTTCACCCTCAGATTTTACGAAATGCAAGTGTTCCGTTCGTCCCACCAAAGCCAAATGAATTAGAAATAGCCACCTGACAATCAGCTTGACGCGCTTCATTCGGAACGTAATCGAGATCACATTCGGGATCAGGCTCATCATAATTAATTGTTGGCGGGATAACACCATGTTTAAGAACCAAAGCTAAAAAAGCAGCTTCCATTCCACCAGCAGCACCCAAGCCATGACCTGTCATCCCTTTGGTTGAACTGATCATGATTTTTTGTGCATGGTCTTCAAAAACTGACTTTATTGCCATCGTCTCATAGAGGTCATTAAAGTATGTCGAAGTTCCATGAGCATTAACATAGTCGACTTGATCAGGATTTAATCCTGCTCCAGACAGAGCCATCTTAATACACCGTGCGGCACCTTCACCGCCAGGGGCAGGTTGAGTTAAGTGGAAAGCATCACTACTAAGTCCATAACCGACAATTTCACAGTAGATATCAGCACCACGCTTCTTAGCGCTCTCGAAATCTTCGAGAATCAAAATACCTGCACCTTCTCCCATGACAAAACCATCCCGGTTTTTCTCAAAGGGTCGGCTCGCTGCCTGAGGATTATCATTACGAGTCGAAAGGGCCTTCATTACATTGAAGCCGCCAATTCCCAAGGGAGTTATCGTCGACTCAGTACCACCTGCAAACATCGCATCGGCATCACCACGAGCAATCATATGATAAGCATCGCCAATGGAGTGCGTTCCTGTTGCACAAGCAGAAACAGATGAAAGGTTCGGTCCCTTAGCACCAAATTTCATCGAAATATGGCCAGGAGCGAGATTGATAATCAACATAGGAATAAAAAATGGGGTTACTTTTTTGTAGCCACGCTCAAGAAGAACTTGGTGATACTTTTCAATCGCAGGCAGTCCACCCAATCCTGAACCAACCAACACTCCAACGCGTTCAGCATTTTCATCGTTGATTTCTAGTCCAGAATCTTCTAAAGCCATTTGGGCTGCAGCCAGACCATATTGGATAAAGAGGTCCATCTTCTTTACCTCTTTTTTTTCAATAAAATCTGTCGGATTAAAATCTTTAACTTCGCCAGCTATCTGCGTTGCCAAGTCAGAAGCATCAAAACGTGTAATCGTATCAATCCCACATTGACCGTTGAGCAGTGCATTCCAGTTTTTATCGACACCTGTACCCAAGGGAGATACGACACCAAGACCAGTCACTACAACTCTACGCATAAAGTAATCTCTCAACAAATGGTAGTTAAATAACGTTTATATATACTAAAGGCAGAAAATAAAATGGTGGTGTCAGATATATATCTGACACCACCGTTATTAATTAAGCAGCTTTGCTGATATAATCAATAGCATTTTTGACAGTCTGGATTTTCTCAGCATCTTCATCAGAGATTTCCACGTCAAACTCTTCTTCAAGAGCCATGACCAGCTCAACAGTGTCGAGTGAATCTGCACCTAAATCGTCCATAAATGCAGCGCCATCTGTAACTTGCTCTTCATCAACGCCCAGCTGTTCTGCAACAATTTGTTTTACTCTTTCTTCAATAGAAGCCATTTGCGTTTCTCCTTTTTTAAGTTAAGTCGGCCCAAAAAAGCCAGTTTATTTACATGTACATTCCACCATTTACACCAACAACCTGCCCAGTGATATACCCAGCTTGATCGGACGCCAGAAAGAGGACAGTATAAGCAATATCTTCTGCAGAGCCGAGCCTTGCCAATGGAATTTGAGCTGCTAATTCCTGGCGCTTATCTTCTGGAAGTGCATCAGTCATAGCCGTTGCAATAAAACCTGGAGCAACAGCATTTACAGTGATGTTACGCTTTGCCAATTCACGAGCGTTAGAACGTGTCAGCCCCATCAATCCCGCTTTACTGGCACAATAGTTTGCCTGGCCTGCATTCCCCATTTGTCCAACAACTGAGACAATATTCACTATCCGACCATGGCGTTGCTTTGTCATCAACTTAGACACGGCACGTGTACAGAGAAACGGACCCTTAAGGTTCACGTCTAGAACCGCATCCCAATCTTCGTCTTTCATTCTAAGAAGTAAAGCATCCCGGGTAATACCAGCATTGTTTATGAGAATGTCAATACGATCAAAGGTTTCTTTTGCAACTTTGACCATCTGGTCGACATCTGCGGGTTGAGTGACATTCCCTTGAACCGCAACAGCTTCTGTTCCAGAAGCTTTAAGTTCTGCAACAAATTCTTCCGTAGCTTGCAAATCAACATCAACGGCAACAATTTTAGCACCCTGCGCAGCAAGAGCTAAAGAAATACTCCGCCCGATACCACGTGAAGCTCCCGTCACCAATGCAACTCTATCTTGAACCATATCAATTTCTCCTTAGTTTTTGATCTGGATAGTTGAATCTATAATCAATTTATTTAAAATTATCCTTGAATTTTTTTTAAGCTAGCAACATCACCTATGTTTTTTTGTTCTGATGATCGGTCAATTCTTTTTATTAAACTTGAGAGGACTCGACCAGGACCAATTTCAACATATCTTGAAACACCAAGTTCCTTCATTTTAAGGACTGATTCCTCCCATCTTACCGGAGCACAAACCTGATCAACAAGTAGAGCCTTGATCCTCGTCTCTTCATTACAAGGCATTGCTTCTACGTTGCTCACAACCGGACACAGTAGCGGTGATATAGTGAGAGATTCTAAGTCAAGTTGTAATCGTTGTGCAGCTGGAGCCATAAGGGATGAGTGGAAGGGTGCACTAACAGGAAGAAGTAAAGCTCTCTTTGCACCTTGTTCCTTTGCCAGAATGATTGCTCTTTCAACAGCTGTCGTATGTCCAGCAATAACAATCTGTCCAGGGCTGTTATAGTTAGCAGGAGCAACTACTTCACCTTTAGCAGCATCTTGACAAAGTTGCAAAAGGGCATCACCCTCAATACCCATGATTGCCGCCATAGCTCCCAACCCAACCGGAACAGCATCTTGCATATATGTCCCACGTTGTCGAACCGTCTTAACAGCATCTGCAAAATCAAGTGCGCCAGCAGCGACCAATGCAGAATATTCACCTAAAGAATGCCCGGCAGTAAATGCTGGTCTCAGTTCAGTCTCTTCAAGAAGAACACGAAGGGCAGCAATACTAGTTGCCAGAATAGCTGGCTGCGTATTTGCTGTAAGTTTGAGATCTTCCTCAGAACCAGAAAAGCATAAAGCCGAAAGATCGATACCAAGAGCATCATTTGCTTCTTCGAATGTTAACTTTGCGACGTTAAAGTTATCAGCGAGATCTTTACCCATCCCCGAATACTGAGAACCCTGCCCAGGAAAAACAAATGCGTCCATATTTCTCGTTCCTTAGCTTAATCCTGCCAGTACTGAATGTGACAAGATAGATAAGCTTAAAAAATGAATCAAAAAATTACCACCGGATCAATGCAGAGCCCCAAGTAAAACCGCCACCAAAAGCTGCTGAAAGGATTAAATCCCCTTCCTTAAGCAAGCCCTGATGATAAGCTTCATCAATGGCAATTGGTATTGTAGCTCCTGACGTATTGCCGTACTTGTGAACATTGATAAAGCTTTGTTCTTTTGTCAGCCCAAGTCGTTTCGTTGTCGCTTCAAGAATTCTCAGATTTGCCTGATGAGGAATAAATTGTCCAACATCGGCACTAGTATAGCCATTTGCAGCAAGTGCTTCCTTTGAAACTTGCGTCAAAGAACGTACGGCAACCTTAAAAACTTCATTGCCCTGCATTTTGAGATATGAAAGACGAGATTCAATACCTTCAACAGAAACGGGATGTTTTGCCCCAAAGCCCGGCTGGTAGAGAAGCTCAAGATAATTTCCATCAGAATGAAGATGACAGGACAAAACCCCGGAGTCACCCTCTTGAGCCTCCAACAAGACAGCCCCTGCCCCATCGCCAAACAGGACACAAGTATTTCGATCCGTCCAGTCGACAGATCGGCTCAAGGTCTCAGCACCAATGACCAGTGCTCTTTTTCCCCGACCCGACATAATAAAATCGTTCGCATTGGACAAAGCATAAAGAAAACCACTACATGCCGCGGATAAATCATAAGCAAATGCGTTTTTTGCACCAAGGTTTGCCTGAACAATACATGCCGTCGCAGGCCAGGGATAGTCACCAGTAATCGTGCCAAGAACAATCAGGTCAATATCTTCGGCACTCACTCCTGCCATATCCATGGCACGCTGAGCAGCAACAGTTGCCATATCCGAGGTACACTCAGAAGCATCGGCAATACGTCTCTCTTCAATACCTGTTCTGGCGACAATCCAGTCGTGACTGGTATCAACCATTTTTTCAAGATCGTAATTCGTTCTAATTTTTTCAGGCAGATATGACCCGGTACCGACAATTCGAGCTTTCATTCTATTTGGTCTCCTTTACTTGAATTAACTCAAGTAAGTCCAACGACTAGAGTAAAGTTGCCAGTTTTTCTTCAAAACGAATTTGCGCATATTCAGCTGCTTGACGAATGGCGATACTGATAGCCATAGGGTCGGAGCTCCCATGACAGACAATCCCAACTCCAGCAATTCCTAATAATGGAGCACCACCATATTCAGCTGGATTCGTCCGCTTTTTAAAAGCAGAGAATGCTGGGCGACTAAACAAAAAACCAAGTTTTGCCCAGAAACGCCCTTCTATTTCCTGCTTAAGCATTGTGCCAATTGCAACAGCAAGGCCCTCAGATACTTTCAATAAGACGTTGCCAACAAAACCATCGCAAACAACAACATCGACAGATCCGTTGTAAACATCACCGCCTTCAACATATCCAAGATAATTTAACTGCGATTTTTTTAACAGCTGATGTGTCTCACGCGTTAAATCATTCCCCTTTTTTTCTTCCTCACCATTCGAAAGCAAGCCAACCCGAGGGCGAGACTTCCCAAGAGAGTTCTCAACATAGAGGCTCCCCATAATCGCAAATTGATATAGATGTGATGCCTTACAATCAACATTAGCTCCCATATCAAGAACCAGAGTTTGATCATTGAGATTGGGTAAAAAAGTTCCGATTGCAGGTCTTTCAATCCCTTTGACCCGGCCAAAGACAAACATTCCACAAGCCATAATAGCACCGGAATTACCGGCACTTACAACTGCAGCTGCAGTTCCTTTTTTAACCAAATCGAAAGCGACACGGATAGAAGAATCTTTTTTCTTACGTAATGCATCTGAAGGAGCATCATGCATGCCTACGATTTCACTGGCATGATGAATTTCAATGCCAAGACCATCAATTTGGTGCTGCTCAAGCACAGACTGGATCTTCTCAGTATCACCAACAAGAACCACTTTACTGCCCCAGTCGCGACAGGCTGCAACAGCGCCAGCGACTTCGACAGCGGGCGAGTTATCCCCGCCCATAGCATCAATAGCAATTTTTACAGTCATAAAATCGTTTAGACTTCGTCGTTACTGATGATCTCTTTACCTTTATACGTTCCACAATGTGGGCAAACACGATGTGGCAATTTCGTTTCTTGGCACTGTGAACAGACCGACATCCCAGGTGCGCTAATCGCATCATGAGCACGGCGCATATTTTTTTTCGACTTCGAAGTTTTCTTCTTTGGTACTGCCATTTAAATCTCTCCTTACTATCAAACAAATGTTTTAATTCTCAATAATTATCTTATTGGATATTGGATAATTGCCCGATTTCCCCATCAGGACTTTTTGAAATCTATATTAGCCAAAGCCGTAAACTTGTTGTTAAAAGGCCTTCGAGTACAATCACACTTCTCTAAATTCATGTCTTGTCCACATTCAGGACAAAGACCAAGGCATTCCGACTGACAAACAGGACTGATTGGGACAGCCATAAGCAATTGCTCTTGTAATGGCTCAAGCAGCTCTAGAACCTGCTCTTCATATGAGATAAGTCCCAATTCTGCTGACTCCAACTCTATTTCTTCCTCAGTCTCATTCTCGTCTTTACTCTTAAGTGGAACAAAAGTCAGTGTAAATGCTTCAACCAGAGGAACGGTAAAAGACCGTAAACAACGGCCACAAACCAAACCGACAGAAGCAGTTAAAGAACCATCAACTTCAACAAACTGACCTGTCCTCTGAAATCTCAAGAGGAAGGAGATTGAATCATCAAATGTCGGCCCTCCCCCATCAGCGATGGCAACCAGATCGGGAAAATCGACCGAGGAAAAGGAGTAGCCTTGCTCCAACTCTCCCCCTTTGATATCTTCTAACTCAAGACGCACAAATCACCACCAAGACAAAAGATACAGTATAGAGAGAGTCAAAAACATGTCAAGACAAAAGGAGTGCCACCAATTGTTCAGAATGGCGCACTTTCTAGCCCATCCAACAACCTTTTGCAAGGTTTTTTTAAGGAACAACAATATTGGTAATTTAATACCAAAAAGAAGATTTCATCATTGAGTTTAGTAAATTCATGCCCACCCCTAACACAAATACAACAGGAGCACGTCTTGGCAAAGGCAATATCCTCAGAATCAATTGATAAATTACTCAAAATCATGACGACACTACGCTCACCGCAGGGCTGTCCGTGGGATATCAAACAGACACCTGAAACCTTAAGGCCCTACATCCTAGAAGAAGCCTATGAAGTCATAGAAGCAATAGATAGGCAAAGCGAAGAAGACATAAAGGATGAGCTGGGCGACCTACTACTTCAAATTGTCTTCATAGCACAAATATTTAAAGAGCAAAGCAGCTTTGATTTTACAGATGTCGTCAATGGAATTAATAACAAAATGATTCGTAGACACCCACACGTATTTGGAGGTGCGGATGCCACCGAGCATGCCAAGCGCTGGGAAGAAATCAAACAAAAAGAACGAGAAGAAAAAGGACAAGGGACTAAACTTACCGAACGAATTCCAAAAAACCTACCCGCATTAAAGAAAGCATCAAAAGTTGCAAAAAAAATTAAATCCTCAGGAACCAGTTCATCACAAGTCTTGAAATTACAACACGAACTCACTAACATGTCTAAGTTGGTTGAAAATCCAAATACAGCACAGGATCGATTAAGAGAATCTCTTAGCGAAATATTCTTTGACACCGTCAAGCTTGCCAATTCTCTGGACATTGATTCTGAAGATCTATTGCGACAAAAGACCATGCAAGTGATGCTTGATTCGGATAAATAGAATTACTCCATTCGAGTCATCAATTGCAAAGGTCGTGAAAAACAATGACTTTTGCCATCCGTCCACACTGATCGTTGAAAAGCTGTGAACAAAGCTGTGAACAACATCAACAGCACAGGGAAATCAAACAACGACAACAACTTGCCTATTTTTTAGACAGTTTATTTATTGTGTAATTTCATATACTTAAAGATCACAGCATCAGGACAAACCGAAATACCACATATCACATAGAAATTATTTACATTTTCTTACAAAAGGTGATCAAGATGTTTATAAAGCTCTTAATACTCTTTACATTGGTGCCAATAATTGAGTTATATGTATTAATTGAAGCGGGTCGGAAGATAGGTCTTGGAGCAACAATAGGAATGATTTTCTTAACAGGAATTGCCGGAGCCTACCTTGCCAGAAGTCAAGGTTTTCACCTTATCAATAAAATCCAGGCTGATTTAAACCAAGGTAAAATTCCGGCAGAAGAAATGATGGATGGAGCAATGATACTTGCAGGTGGCTTACTTCTTTTAACGCCTGGTTTTTGTACAGACCTGTTTGGATTCTGCCTTCTGACTCCATTCACGCGGCAGTTTTTCAAAATATGGCTACAAAAATGGCTCAATAACAGAATTAAAAGTGGAGAAATTCGTTTTCGTCAATATTGAAAATATCATCCCTTACGTGAAAACAAATGCCATCCTTGCCGAACCTCATCAACTTTAAAAAGATAACAACACCCTAAATAGACCATGATTCCAATGCTAATAGCGGCACCTAAAACAAGGGATTTAGAGAAAAACAATCCGTGCTGCATCCAATCAGTCAAACTAAGCGAAAATGCGACAACAACTGCCATCATAAAACACGCGGGGATAACTTTTAAAGTTGGGGCATAAAGAGATCTATGGATAAAAGTACCCACCCTTTTTTGCAGCAATACAAGAAGCATAAGGGCATTAAAAACAGAAGAAACAGTCAAGGCAATGGCTAACCCCTTAAAACCATAAAACTGCATCAAAATCCCCCCCAGTATCAGGTTGACCAATAAAGTCCAGAAGGAAATAATAACTGGAGTACGTGTATCCTTTAACGCATAAAAGGTCTGAGCAGCAATTCGGCTGTACCCAACAAAAATAAGACCAGGTGCATAACAAATCAATGCTAAAGCAGTCCGCTCAAGAGCTATCTGATCAAACTCACCACCCAAAAAAAACAACGAGTAAATCGGTTGAGCACAAAGGATTAATCCGATAATAGCAGGAAGAGTGAATATCGTAATGAGAGTCATGGCAAAAGAAAGCGATCGCCGCAGAGCACACAGGTCATCCTCTGCCACCTGACGACTCATCATAGGCAAGGCAGCTTGAGCTAAGGCGACAATAAATATCCCCTGCGGAAATTCAAATAACCGTTGCCCGTAGTAAAGATACGAAACACTCCCCTGAGGAAGAAAGGATGCGAGAAGGCGAGTCACAATAATATTTATTTGATAAATAGCAACCCCAGCAATCCCAGGCAGCATGAGGGTCATAATTTTATGTAGATATGGATCATTGCGAAAGTTAAAATCTGGCCTAATATGAATCTTATAACGACATAAAACAGGAAACTGCATGAGCAGCTGGACTATTCCACCAAATAGCACCCCAACGGCTAGAGCATAAATGGGCTGTTCAAACACATGACCTAAGGTTAAAGCACTAAGGATCATCGATAGGTTTAAAAATAGAGGTGAAAGAGAAGGAACAAAGAAATGGCCCCGAACATTTAAAATACCAGTCAGTAGAGCCAAGACCGAGACAAGTCCGATATAGGGGAACATAATTCGATTAAGCTGATCTGTTAGTTGCAGCTTCCCCGCAACCTGCCCAAAACCAAAGCCAATCCCCTGCACAATCCAGGGCGAAAAGTAAATTCCCAGAATGACTATGACGAGCATGATCAGCAACAACAAAGTGACACATCGATTTGCCAATTGTTGAGCTTCTTTTTCTCCACGTTGATGAAAAACTTCAGAAAATGTTGGAACAAAAGCCGCAGTCAGTGACCCTTCGCCAAAAAAACGCCGCAACACATTAGGAATAGTAAATGCCATAAAAAAAGCATCTGTCATCATCCCTGCGCCAAACAACCGAGCCACAATAATATCACGTATCAACCCGGCAATCCGACTGAGTGATGTTGCCGAAGCCATCACCAACGTTGCCGATGCTATTTTTTTCTTGTCGGTCATTTAAATATTTTTAATCCTCTAGCAATAAACCTTAACACTTTGAAGATGCGTCATATTTTTAAAGACATTATCACTTTCTAACTTGACAGACAAGCAACAGAGCACTAATATCTCGTCACTTTTAAAGAGCAAAAAAACCTAAAAAGGAGAACAACTCGTGGCAAATCACAAATCAGCAGAAAAACGTAATAGACAAAATGCGGTACGACAAGCCCGCAATACTCATATCAGGACCGGTATGCGCACTCTCGTTAAGCAAGTTCGTGAAGCCGTTACAGCTGGTGACAAAGATGCAGCACAAGCAGCTCTTGCAAAAGCAATCCCTTATATTGATAAAACATCAACTAAAGGTGTTATCCATAAAGCGACTGCCAGCCGTAAGATTTCCCGTTTAAACAAACTGGTCAATACTTTAGGTTAACCCCTTTTTCTATCAAGCTCAAAAAAGGATCACTTTAGGCAAAAGTGATCCTTTTTTATTTTCAATTCTTTTTTTTTACTAAAAGCAATATCAGATTTTCCAGTAATGCTTCGGCATCTGCACCACTCGATTTCATTGCGAGGTCAGTCTCAAGAAACAACTCGTGCGCAATCATAAAATCTTTACGTGAAAACTTTTTCCCTTGCTGAATTAAACCATCAACAACAAAAGGCGGAACCCCTGCCACCTTAGCTATTTCCTTCGCGGACCTCTTCTGAACTTGTAATTCTCGGACTTTCCAAAGTTGCCTAAAATGCCTAACAAGAAGGGATAAGATCTTAAGCGGGGCCTCACCAGCAGCCCCAAGTCGCATGGTTAATGTCAAAGCCTTTGCTACATCCCCGCGACCAACAGCGTTCCCCAACTCAAAAACATTCTCAGCGCGCCCCCTTGAGACAACGGCTTGGACATTTTTCACATCAATCAGTGTTGAAGGTCCAATATATGTTAATAACTTATCCAACTCTGCGTGAATTTCATGAAGCTGACTGCCAACCATGGCAGAAAATAATTCCAAACCATCTGCAGAAATTTTTACGTTTTTCTGATCCAAAGCATTTCTTACATAACGAGGGACTTCGCGTTCAGAGAGGGGTTTAAACTCAATCAGCGCCCCATGCTTCTTGAATTGTTGAAAAAATTTCCGACGGCTGTCAACTTTGTCGGCAAGAAACAATAAGCAGGTTTCAGGAACAGGGCTCTGCAAGTAGGGTATGATTTTTTCTAGTTCTGCAGCTGGTATCTGATGTGCATCTTTGACTGTTACTAATCGTTTTTCAGCAAATACAGGATAAGTCATTGCTGCTTCTAGAATCAGATCAGCGGTCGCTTCTTTCCCACGGAATTGGTTATCATTGAAATCATCTTTATCATCAGGAAGAATAACCTTTCTGATAGACCGAGCTGCCCGCTGAGCAAGATATTGCTCCTGTCCATAGAGAAAGATAATCTCAGGGACATGGTTCGATCGTAACCCACGGTATAGTTCGTCAGCAGTCATCGGCTAAAAATCATCAAGCGCTTGATATAGGAGTTCTTCGGCCAAACGCAAAGAGAGTTCCTCAACAGCCTCCTGCTCATGCCCCTCCTGATTACTCTTATCATCATCAGCACTGTATTCTGCACTCCAACTCACAGTTTTTTCCATGAGCACCATTTCAGTCACTGCTTGAACCAGAACGATATCAACAACCATTGTTGATCGATATTCACTAATATCATCCTGGCTGTCATATGAAAGAGCTCGGCTATTATAATCACGGATCGTTCCTAACAAAGTGGCCTCAGCAAGGTCACGTGATTCAACCTGTGAAATTTTACTATTCCGGGCAAAAACTTCACTAACATGACTGGTAAGTTGATATTCAAGTTGTGGTTCAGCTGTTTTATTAACAAATAGGGGGATGTAAAGCTTTTCAACCCCTTCAGGTAACGCTCCTGCCTGTCCGGGGAAATGATACCCACATCCTGCTATAAAAAACAAAACGATAAACAGGCTAATGGACTTCATTACGCCACCACAATATTGATTAACCGACCAGGAACAACAATCACCTTACGAACTTGCTTTCCTTCGATAAAACGTTGCACATTGGGTTCGGCCAAAGCTTCCGCTTCTATGAGTTCCTTATCTGCAGCAACAGCAACTTCAATCTTACCGCGTACTTTTCCATTCACCTGAATAACAAGAGTGATCTCTTCAGCAACAAGAGCTGATTCATCACAGATAGGCCACCCCGAAGCCTCCACGCCTCGTTGATGACCCAACAGGTGCCAGAGTTCTTCACAGATATGCGGAACAAATGGGTTTAATAGACACACAACCGTTTCCAATGCTTCACGAAGAACTCCCGCTTCCTCCTTGCAAGACTTAAACGCATAGATAGAATTTACCAGTTCCATTACTGCGGCGATAGCTGTGTTGAAGTGGAAACGACCATCAATATCTTCGCTGACTTTTTTGATAGTCTGATGTGTCTTACGCCGCAGAACAGCAGCTTCACCTGAAGTACTCTCGGGAATTACGGCAGTTTCAATTAATTGAAGATTATCGGTCACTGCCCTCCAAACGCGATTCAGAAAACGATAACAACCCTCCACTCCTTGCTCATTCCATTCCAGATCTTTTTCAGGAGGAGCAGCAAACAAAGAGAACAGACGCGCTGTATCAGCTCCATATTGATCAATCAACTGATTAGGATCAACGACATTCTTCTTAGACTTACTCATCTTCTCAGTACGACCCAATTCCACATCTTGGCCACAAAGAGTACATTTTCCATCAATGACTTGTTCTGGATATAGCCATCCATGCTCAGGGCAACACTGTGTTTCTTTGCAAACCATCCCCTGCGTTAATAAGTTCGTGAATGGCTCATCAACATCAAGCAGACCAAGATCACGCATTATTTTGGTAAAAAACCGAGCATAAAGCAAATGCATAACAGCATGCTCTATTCCCCCAATATACTGATCAACTGGCAGCCAGTGATTCGCAGCCTGTTTCTCTAGAGGTCCTTTATCGTATCCTGGACACGTATAGCGAGCAAAGTACCAGGAACTTTCAACAAAAGTATCAAAGGTATCTGATTCACGCTGAGCCGCTTTACCACATTTTGGGCAAGCAACCTGAAGAAACGCTTTGTGCCGTGCCAAAGGTGAGCCCCCTTCACCCGTCAGCTCAACATCAGTTGGCAAGACAACTGGCAAATCCGATTCAGGCACAGGAACAGCACCACAATCATCACAATAGATAATTGGGATTGGCGTCCCCCAGTAACGCTGTCTCGAAACCCCCCAATCCCTTAAACGGTAGTTGACTGTCTTACGTCCCTCGCCACGATCATCAAGAAACTCTGCAATTTGCTCCCTGGCAGATTCGTTATCAACACCATTAAATTGGTCAGAATTGACAAGAACCCCGGGCTCGGTAAAAGCTTCTTTCATCTGCTCTACAACAAGTTCATCACCTTGAGGTTGAATAACAACTCTCATGGGCAACTGATATTTTTGCGCAAACTCAAAATCACGTTGATCATGAGCTGGAACCGCCATAACGGCTCCGGTTCCGTAATCCATAAGAACAAAGTTAGCTAGAAATACAGGTATTTTTTCACCATTGAGAGGATTAATACAGTATGAGCCAGTAAAAATGCCGATTTTCTCAAGATCGCCACTGGTCCGGTCAGCCTTATCCTGTCGCTCCACGGCAGCAATAAACTGCTCAACTTTCACCCTATGCTCATCAGTGACTAATGTTTTTGCAAGAGGATGCTCTGGCGCTAGGCTCATAAACGTTGCGCCAAAAAGTGTATCTGGGCGTGTGGTAAAGACTTTTACTTTTTCAGAACTATCAACAACAGAAAATTCGATTTCACAGCCATAGCTCTTGCCAATCCAGTTGCGCTGCATTGAAAGGACCCGCTCTGGCCAGCCAGGGAGCTTGTCTGTCCACTCCAACAACTCATCCGCATAATTAGTAATCTTATAAAACCACTGCTCTAATTCTTTTGGCTGAACCAAATTGTGACATCGCCAACAGCAACCATCTTCAACCTGCTCATTAGCAAGAACGGTCTGGCAATCGTGACACCAATTCACTGTGGAGCCTTTTTTATATGCCAGCCCCTTTTCAAACATTTTGAGGAATATCAACTGCTCCCAGCGATAATAATCTGCATCACATGTTGCAAATTCTCGCGACCAATCGTAGGAAAGCCCGATTCTCTGTAACTGTTGACGCATACTTTCTATATTTTCGTAGGTCCACTTAGCAGGATGAATTTTATGTTCAATCGCAGCATTTTCAGCCGGCATCCCAAATGCGTCCCACCCCATAGGATGCAGAACATTGAACCCTTTCATCCGCTTAAAACGTGCAACAACATCACCAATTGCATAGTTTCGAACGTGTCCCATATGAATACGGCCAGAGGGATATGGAAACATTTCCAGCAGATAGTATTTTTCCTTATCTGAATCCATAGAAGCACAAAAAACTTGCTCTTCTTGCCAAATCTTCTGCCATTTAAATTCAACATCTTTTGGATTGTAGTAATTTTCCATATGTCCTCCGTAACAGTAGAATCACTGTCACCTATCAAAATAGAGTATATACACGAAAACCGGCGTAGGCCGGTATCGTTTATAAGCAAAGTAGTGAGGAGATGAAGCTTCCTCTATATGTTACTGAACCAGCGACAAAGCCGGATCAAAATAAAACTGACAAGCTATTTAGCTCGATAAGTGATACGACCACGAGTTAGGTCATAAGGTGACAACTCAACTGTCACACGGTCACCTGGCAAAATACGGATGTAGTACTTACGCATTTTACCTGAAATATGGGCCAAAACAACATGATCATTATCAAGCTTAACCCGAAACATCGCATTCGGTAACGGCTCTACAACAACCCCTTCAACTTCTATTGCTTCTTCTTTTGCCAACTGTGCCTCCTGATATTAAAAATTCCGTCAATATATGACCAACAGGGATTTATTGCATGTTCCCACAAGACTGTCAAGACCGGGTCTTACCCTCGACGCGCATCGGGGTCAAGGAGAGTACGAACAATCTCAGCAAGTCGTGCTGTCTGTAATGGCTTTGTCAAATATTCACTGGCCCCTAGATCAATAGCACGCTCCCTTGTTACCTCAGCCCCCTCAGTCGTAATAACAATGATGGGCAACTCAGAATTGATTGTGTCATTGCGAATTAAACCAACCAGCGTCAACCCATCCATCATCGGCATATTGATATCGGTTAGAAGAAGATCATAGCGTTCAGAAGAAAGGAGTTTTAAAGCGGCAACTCCATCTCCGGCCTGATCAATGTGCAAACCAGGAAGCCGTTGCAAGGCAAAAACAATAAATTGCCTCATCGTTGGCGAATCATCAACGACCAGAACTTTAGCAGGGCGCATACTTCGTAAACTCCAGGGAAATTATAAATTCAGGACGAAGAAATGATAACTTGAAAATAAAAGAAAGCCCGTACCTTCAACTCAATAACTTTTCAATTGTTTCCATAACTTTCGCTGATTTAAAAGGCTTCGTAATGTATTGATCGGCACCGACCTCAGTTCCGCGAGCCATATCTTCTGGGGTCTTTTTTGCCGTTAAAAGTATAATTGGAATTCTGCGTGTCTCCGGATTGTTTTTAATTCTATGACAAACCTCAAAACCATCCAATTCTGGCAGCATTATATCCAACAAAATAAGATCGGGAGCTTCTGCAGCAACGGCCTCTAGGGCCGCTAGTCCAGTTGTAGCGCCCTGAACCAAGTATCCTTTTGTCGTGAGGAGAATACTTTCCAGTTTGAGCAAACTCTCCTCATCTTCAACTATGAGAATTTTCTTTTGCATAATCACCTCCGCATAAAAGCCGTCACACCTATGAGTATAACAAAATAGACGCGAAGATGTTGCATTTAGCTTAAATCAGAGCTACCTAAAGCCTGCTCCATCGCTAATCCCGCTTGCGAAAGAAAAACTTCGAAAGCATTTGCCTCACGAATCGGATGACCTGAAAGATAATTATCCCCGTATAAAAGAGCGACGACCTTTCCATCGCTCACTAGTGGACCAAGAAAAATATCATCGGGTGTACCATTTAAAAAGGACCGCAACGATTCTTCTGCTAGCGTCTTTTTCAAAGCTGAACGCACGGCAATTTTATCTTTCATAACCTGAGCAAAAATGGAGCCTGCATCAATATGCAACGTCATTTGACGGACAAGGTTATCTGCTTCAATGTTCAAATTTGACAGACCAAACTGACCAACGCCAACCAGTTGATTCCCCCGAACATCAAAAACAATCGCCCGATTCATAATTTCACTGGCATAACGAAGGATGAGGAGGATGATTCCTCCACCAAGCTCAGGATGCTCTAATTCAGCAAGCATTCCCCTAAGCAATCCTAAACCCTGGCGACTTTGCTGATCTTCCAATTCAGCGAGCTTACGATCGATCTGATCATCATCTGGAACTTCATTCTCTCCAGATTGCTCCTCTTTAAGAATTAACCGCTGCGAACTGAGTCCTTTTTCGAGCATAAAATCAAGCGGATTTAATAACGCACTTCCAAAATTGACAATTTCTTCTAAACGAAATGAAAATGTCCCTACATTCCAAGAAAAAAAATTGAAAATAATTTTTTCAATCTGCCTGGCAACAACCTGCTCAATCGAAGCCGAAGTAATCTGAAAATTCTCAATGAGAATTTGTCCAAGGGGTTGGTGGTGATCCAGAGATTTTTGTATTTTCAGTGCCTTGTCGACCTGACTTTCCGTTGTAATTTTATCTTTTCTTAACAACTGTCCCAGAGTCTCAGGAAAAAAACTGGAGGTAGCACGGATAATCTGCCCTTCCATAATGCAGACAAGCCCCTCACCGTGTGAGCTACGAAGAGTCAACGTTCCGGTTTTCTTACTTAAACTGAGAATCTGTAGGATATCGCGTATCTCTAAATCCTCTAAATAGCCTTCAAGCGCCATATTAAAAAATATCCCAAAAAAAATCAGTTATTGTTATTACGTTCCACTCACTCAGTTGTCTTTTTTTCCTCGTCCTTTAAACTCAACACGTAACGGGACTTGATTGAAATTAAACTTTTCACGGAAACAATTCACCAAGTAACGCTGGTAAGAAAAGTGTATTTTTTCTGGCCTATTCGTAAACAAAACAAATGTTGGAGGACGAACAGCGGCCTGAGCTGCATAGTAAAATTTGATCCTCTGATCACCTGCCATCGGTGGCGAATGCTTACTGATAAATTCCTCGAGACCCTGGTTTAATTTAGCGGTAGGAATACGCCGATTAAATTCAGCAGAGATCTCTTCCACTTTAGCCATTATTTTATTAACACGCTGTCCCGTTAATGCAGAAACAAACAAGACTGGGGCAAAAGGCAAATACTTAAAGCGCCGCTGTACTTCAGCTATAAACTTCCCCATTGTCTGGTCATCCTTTTCAGGCAAGTCCCACTTATTAACGATCAAAATCAATGCACGACCTTTTTCATAAGCATAACCAGCAACAGCAAGGTCCTGGTCGGTTACGCCATCTTCAGCATCAATAACCATCAGGACAACATGGGCCCGATCCATCGCTTTCAACGCAGTAACGGCACTGTATTTTTCAACCAACTGACTAATTCGCCCTTTGCGCCGAATTCCTGCTGTATCGATGAGGACGAATCGCTGCTGATTATAGGTAAGGGGAGTATCAATGCTATCGCGCGTAGTTCCTGAAACAGGATTAGCAACAACTCGTTCATAACCAAGTAACCGGTTCACCAACGATGACTTACCAACATTTGGACGACCCACAATCGCCATCCGAATTTCAGTTTCAGGACCAGTATCCTCAGGAGCCGGTGGAAGAAGCTTTTCTAAATCGTTGACAAGTTCGTTAATGCCACGACCATGTTCAGCCGACAATGCATAAAAATAGTCGATCCCAAGCGAATAGAAGTCAACGGTATTGGCTTCCTGTTTTTCACCATCAACCTTATTGATCAAATAAAAAACCGGCTTGTCTATTTGGCGTAACATTTTAGTTATTTCAATGTCCGCCGGTGTCAAACCATCCTTAACATCCATCAGAAAAAAAATGATATCGGCTTCTTCAACTGCTAATTGTGATTGCTCACGCATTTGAATTAACAAACGATCTTCACTAACAGGTTCAAAACCACCCGTATCAATCAAAAGAAAAGGCCGGGAGAAACGATTCACTTCAGCGTAGTGACGGTCACGGGTGACACCAGGAAAATCTTCAACTATCGCTTTACGTTTTCTCAATAACCTATTGAATAACGTAGATTTTCCAACATTTGGCCTACCAACTATGGCAACGGTCTTCATCATCTATTTAAATCTTTCATAACTATTATTTGATAACTTTACAATCAAGTACAAAAAAGAAGGTGAAACAAAAAAACTATCCCTCAATGAGTGTAATCGCGGGACAGTTGTCATATAAATGCTATTATTTTTTACTGTAGCCAAGCTCACGCAACATGCGTTCACTCTGACTCCAATCTTTATCAACGCGAACAAACAATTCGAGAAAAACCCTCGTCCCAAGTAAGCGTTCAATTTCCTTCCGTGCATCCTGACCAACAGTTCGAATCATCTGTCCGCCCTTGCCGACGATAATTTTCTTATGACTCTCACGTTCAACATGAACCATGGCTTGAATAACCACAAGATTTTGTTCTGGCTTTTCTTCAAACGTTTCAACCTGAACACCAATCCCGTAAGGAATTTCTTTATTCGTTCGACGCATTATTTTTTCTCTCACCATCTCAGCAACAATAAATTTTTCTGGCTGATCGGTCAGCATATCTTCAGGGTAATACTGTGGCCCTTCAGGAAGGTAAGGTTCGATTTCCTTCACCATCTGCTCGACACCGTCTCCCCCTTTTGCCGAAAGAGGAATCACCTCGGCAAATTTGAAACGTTCACTGTATTGCTGAATCAAACTAAGCAGGCGCTGTGGCTTAATCAAATCAATTTTATTGATGATGAGGAAAACCGGGACAGACATCTTATCAAGCAATTTCAGAATATACTCATCCCCACCACCAAGGGAATCATCAGCCTCGACAAGGAACAGAATTAAGTCGACATCTGAGCAAGCCCCGATCGCCTGATCGACCATAAAACGATTCAATTTTCCCTTTGCCTTATGGATTCCAGGAGTATCGACAAACAACGCCTGGCCTGATGAAAAATTATGGATCCCAAGAATCCGGTTTCTCGTTGTCTGTGGTTTATTCGAGGTTATAGCAATTTTTTGCCCAAGAATACGGTTGAGCAAAGTCGACTTGCCCACATTTGGTCGACCGATTATTGCAATAAATCCAGATGAAAAGTTTTCTTTTCCCATAATGATTATGATGTCTTTCTTAATAGTTGATGATCCAGAGCAGCCGCTGCTGCTTTCTGCTCAGAGTTTTTTTTACTACTGCCAGTCCCTTTCCCTAACAGTTTCCCCTCGAAAGAAACTTCCATCGAAAAAGTTCTTTCATGATCGGGGCCTGAAACCTGAGCCAAAGAATATACGGGAAGAGCCCCATATTGGGCTTGAAGACGTTCCTGCAAACAGGTTTTATAATCACTGCCGTAGCGCAACAATGCCGCTTCTTCAATAATAGGGCTAAAAATACCCCCAATCACCTTACTAGCAGCGATGAATCCACCATCACGATAGATAGCACCAAGTATCGCCTCAAGGGCATCGGCAAGCAAGCTCGATTTTTCACTACCGCCACTTCTTTTCTCGCCCTTACCTAAATGGAGAACAGACCCAATATCTAATTGACGCGCAATTTGAGACAAACCATTCTCACTAACGACTTCGGCACGAATCCGAGTCAATCCACCTTCAGGAATATCGGGGTAATGACAAAATATCCAATCACTGATCACCAGTTCCAGTACGGCATCACCAAGAAATTCCAAGCGCTCATTATGGGAAACAAAATCAGATTGTTCGTTACTGTAAGATTTATGGGTGACTGCCTGAAGCAACAATTGATGATCGCTAAAAAAATAATCAATTGCCACCTCCAGTTCACCAAGTTTATTCTGCACATGTCCTCCATAAGTATCTGATGTGCGTGGAGTATAACCAAATCCAAGAAGCAGTACAATGAAGGAAGCTGACATATCATACGGACAAGAAAACATAAAATTGAAGGCGGGCCTTGTTTTCTACATAACCCACTATAATCTTAATATCGATATCAATTCCTCTGACAATAAAACACCGCCTCTACCTCATCAAACTCCCCCTTCGGATCGCATGTGAGCGCGGGACTGAAAATACATAGCAACCAGGGCAATACTGCTGAAAAGTACAAAAAATCCACCGGCAAATATCAAAGCATTATTCCAAGTTGACTTATCACCTACCCAGCCCATCACCGGGAACAGTACAGCAAACATTACATAGACGAAAAACATCCGGACCGACAAGACTGTTGCACGAACATCCGAGCTGGTATGGTCATTGATATAATTTTTCAAAATCGGTGTCGCTAGACCACGGCATCCATAGAACAAAAAAAGTACGGCGATTGAAAGGGAGGCAGGAGAATAACCAAGTCCGAAGAAACACAAAGAGACAATCAAGCCAACGACAACCATAAAGCTTGAACGATCAATTATCCTTTCAAACTTATAAGCAAATGTTGAAAACAACGCAGCAGTCAGATTAAGAGCACTCCAGAAAAAACCCAATTCGGCCACTGACGATTGTAGCGTTTCACTATGCCAGTAAGGGATCGCCTTAGCCATTGTATAGGTTCCTGTCCCGATGAGAGCCGAATAGAAAATCAGTAACAATAGCTTACGGTCGAGCAACAATGTTTTTTTCAGTGCGGGCAATAAATTGATCGAGCGCCCTTTATGATAAGTCTCATCCCGCGGATCAATGAGAGTCAAAGCGGCTGGCACCGCAATACATGCTATCAACGCCTGAGCAATAAATGGATAGCGAAGACTTACTGCCGCCAACAATCCTCCCAAAGGTGCTCCTGCCGTTTCCATAAAACTGCCAAGAGCAATCACCCTCCCCTCATAACGGGAGTAATCCTTTTCTTTTTTAACTGCAACCAATGTCTCGTAAAGCAGGGCCGAATCTGATCCAGAAATCATACTTTGCCCAATTCCCAAACAGACTAAAGCCAACAAAAAGCCAGAGAAACTAAAAGACAAAGAATAAACAACATAACCACAGGCACCCAGCACAGAACCAATAACCAAAGTCTTTTTTCTTCCGATGGCATCTGCCAAATAGCCAGACGGAATCTCCAAGAAAATAACTGAAAGAGCGTGTATCGCTGCTAGCAAACCATAGCTGCTCTTGTCGATCCCATTCTCACCCATGAACAGTGGCAAGTAGGGTGTTGTCAACATCAACCAGCGAGCAGTTTTGATCAGATAGATCTTGATGATATTATGTTCAATTTTTTTCATTTATGATGGTTGACCAAATAAAGATGGTGAGAGGAAAATTAAGGCGAGCAGGAATATAACAAAACTTCTTATAAATCAAGTATTTTTGATTCATTATCTTACTCTGCTATCACCACAATAACTTAAAAAAAACCTCTTCCTTACCATTTCATATGTATAAAAGGAAATTATCAGCCTTCATTCACTTGATTTCGCTGTTTAACCTTGATTCATTACTTAGCGTATCTCTATAATGTCCACCAAATCACACACTGCAAATTGAGGCAATTCAGCAATTCATATGACCTTTGATTCGATAGTTGGGCACAAACAACAAAAGAATATTCTGCTTCGTGCGCTCAATAGCCAGCATGTTGCCCATGCTTATCTTTTTGAAGGACCAGATGGTGTTGGAAAAAAAATGGTGGCTATGGACTTTGTCTGCGCCCAGCTATGTCAAAGCAAAAATGGCTGTGGTTGCTGTTCGGCCTGCCTTAAAGTTGAAAGCAATAACCATCCAGACATTCATCTTCTCGCTGCTGAGGGTCAAGCTCTTAAAATAGATCAGATCAGAAAGCTACAGCAGGACCTCTCATTACGCCCGATGGAGGCAAACGGTAAATATTGCCTTATTGATGGAGCCGAGCACCTAACCACCGGAGCAGCAAATGCACTCCTAAAGACCCTTGAAGAACCGCAACCAGGAACGATTCTTATCCTTCTAACAAATCAGCCAGACAAACTTCTCACAACCATATTATCACGTTGCCAAAGGCTTTCGTTTTCGCGCTTACCTAAACACAACTTGGCTGTTATCCTGTCATCAAAATTGGAATTGGATGAGACTCAAGCAAAAATCCTAGCTTCCTTATCAGAAGGAAGTTTTAAGAAAGCGTTAGGAACAAACAGAGAGCTCTTTCTGGAAAAACGCCGTACCTTGATTCAATCCTTGTCAGCATTGTCCGCAGGAAGTATTATTCCAACCTTCTCATTGGCCGATGAACTTGAAAAAGACAAAGAAGTCCTGCCAGATATTCTGGATATTTTTCAAGCTTTCTTCAGGGATCTACTCCTGTTAAAACATAATCGTCCAGAAGAAGAACTTGTTAATCTGGATTTAATCGACTGCTTACAACGTCAAAAAAATACAACGACAACCAGTTTACTTCTGAAGTTAAAAGCACTAGAAACTGCCCGTTTTCATTTACAACGAAATGTTAACCGCCGCTTGGCTCTTGAAGTCATGCTGATGCGAATAGCTGCTGCCTGAATAACGTTACAACTCGTGCGTCCCCAGGCAGATCAGATATAAGGATAACGTCACCCACATGGAAACACTTAAAATCGTCAGCATCTCTTTTCACACCGCTGGAAAAATCTTTGACTTTGATGCTCGAGATTTCCCATTGGTCCCTGGTGACCAAGTTATCGTCGAGACAGAGCGCGGACGAGCATTGGGCACGATTGTCAGAGAACCGCGAGAAATTACGCCTGACCAAGCTCCTCCTAAGTTAAAATCAATCCTACGCATGGCCGATGAGAGCGACCTCCAAATGGCCGAAAATAATTCTCATAGAGAAACCGAAGCGCTTCAATTTTGCCAAATTCGTATCAAAAAACGAAATATGGAGATGAAGCTAGTTCGTGCAGAATATCTCTTCGACGGATCAAAAATTATTTTTTATTTTACAGCAGATGGACGTGTTGATTTTCGCGAACTTGTTCGTGATCTCGCGCAACACTTTCGCACTCGTATTGAAATGCGCCAGATCGGGGTCCGCGATGAGGCAAAACAAGTTGGCGGCCTAGGAATATGCGGCAGAGAACTTTGTTGTAGCAGTCATTTACGTGAATTTGCACCTGTATCGGTTAAAATGGCCAAAGCTCAGGGTCTCGCTTTAAACCCAACTAAAATATCTGGCCAATGTGGACGCTTGCTTTGCTGCCTTGCATATGAATATGAAACCTACAACGAAATGAAAAAAACTCTCCCAAAGTGTGGTAAAAAGTTGCAACTACAAGAGGGGACTGCTGAAGTTATCTCACGAGATATCCTGGCGCAAAAAGTTACTTTGTCCAGAAATGGCGAACGTTGTCAAATGCATATCAGTGAGTTGCAAAAAGAAATTGATGGCGTAACAGAAGCACCCAAAGAAACACAAAAAAAACAGCCATCATCACCTAAAAAGCAACACTCTTCCCGGCCTAGTAAAACAACAAAACCTGGCCAACGCCCTAATCAACAAAAGGGACAGAGCAACACACCCCAAGCTAAACCTGACGCTGCTAAACCTGACACTCAAGGAGAAGCTGCTCAGGAGAAAACAAAACGTCGCAGGAGGAGGCCACGACGGAAACCAAACCGGCCAGCGAAACCACCTGAGCAATCGACCTGATTCAGTTTTTTTTGACAAAACCGTACCAACACTATCAATTTGCGCTAAACGTATATAGACAAGACCGTTATGAGGAGTAAAAAATGAGCAAAACTTTTTATGTGACAACACCTATCTATTATGTCAACGATGTCCCTCACATCGGCCATGCATATACAACCTTGGCCTGCGATGTTATTGCACGTTACAAACGCGCCCGCGGTTACGATGTTGCCTTTCTTACAGGGACTGATGAACATGGTCAAAAAGTTGAAACGGCAGCTAAAGCAAATGGGGAGACTCCTTTAGAGTTAGCTGACCGGGTCGTGAAACGCTTTCAGGCTCTTTGGACAAAACTCAACATTTCCAATACAGATTTTATCCGAACCACTCAAGAACGTCATAAGCATACTGTTCAAGAACAGTTTAAAGCCATTGAAGCCAAGGGCGATATCTACCTTGGAGAGTATGAAGATTGGTATTGCACCCCATGTGAAACATTTTGGACGGAAACCCAGTTATTGGATGGAAATTGCCCTGATTGCGGGCGCCAAACAACAAAATTGAAAGAAGAATCATATTTCTTTCGGATGAGTAAATATCAAGATCAACTCCTCAAACACATCGAAGAGAACCCTGATTTCATCCAGCCCAAATCGCGTCGGAACGAGATACTCAGTTTTGTCCGTGAGGGTTTACGTGATCTCTCCATATCAAGAACCTCTTTTTCATGGGGAATTCCAGCTCCAGGCAACGAAAAGCACGTCATATATGTCTGGTTTGATGCATTGACTAACTATATTTCTGCCTTGGGCTACCCCGAAGATAAAGACGGAAACTTTGCGACCTACTGGCCCGCTGTTCATGTTATCGGGAAAGACATTTTACGCTTCCATGCTGTCTATTGGCCGACATTTCTAATGGCTGCAGGACTTCCGCTACCAGAAAAAGTTTTCGCCCATGGCTGGTGGACTGTCGAAGGGCAAAAGATGAGTAAGAGTCTGCGTAATGTTGTCGAGCCTAATATGTTAATCGACAAATACAATGTTGACGCAATTCGCTACTTCTTGCTGAGAGAAGTCCCTTTTGGACTTGATGGTGATTTTTCTCATACTGCGTTGGTTCATAGAATTAATTCTGACCTTGCAAATGACCTTGGCAATCTGGTTAGTCGTTCAACAGCGATGCTAGGAAAATACTTCGACGGGGAACTCCCAGCTCCAAGTCAGAATAATGAAGTTGATCAAGCCTTCATTGATCTCTTTGCGATGACTATCGAAAAAGTCGATCAACACCTCAGCAACATGGCATTTAATAAAACACTGATGGCGATCTGGGAACTTATTTCAGCAGGTAACAAGTATATTGATGAAACGGCACCATGGGCATTAGCAAAAGATTCTGAGCAGCGTGAACGTCTGGCAACAGTTATGTACAACCTGCTTGAATCTATTCGTATTGTCGCTTTGCTCGTCGCTCCTTTCATGCCCGATACCGGTGAAAAAATTCTTAATATTCTAGGCTGTGACAGTAAAAACCTATCCCTCGATGGACAAGATCAATGGGGAGGATTAAAACCTGGAGGAATGGTTGAGAAGGCAGCACCACTTTTCCCAAGGATAGAAAAGTAGCATAAAAGAGACAACATTTTTTCATTTACAACAGGGCGCATATTGCGCCCTGCTTAATTTGGAGTAAACCCTTTGACAAATCATCAACTCCCTTTGCTGGTTGACAGTCACGCGCATCTCGATGGCGGACAATTCGCTAAAGACCTTGACGAAACTGTTGAGCGGGCAAAAAATAATGGTATCAGTCACATCCTCACCATTGGATGCGACCTTGAGAGTTCTATAAAAAGTATCAATGTTGCCGAGAGCTATGACAATATTTTTGCAGCAGTTGGTGTTCACCCCCACGATGCGAGAGAAATCAACAATGCAACACTTGAAAAGCTCGAATCAATGCTCTCTCACCCAAAAGTAGTAGCCCTTGGAGAGATTGGCCTCGACTATTATCGCGACAGGTCTCCTCGCGAAACACAGCGATTAGCTTTTCGCCAACAGATTCAATTGGCAAAAAAAGTTGGAAAACCAATCATCGTTCATGATCGTGATGCACACGATGACGTCATTGAAATTCTAAGAGATGAGAATGCCAAAGAAGTTGGTGGCGTTCTGCATTGCTTTAGCGGTGACTCCAAAATGGCCAAGCAATGCCTTGACCTTGGTTTTTATCTCTCATTTACAGGGACGATTACCTACCCTAAAAACGAAGCTATCCGCGAGATCATTTCACATATCCCTATCGATAGAATGCTGATAGAAACGGATTGCCCTTATCTTTCACCACAAAAGTTTCGTGGCAAACGAAATGAACCTTCTTATGTTCGATATACAGCGGAAAAGCTAGCAGAAATAAAGCAGCTTACAGTTGAAGATGTAGCTCGTGTGACGAGCCGTAATTGTTACAATTTATTTGGTTTCGGAACAATCGATCAAAGCGCTAAAATCGCCTACCAGATTCGCGATTCACTCTATCTCAATATTACCAACCGCTGCACAAACAGTTGCATTTTTTGTGCAAAATTCAGTGATTTTATTGTCAAAGGGCACGAATTACAATTGGATCATGAACCCTCGGTCAATGAGATTAAACATGTCATAGGCGACCCGACCCGTTACACAGAAATTGTCTTTTGCGGTTACGGAGAACCACTACTTAGACTTGATCTGATAAAAGAAATGTCAACTTGGCTTCACGATAAAGGCGTTAAAGTCAGAATCAATAGTGACGGACAGGCAAACCTGGTTCATGGCCGCAATATTCTTCCTGAACTTAAAGGGTTAATTGATTCAATTTCGATATCTTTAAATGCTTCAGATGCAAAGAGTTATCATCATCTCTGCCGTTCAACATTTGGTGCCCAGAAGAGCTATCAGGCGGTTAAAGATTTTCTGCTCCAAGCAGGGGATTATATTCCTGAAGTTCTTGCTACAGCAGTCACGTACCCTGGAGTTGACATTGGAGCCTGTGAACAGGTGGCAAAAGGACTTGGTGTCACATTTCGAGCACGGGAATATAACGAGGTAGGATAACGGCACAATTCAAACTTGCACATTAAAAAGGTGCCGTACATATCTCTTCGAAATTAATTTGCTTATTTTCCAAACAATTTATCTAAGGTATTATCCAGCATCTGCTTGATGGGCTCTACTTCTTCGCCTTCTCCGGGGGCAATTTTTTCTAGCAGTTTCCTACTTGCCTCACCCTTGGCTTTGTCGACCATTTGATTCTGCAACGCATCTGAATCATACGAAACCTTAGGCTCTGACAACGATCCTTTGATCCGCAAGGGAAGATGGTCCCAACCATCATTATCTGTCGTCATCTTCCGGATGTTCTCTTTCCTGCCGAGTTTTTCTAAAACTGCTGGAGCAAGACGGGTATCGAGAGATAGATTAAGGCCGCCACCAACTGTCATTGACCCAGTTGCTTTTAATTTTGTTTTTGAGCTATGCAAAGAACTGTTAATTCTGGCCAAGCCATCCCGAAGATCATATTGACCTGAAAAGTTTTCAAAACTTAATACTTTCAGCTCAGGGCTACCAATAAACTCGGCTATTCCCTCCACCAAAGAAGCACCTTTTGCTTCACCATTCTGAAGGTTGAAATCGCCCTTAAGTTGCATTCTCTGAAGAATATTATCCATTATCGTCCCGCGGCCTGAGAAGTTATTCTGCCAGGCTAATTGACCTGACAGACTCTGCTTTGCCACGGGGAGCAAACCTGAAATCAGTGTCGCAAGATTAGGTTGAGACATCGCCATCTGCCCCTGGTAAGCGAGACCTTTTACCCCAAGATTAACTACAGCAGAAGCACTGAACTCTCCTCCACCGATGTTACTGGTTAATTTTTTAATAGATAAACGATTATCGCGTAGGATCAAATCTGCCTTTATCTTGTCAACATTAAGGTCTTTATAAATCATTCTATCAATGGACAGTGTCCCTGACAGATCTGCAGGAATTGAGAAAGGACCAATATCGTCGGCCAAAGTTTTGCGCCGCTCCACGCCTGTGTCAGACTGACCATTCTCCTGATCCAGACTTTCGCTATTAAGACTATTCTCTGGTAAAATTTTGTTTAAGTCTAATGTGTTAGCAGAAAGGTTATAATCCCCTTTAAGAGAATTATCCGCTAACAGTTGAGCGTCTAGAGTCAACCGTGCCTGCTGATCGCCATATTGCAAAAGCAAGTCCTCGGTCTTCACAATCTTGTCTGCGTAATTAATCTCACCACTCACACCAGCCCGCAAGTTTTCAGCGCTGCCCCGAACATCTGTCAAACTCAATGAAGCGGTTTTGAGTAAATCTGCCCCACGACTCAAACGTCCAGAAAGATCAACTTGACCATCTATAAGTCCGGCAAAACTATATTTTTGAAGATCTCGAGAAACTCCCTCAGGAAGGTTTTGCATCACATCGCGCAAATCGAGATCTTTTAACAGAATCTTAAAAACAAGGTATGGATCTGGGTCAGACAGGTCAAATTCCCCTTCTGCACCAAAGTTCAGTTTGTTAAAACTGAGCAGCAGTGTTGAGACCTCAAGGAGTTCTTTTTCGACAGAGTAAGTAACAGCATAATCGACACCAAGCTGAGCGTTATCTAAGCCAGCATCAGGGTATTGATCCAAAACCAAGTCAATTCCTTCAAGAGAAACCTTCCCTTTTGATGAAATCCCCTCAGGACTCGCATTGACCTCTAAAGTAAGACCTAAACGACCGGAACCAACCTTGCCCGGAAGACTATCGCGATAATATGGCGCAAACTGAACAAGATCAAGTGGAGCCAGATGAACAACCAGGTCTCCACTTTTGTGCAACAGATCATATTCGCCAGAAATATCGATATGAGAACCATTCACAACCGCTGAAAGATCGACTGGAAATGGTTCTTCAAATGTTATTTGCCTTGCCTTAAAGTTGAAATCATCCAGAGAGTAGCGAAAAGGGGTCTTAGCGTTCTTATACTTATCAACATAGTGTAACTCACCAGATTTAAGATTAACTTCTTTGACGAGGAGGCTGAAGACTGTTGAGGAAGAAGACTTCTCAACTTTATGACTAGGATTAGACGATTTGTTAGCTGTCACTTCAGGAAGCAAATCACTGATATTAAATTGTCCGTCAGACAAACGCGTCAGGTGGATTTTAGGTTGATCAAGTAAAACCTGATCAATAACAACCTTACCAGTCAATAACGGCCAAAGTTGGTAACTTAATTCAGCCAGCTTAACGGAGAAAAAATGACTATCATCACCCTTTTGCATGACCTTTAAATCAGCAACAGAAATCCCCGAAAAAACACCGATAGAGACAGTTCCAAAATCAACATCACGCCCTAATGATTCTTCAATCAATGGGAGAAGTTTATTTCTGACCTTTTCAGGTGTCACTTGTGTTTTGACGAGAACCGTCAGCGCAACAGCAAGAACAACCAGCAAACTGACAACAAATACCCCAATTTTTGCTGGAGCTGACATATTATCTCCCAAACATGTTTAATATAAGTAAAAACAGCGCACAGGATACAACAAAACAGCCTGTAATAATATAAACTTATATGAATAAATCTTATTTTTAAACGCCAATACCGAATTTGATTTGATTTATTTCTCTGCTCGTCGACCCTCACTATTGATTCGCTTCTCCCCAATTCACCACTTAACACAAACCCCATAACCTACTGAATTATAAGGCTAAAAAAACAATATTTTTTTTCTAAATTTTAATATTAGAATAATTTACTTTCTATAGAACAGTCGGTATCATCCAAACATTAGCAATAATACATCTCATGGAGTTACAACATATGAAAAAAAATAAGAACTCACTATTACTGGATATTGGCTGGTGCGAGTGGGTATCATTTCCCGCACTTAAAATTCCTGCTATTGAAGCTCAGGTTGTCGCCGATTCAAAACAATCTATTCTGAATATCTTCGATTTTTCAACCTTTAAAGAGGCAGATGACTTATTGATAAGCTTTGGCATACACCCAATACAGGACAACAGCGATGTCGAGGTCTACTCAGTGATGCCGGTTAAAACCAGACGACTGATCTCTTTTGCTGATGGTAGCCGCGAATGGTGCTATGTCATAGAGACAGAGATGAGAATCGGATCGATGAAAAAAAATATTGACCTCACCTTGGTGAATCGCGAAGAATCCACTTTCCGTCTCCACCTTGCCCCCCAAACAATTAAGAGTTTGGTCAAAGTCAATCCGCAAAAAAGTTATCTAACGGGAGAGATATTAAACAATTACTCAATCTCAGCAGCGTGCAACGATATCTAGACCCTGGAGTTCAAAAATAAAATTGATTGTCTCCTCACGCTGAAAAAGCTTCGTACTCGTACCAACCATCGATCACTGGAAAATAAAGTGCAGCCTTAATCGGCAAGTAATCTGAATCAAGTTTTAACAATTGAGTATAGATGTTCAATTGTGTCAGATAATGTTTTGCTTCCCTGGACATAAAAGCATCGGCACTCTCATCACCCCGTGGCTGGCTCATTTTGTAATCGATGACCCAACGATATCCATCTGCAACAAAAGTTCGATCAATAACAGCATGAACCACTTTCCCTTCAACAACACCTGTTAATGGCAATTCACATTTTTGCTCAAAATGAGAGGCTAAAATCCAACAGCCACGCTCACTCGACACAGTTGTATCAATCGCACGCATGACCTTATCAACATGCATTTCAACTTCAGCAGTTGAGACTCCGTAACTGCGCAAAAAAGAACTAAACTCTCGGCGCAATTGCCCCCGTTCTCTATCTCGCCAGAAGCCCATCCCTCTTCTGGCAATTTGTTCTAGCTGCATATGAACCAGCGTACCGACATGACGATGAACCGGGCTCTCCCAACCACTAAACAACGGGTCAGATGAAGTTTTCCCTGACGCAATTTCGCTTTTGCGTGTGGTTAAATTTTTGACAGGACTGGTTTGAGGAAGCTCCCAACCCTGTGGCAAACGATGAAGAGAAGGAGGTTTTGATTCATTCTTTGATACCGCAATCTTTCTCTCAACGGATAAATATTCATTTTGCAAATGAGGCCACAGCTTTTCGAGTAAAGACCCTTTTGCCGGTCGTATGTCACCACGGCTATTTTCATCAGCGTGCCCAAGCAGGAAGAGTTTACGAATCGCCCTTGTCGCTGCAACGTAGAGGAGTCGCCCTGTTTCCTCCTCCTGCTTCTTTCCCTCGAGATGAGCAATCAATTGATAGATAGGATCTTTGTCTTGCTCTCCTTTTGCTGAAACCGGAGCGAGCAATAAACCATGTTGGGGATGTTCCTGCCAACGCAACAAAGGGTTCTCACCACGCCCTGTTGCCTTACCTAGGCCGGGAAGAATAACCGTATCGAATTCTAAACCCTTAGCTTTATGGATCGTCATAATTTGCAATGTTCCATCTGCCAAGGTGTCAGGTTCAGAAAATTTTCCCTTGAGTGCGCGTTGAAACGCTTCAAAGCTCTCCAGATCACCACCACGATCCAATTCTTCAATAATTTCAAAAACCAATTGAGCATCAGAACAGCCTTCTTCTGAATAACAGCTTGGTCCACCAATCGCCAACCAACATCCCTCAACGAGTTGCCGTAAAGGAAGGCTCCCATAACGCTTTAAACCTGCTTGAATAACTGGCCAGATACGGGATAAGCGGTGCTGTCCATCGACAGATAACTGGCCCCGAAGTGATTCATCTGCAATGAGAGTAGGAACGGTTAGTCCAGGAGAATGACCAACGAGTCGATGTAAATCAGTGAGGGTCAAGCCACACCAAGGAGCCCGCAGAAGAGCTAACCACGAAAGACGGTCTGCGCGGTGTATGAGGGCAGACGTCAAATGAACAACATCAAGAGCCGCAGGTCTTTCTCCTAGAAGATCAATATCCTGAGCTTGATATCTTATTTGATGCTTGCGTAATAAGGGCAAGATCTCAGCAAGATGATTTCGTCCCCTCACCAAAATAGCAATTGTTTGGTCAGGGTCCTCAATCTTAGCCTGTCTTATCAATTCCAGGACTTGGGAAGCTTCGGCTTGATCATCTCGCCCAACGGCAGGATAAACCTGACAGGCTCTCCCAGCCTGTGGAGGCTTGACTGCAACAGCTTCAGTCAAAGGAACGGCCCCTGTCATCAAGTCAACGGAAGGTGGGAAGAGTGACGCAAAGACCTCATTGACCCAAGTGACAATTTGCTCCTGGGAGCGGAAGTTACAGCACAGTTGCAGAGGATCCAGTCTGAATTGAGAATCTCCAAATTTGCCGTTAAAACTTTTAAGAAACAGGCCAACATCAGCTTCCCGGAAACGATAGATAGACTGCATTGGGTCACCAACCAGAAAAAGGGTCCGCCCATCACCCACAGTCCATCCCGAGATTAAAGTATTCAATAAGCGATATTGCAAGCGTGATGTATCCTGAAATTCATCAACCAGAATGTGTTGTAGATCCTGATCAATACACAGCAGCAAATCGCTCGGATTGTCGGACTCCCCTAAAGCTTGATTAGCTCTAAGAGCTATTTCGGCGAAATCAGCTTGACCATGCGATCTAAAAACGAGCCACAGTTCTGCCACAAGAAGTGGTAGCAACTCAATTAGTGCCCCTAATACCTGCCATTGCTTATCAGAATAACCATCAGCAGGGAGCTGTCTAACCCTGCCCAACAATTGAATAAAAACGGATGTCGGGTCGACCTGAGACAAGACCTCAAGCATCTGTTTCTTCGCTAAGCTATGCTCTTTTCCGGCTGGAAAGCCATTTTTTTTTGTCACCGTTTTTCTTAATTCACCAGAAGCAGTCAGCAATAAATTAGCAAGGGTTCCCCAATGGGGGAGATCTTCAAATCTTGTTCCTGGAATTCTTTCCCATTCGCAAGAATTTTTAGTACAGTGACCCTCTTGGTGAGATAGCGAGAAGTTAAGACAAAAAATCAAATCATTACCTAACTCAGACGGAAAATGATTTTTTACTTTTTTAAGATGCTCACAACAGATTCCTTCAAGACCTTCCTGCAACTCTTGCCGAAGCGTATCAACATCATTCTGAGTATGCCTTAGCCACTGATCACGACGACGCAACATATCTACGAGCATCTTTTGCACCACGGCAACATTATTATCAAGATGTCGAAGCAGAACCTGCAACGACGCCTTCCCCCCCCTATCGATATCTAGATGTGACAGCAATGTTTCAACGGCTGTGCGATAGAGAGCGTCAGCATCCTGACTGACTTCTGGTGAGCTACCAAAACGCGAGATCCAGGGCATTTTTCTGACGAGCACAGCGTTAAAACTATCAATTGTCTGAATTGATAATTGGGCAGGATGACGCAACAAAGACGATCCGTGTCGTTCTAGAGCTTTTTGCGCAAGAGTCCATGTTTTTTCCGCATGCGGTTCGGTCGGACAAGGCAACTCCTGAGCGGCCTCCAGGGATTGAATAAGACGTTGTCGCATCTCTGCGGCTGCTTTGTTGGTAAAAGTGATCGCAAGGATCTGTTGCGGAGAATCCACCTCAGCAAGTAATGCAAGGATCCTCTGTATCAACAATTCTGTTTTACCTGAACCTGCCGGAGCCTGAACAATACAGGAACGAGTCACATCTATGGCAGCTGCACGTTGTTGAATATCAGCTATCATGTTGCACTCCGCTTTTATCGTGATCCTCATGAATTCGGCAAATTCCGGTCAAATCACAATACTGACAACTGTGCATTAAATCATAAGGGTCAACAGCTGCTTTTCCAGCAACAAAATCATTTGACAACTGAGTTAATTGCTCCCCCCAATAGATCAGCAAATCATCCCATGTCTCAACCTCAAGATCGACCGTCTGTAAATAAGCGGAAAGATCTCGAACCCGCCCAAGAAGGCCTTTCTCGGCGACAACACCTGACAAACGGCATTCACCACGACGCACCTGAGCGAACACAAGACCGGTGACTTTCTCACTTGTGTCAGCAACTGCATAGATGGGTAATTGAGGTTCAACCAGGGGACGACTAAAAAAATCTTCGGCACGCACATTTGTTCCGGTTTTGTAATCAATAATAATTCTATTACCATTTTCTAACTGATCAATACGATCAACCTTTAAGCGAATTTTTAAATCTCCAATCTGTTCTAAAAGTTGCTGCTCTGTTTCAACAACCTTAAAATAATCGCGTTTCTTTTCGATATTTTCCAACCATTCATACGCAAGGGTAAATAAACGTTCCCCCTCCAGTTTCAATAATTGTTCTGAAGGAGATGATCTACATTCAAAAAAGCGAGTCAAAGAAAAACCCACCTGTGAATCAATGATGTGTTTCAATTGATCATCATTCAAAGACAATAACTGACGATGATCATGGATCTGATTCCAGACATTTTCCAGAACAAGGTGGAGCAACTCACCACGAACCATTGGCGTGATCCCCGGTGCAGCATCAGAAAATGCTCTTGCATAGAGGCGATGATGGAAAAAAGCACGAAAAGGGCAATGAGCCTGGTCTTTGAGTACTCCCGTGCCTCCTTCGACTTCAACGCTACTCAATCCAGGCCCAAGATGATCAACGACACAATCCAATAAAGGTTGATTGTCCTGCTGTAAGGACAAAAAATCGTGAAGAGGATCAACAATAGGAATAAATTTCGAATCTGCTTCTGGAATCAGAGGACTGGGGCGTAATTCGCAATCACCTTGACGGCGTGGGTAACTGAACACAACATGTTCACTAGAAGATTGAAGTCGCGTCATCACGTGCTCTGCAAATTGTAGTTCGCGATCCGAACTAGAATGCGACATATCATGGAGACGCTGCAATGCTATGGGAATAAATGGGTTAGGTTGGGCGCGTGCCGGAAGAACCGTTTCTCCCAACCCCATAACCCAGAGATAATTGAAATGGAGCCCAGATGATTCTAACAATCCAACAACCTGAACTGGCCCAGTAGGCCCCTCAATCTGAAACTCAATCTCTTGACCAATACGTCGCAGCAGGTTAAGAGCTCGAGCCCGACTGATAGGAGGCAGGAGAGAATCAAGAGCTAACAAGGACGCCAATGCTTTGTCCTGCCAAACTTTTATCGCCTGATATTCACGACTCACCAAACCCCTGTCACCGGGCCATCCAAGCGTATTCAATTCGTCAGCAAAGCGCTTTGCCCACTCACCAGCTGTTACTTTATCACGCTCTTTTAAATGTCCTTCAATCGTCCTTAGAATATTCAAAAAAGTAACTAACTCGGGCTTCTCATCAAGTAAGGCAATCAATCGTGAAAGCTTAAAGCGTGACTGTTGGAAGGATCGTATTTTTTGATCAAATAGAGCGCGGCTATCGACTTCCTTAAGACTCCCAGCAAGATAGGGGGTCCTGAGCAAAAAGGATATCTGCTCAAGAGACATTTGCATACCAGTACCGAGACATTCCAGCGCCGCGTAAATAACTCCTTGAGAGGCAAGAGGACCTCCTAAAGAGAGGCTAAAAGCTGCTTCATCTTCGTGTAATGCCACAGTGGCTGCTGGATCAATCTGTTGACGGAAAATACGTTCAATTTGATTTCTACGAACCTGCAAATCAGGAACGACTATCCCGATACCCTCCTTGCCTTGATCCAACAAATGTCTTGCCCAGCATGCAGCCGATACTATTTCATGTGAGCTATCATGGGCCGCAAAGGTAACGATATCAGCTGTCGTTTCATCCGGAACCATCACTGCATCACAACGTCCACCCATTGAACGTACTGTTTCCATGATCAGATAAATACTAGGCGATAGCTGATCAAAACCAACGAGGAGAATATGATCAGGAACCTCTATCTCTCCAGAAGTGAGAGAAGAGCAGATCCGTTGAGGGAGATCATCACCTCCCAGCCACTCTTTATTCTGACACTTTTCGATATAGTGACTCTGCCAGCCCCGAAAAACCCTTTGGTCTTCTGTCAGATATTGATCATCTAAAGACAGTCCATACTCGTTTAATAATTTATGGGCTTGAAGCGCTTTTTCAGCAGTTTTTGAAAGTTGCAATAGTTCGAGTGCGGTTCCTCGTGAGGAGTCTTCAATTTGCTGCTCCCAAAGACATTGTTGCTGGAGAGGTGACAACAAACGCCACCCCTCCCCAAGATCTGACAGAGAACGATTTAACCAGCCCTCAACGCTAAGAATTTCAGGTGTTGTCCAGACACTCTTGCCTTGACCCAGCATATAAAGGTCAAAGCAATCACGTAGATAACGGGATAAGCGCCTGTTCACAGTCAACACTAAAGCGCCCTGATCGACCGCTATCAAAATATCTTGCTGAATTTTTGTCACACTGAAACCTGCAAAAAAGAGGGCAAACACGGAATGGTTCTATCTTAACAGATGAGTTTGAAATGAAAACAGATATATAGGGGGAAAGATGATCGATGGAAAAGTAAAAGCGGGACAGAAGGATCTGCCCCGCAATCAACTAATTTTTCTTTTTCTGTAAACGGGTGATCGCTATTTGGATACTGGTCCCTAGCCTTTCAATCGCCTGACTGAGCTGACCAATTTCATCTTTTCGATCAAGTCCAGTAATCTTAAGATCAAGTTGCCCTTGACTGTATTTGTCAGCGACGGCGGTTAATTGACGAATAGGTGCCGTCAGAGAGCGTGAGGCGAGAATAGCGATGATACAAACGATGACTAAAGTTGCAATCAACAGAAAGAGGGCTTTCTTATTTTCTGCTTCAATAAACTGATAAGCTTCTGCATAGTTCTGCTGACTGACCATTGTCCAACCTTGGGCCGTCTTTTGCGCCACAGCGATCACTTTTTCACCATTTACGTCTTCAAACACTGAAGAAAAGCGGCCCTGCTTTAGAGCGACCAAAGCGTGATGCTCATTCAAATCCATGCGCTTGCGAGTCATTTCTGTATCGGGGTGGGCAACGACATCTCCTTCTTCATCAACAAGGAAAGTAAAACCCGTTTGCCCAATCTTATGATTGACAATTTTTTCAGAAAGTTCCGTCAAGGTCATCGCCTGCGCCAAGACTCCTTTCAACTTTCCAGCTTCGTCAAAAATTCCGGTCGATAGGACCATTGCCGGTTTCTTAGAAGTCTTCCCGATAAGAATCTGCTTACCAAATTCATTTCCTTCGATAACTTGCTTAAAATAACTACGATCACCGTAATATTTGGTTTTTTTCCCATCACTTCGCCCGATATTATTCCCTTTTAGATCAACGGTAAAAGCAAGGTATGCCCAATCATAATGATGAGATATTGATTCAAGAATTCTATTTTGATTCAAAGAGCGCATCGATTGCATCTGAGTAAGCTGAGCATTTTGCTTCAGCATACGTTGATTCATATCAACCCAACCATCCACATGGGTAATAAAGTTATTATTTATCGCAGCAAGCTCATCATGAACTTTTTCGGTTGTTAAACTGGTCACACTCTGATAGCTGACGTACCAGATACTGATAAGTGGAAGTAAAGCTACCAGTAATAAAATCAAAAGTAACTTTTGAGATATTCCAAATTTAACCTTTATTGACATTCTTTCCTCCAGCTATCTTGTCACAACAATCCTGTTATGATTCTCACCTCGAAAAATAAAAAGTTATTATAAATTATTTTTTATTTAAAATATATAATTTTTTAACATGTCAAACTTTGAAAAAAGCAGAGCTCCCCCCCACTCCCTCAACAACCTGAAGTTGAGCTCCAATCTGCTGTTTTAATTCGGGCACGTGCGAAATAATACCAACAAGACGTCCCTCACCTGACAATCCATTCAGAACATCAATTACTTGATCTAGAGCATCAGGACTGAGACTCCCAAAACCTTCATCAATAAAGATTGTATCGAGCTTTATTCCACCAGCATGAGATTGAACAACATCAGAAAGTCCAAGAGCGAGAGAAAGTGCAGCGAGAAAACCCTCACCCCCAGAGAGTGATTTAACCGAGCGTTGAGTCCCAGTAAACGTATCGGTTAATATCAAATCAAGACCGGACTGCTTCCGCGCATCTCTCAAGCCATCATCACGAGACAAATAAAATTTCTGATTTGTCATTGTCTTTAATCGATGCGATGCGACTTCGAGAACTTCGTCTAGCAAGGTTTGTAAAATAAATCGATGAAAGGAGGTCCTTTTGTTGTTATTACCGTTGGCAACATCTGCAATTTTTCCAAGGGTCTTATACTGCGAATCAAGGCGATCTATTTTAGCCTGCTCCAGTTCCCCCCGGGCACGTTCCTTTTCACAACCATCACGTGTTGCCTGATGAGTAATCCTGATTTCCTGTCGAGAATCAAATTGTACTTTTGCCTCCCCCAGAACATGTTGCAAATGGTCTAGATGAGCAAATATTTTCCCTTTTGCCAAAGATGATGATCTTCGATACCTCTCTTCACTGGTTAACAATTCAGCATTATAAGCCTCTATCGAAGCCCTAAATTCTAGCAACTGGTCTTCGTCTAGAACAGCAGAGAGAAATCTTTCTTCATTTTCAAATAATGAGCTATTCAGTTTGCTCAAATAATCATGACGAGCTGCCTCAAAAGCCCGATGACACCGTTCAAGTTCAGATGTTGCCCCGGTAACTTGCTCACTCTTCTTGGTCAAGTCTTCATGTTCTTGACGATATTTTCTAGTAGCCAAATCAAGTTGAGTTTCAAATGTTGAAATCTTCAGCGTCATAGCGCCAATATCAGCAGTCAAAACATCCTGATCCCGGTACTTCTCTTCGATATCCCGTTCTAAAGAATCGACTGTCGCCTTAACCTTGATAACGTCGCCTGCAACCCTGTGCATGACTGCCTGTAACTTCTCAACAACATCCTGTTGTTCACTTTCATTCTGCTCCTGCTCCTTGACCTCTTTTTCAAAACGTTCAATATCTGTTTTGATTTGCAAAACCTCCTGATAACGTTTCTTCAGGACTTCGCGTTGCGCTATCAACTCATCGAGAGAGAATTCTGTTTCACTTCTGATTGTCTGTTCAATTGTCTCGTGACGAGTCTTCAACTTATTATGATTATCTTGAAGTTTCTTTGACTCTTCTCTCCTCTTCTCCAACAGGTCTTCATTAAACGCAACCTTCTTCTCCTGTTGTGCTAATTGTTCGTCAGTGACACTTTCACCACTCTCATATTGGGGTGCTGGGTGGTCAGGGGAACCACAAACTGGGCATGGGTCGCCAGACTTAAGCCCTTTAGCAATCCGAGCCGCTTGCCCATCGACCCAGGAAGCGAGTATTTCTCCTAGACCCTCTTTGTTTTTTGTCAACGTATCCTTCTGATTTTCAACAACCTGAAGCGCATTTGTAACAAGAAGACTATGAGCATTAATCTCTTTGTTGAGCGTTGCGATAGACTGATGCATATCAATTAAACTACGAATCCTCTTCCCAGCATCTTCAATAGCCCTTAAATCCTGATTTGCCTCACGCAGCTTGAGAAGGTCCTGTCGTGTATTGTTTAAAATCATTCTCTTTTTCTCAAGATCAACGCGCGATTCTTCCTCTTCTTTCCGAGCTTTTTGGCTTTGTTCTTCAGCATGAGTCAGTTCTTTTTTCCCTAGTGTATATTCGCTTAACTTAGACATTTTCCCTTCAAGGGTCTGACGATCTCTCTTCAACCTTTCGATGGAAGATCTATTCTTCTCAGCAGCCTTCAACAGACCTTCAGCCTGGCCACATTCTATCGTTACCCTTTCCAATTCAACTTTGCTTTTTTCAAGCCTCTTAGAAACCAGCTCGGATTCATTGCGACGTTTTTCTTGTTCTGAATATAAAGGAGTTAACGTTGCTGCCTTTTCAGCATCATGCAATTGCTGTCTCTTGTTATCAAACGATCCCTTTTGGCTTTGTAGCTCATTCAGTGCGGTTAGATTCTCTTCAGCCTCCTGTAGCTGTTGATTCCCCTTTTCCCCAGCAACGAGAGCTTCCTGTGAAGAGATCAAGTGTTTCTCAGCTTGTTTTTCTTGTTCCAAAAGCTCAATAATTTCAGCTTCTCTCCTTGCAATTTCATCACGGAGGTTTTGCAAAGAGTCGCAACCAACCCCCTCAAGAATAACAGTCAGGGTCCTTTGAGCGTCGCGGTGCAATCCCTGAACCTCAGCTGCCTGATCCTTGAGCCGTTTCTCTATCTGTGCAAATTGACGGGTTCCAAAAAGAGATTCAAAGATCCTTTCGCGGCTCTGAGAATCGGCTTCCAACAACCCTCTAAACTGCCCTTGAGCAAGCATCACCACTTGGCGAAACTGGCTTGAATCAAGACCAATAAGCCCCTCTATCTTCTCTTTGGTTCCCCTAACACCTTCAGCAAGCAATTCAGGGGCTCCCGATTCAGGCAGTGAGTGAAGAGACGCTGAGGCATTCACTTTGACAAACCCATCACCTTTCTTTTTCCTCCTCATCTGTTCGGGAGCATAAAATGCACGGTAATGATTGTTTTTTCCCAAACTAAAATCAAAGACAACCTCGGTTAGAAGATCACCACGGGCAAAATCACTCCTCATATCCCGAGCAAGTCGGCCCGCCTGGCCGGCAGAACTCTCACCGAACAAGGCGACGCACATAGCATCAAACATCGATGTTTTCCCAGCCCCGGTATTCCCTGTCATCAGAAAAAGGTTGTTCTCTCCCAGCTCAAGAAAATCAAAAATCTGCTCTTCAGCATAAGGACCGAAAGCAACCAATCTCAGCTTAAGTGGACGCATCAATCTCCCCCTTCAGATAAACTCTGTTGCTGGATCAATTTGGCAAAGACTTCACTTTGATCGTCACTTAGTTCTTCATCCGTCACCTGCTGGTAAAAATCGGCAAAAAGCTCTTCAACAGATCTGAACTTATAATCACCACGATCCTTATCTGAGACTTTAGAGTTCTGCTCAATGAATGACTTTCTTCTTACTTCAAGAACATTGGGATAGAATTCCCGAAGTCGGGGCAGAGGATCTAGAATCGCTCCTCGGTCTAAAAGGGTCACTTGTAAATAATCCTCACTGGATTGTGCCTGCCCAGCCTCAAGCAAATCGGCAAAAGCCCCCTCAATTTTTCTCACATCACGTAATGGTGAAAAATGTATTTCATGGTGGTCTCGATACCCATGAGCATCAAGCTCGGCAACTGTCATTCCCTTGTGATGTTCTGTTTCAGAAAAAGAGTATTTCAACAACGAACCAGAATAACGGATATGCTCTTTCCCAACTTTTTGTGGCCGGTGTAAATGTCCCAAAGCAACGTAATCAAAACCCTCAAAAAGTTGAGGGGATACAACTGTCGCCCCTCCGACCCCCAGTAATCGTTCTGAATCGGACTCTTCTCCCCCGGCAACAAAAGCATGACTAACAACAACACTTCTCTCCCCTTGAGGGTGAATTAACCAGACAGCATTAATCAGCCTTTCCAGACCGTCATGGTGTGTCTTGATCTCATCTTCAGGAAAAAGATCCCTACAGGTAATAGGAGTTGCATAAGGAAGAGGATAAATATAAACGGGGCCATGCTCATCATGAATGCAAATCTGCACAGGCTCTATTGTAGGGTAACCTACGACATAAAGGCCTGCATTTTCCATAAGCTTTGAGCCAAAATTCATCCGCTCCTGACCGTCATGGTTGCCACCTAATACGATTGTCGGAATTTTAAGTTTGAGAACGACATGACTCAGAAAACTATCGAGGAGATTGATAGCTTCTTCAGGGGGAATGCTACGGTCATATATATCACCAGCAATAATCAAAACATCCGGCGGGGATTTTTCGAGAGACTCCTTAAGTTGCTGGAGGATAAAATTTTGATCTTCAGTCAAGTATTGCTTATTGAAGATCCGGCCTAGATGCCAATCAGCAGTGTGAAGAATACGCATGGAGGTCTCTTTGTTATCAAAGTAGAAGGTCAATTCGAAAAAAAACAAAATATTTTCAAATCAAAACAAAATCACAAGCTATAATATGAAGATGAGAAAAAGAAAACTAGATAGGTTTCACTATTTTTTATCGCTAATGGCAATAATCATCCTATTACCACTCAGCGGTTGTGCCAATCCCAGTCAGTGGACCTGGCAGCATCCCGACAAGAAAGAAGACCTCCAGCTCCTCCAAGATAAAAGAGAATGCCGCAGGCTCGCCGAAGATGAAGTCGCGAAGATAGACTATTTCTATTCTTATAATTTTTATGACTTCCACTATCCTCACCTTCACCAGAGAAATAGTTTCTACTGGCCGTACTCGCACGGATATGGACATGACAGCTTCTATCAACAACGCGCGGATTTAGAAAACTTTTTTTGGATCTGCATGAAAGCGAAAGGTTGGCAACGAACAAGAATAGAATCAGACGGGCAGTAACGTATCTTACCCCTAAACAATGGGGGTAAGATACGATCACTTCAAAGCAACATATTTTCAGAAGAGGATCTGATGCGCTAGGCAGCCTTCTGAGAATACTGAGAAAAGAAAGGATGGCGCTGAGGTACAATCTTTCCAAGAAAATTCTTCAACTGAGTACTCACAACATTTGCCTGCTCAAGCTGAATGAGATGGCCTCCGGACAAACAAACCGAATCAAAGCAATTAGGCAATTGCTTTGCCATCATTTCAGAATATCCTGGATGACAAATCGTATCATCTTGACCCGAAAGGATAAGAACAGGAAGATTTATACTGTTGAGCAGTGCTGTATAGTTTTTCCGCTCTTGCATTGCCCTAAGAAGTCCGACAAGAGCACCTTTATCGTAATTGTAAGCAGATTTCACAATCTTCAATGCCATAGACCCACCAAGTTGTTGCTCGCGACCATTTATCAGCATTTTCAATAATTCATCACGTGCAGGGACATCATTCTCTTCTGCAAGAGCTTGAATGACTTGCGCACGCTTAAGTTTTTCCTGAACATCATCACTTCCTGAGCGACTATTGATCAGGCAGACACCTGCGATACGACGTTGATAGCGTTCCAACAGATCAAAAATAATTGATCCGCCCAGCCCCAACCCACAAACAGCAAATCGTCCAACACCAAGCCAATCAAGGAGTCTCATCAGATCAGTACCATAACCTGAAATACCTGCACCTTGTGAAAAACTTGACAGATCTGGAACGATAACCCGGAAATCTGCGTTTAATAACTCATCAACTTGAGAACTCCAACTTTCAGGAGTTAACAAAACATCGTGAAGTAAAACAACGACTGGGCCTTTTCCAGAATCTTGCCATTTCAAATGATTCACTGATTTCATTGTACCGTCTCCCATAAATGTCCCGGCTTAGCGACAAAAATATTATTTGATATGAAATTCTATCTTATTGATTTCAAATAACAGGAGATGAGCAACTTTCATACCAACGTTCTACGCCTAGAAAAAGAACTATTCATGTGCATTTTCAGTGACTTAACTTCATAGAATAATAGATACCAAATGAGTACTTTCGCAATTTTGCAAATACCATTTGATAAGATGTCCAAGACAAAGAAGGATTAACCTACTGAAACTACGAAGATTTTATTTGTTTTGCATATTTGCAAATCATTTTTGCAAAACAGAACAATCAACAAGGATTATTACTAGAAAGAAAAGGAATATTAAAATAAGGGAAATGATGAAAAAACGGATTGATAAGTTGCGTAGAGTAATCCCATAAAAACCAGATAGCAAAATGGAACACATTCACTTTATTTCGAATCGTCAAGATGAGGTAAATTTTTCAATGCAAGAACGACAAATACAAGCTTGGTTTCGTAAAGGTTCTGGCACAAGATCGAGAAGAGCTTGAGGCACTGTCACATCGTGACACCAACAACGCTCAAGACCTCCTGCCATACAGCCGTTCTCTTTGTGACACAAGGGGCAGAGAGCTTCGTTATTCGTATTGGTCATTTCTGTTTATCCTTGCAAAAAAGTTCTTTTTTCTCTATAGTTACACAATTAACACACACCAACAATTCATAAAAGAAAAATGAAATGCGCATAAACAACACATCTATAATTGACCAAGTCCCATTGTCAGCAACTGCTGCGGGAAAAACTGCTGCTAATCCAATGGAACGGCAACAGAGGGCTCAGCAAGCAAAAGACAGCTACACTAAAAGTGCTGCATCGGGGCAAGTCATTGACGCTGAATACGTTGACATCAACAGTTCAGTCTCGGTCTCTTTCCAACAAGAGCGTCAAGACCTAAACTTAACTTTAGAACCACAAGCAGGCCCCATCCAAGAAAAAAAAGAAACAGAACAAACAAGAAACCCGAACATCTCTAAATACCAAGAGACTGCTGTCGTTGACACCCCACCAGGAAGTTATCTCAATATTTTCGCTTGATTCAAAATCAACCTAAACGCTGCATAACCTGTTTCATATCCTCCCAGACAGGGCGCTTCCCTGTTGGATTTCTCAGTAAATAGGCAGGATGAAATGTTGGCATCAAAGGAAGTCCCTCATACTCATGCCATTGGCCGCGCAACTTGCTAATCGGTGTTGCTGTCTTTAGCAGAGCATGGGCAGCAAAACGCCCCAAAGTAACAATCACTTCAGGTTTGATCAGTTCTAGTTGTTGCTGCAAGAAAGGTTCACACGCGGCTATTTCATCGTCCTGTGGATCTCTATTCTCTGGAGGGCGACATTTAAGAACATTGCAAATATAGACCTCTTCTCGTGAAAGATTCATTGCCAGAAGAATTTTATCGAGCAATTTTCCTGCTTCACCGACAAAAGGCTCCCCTCTCACATCCTCTTCATGACCTGGAGCTTCACCAACCAATAGAAGTCTGGCTTGTGGGTTTCCTGCGCCAAAAACAATATTTTTACGCTGTTCTGCAAGGGAGCAGCGATGACAACCGGCCAAAGATCTTTCTAACCCCAGCAAAGTCTCAGGAAGAACCGGTGGGGCGCTCTTTTTAAGAGGTCCAGAGACATCAAATACAGGGACTTCAATAGCATTCTTGTTAACCGTCTCAAAGCCCCACTGCTGTAAATCTTCAAGGATTGCTTTTCCTTGCGAGATTACTTCATGGCATTCGTGGTATAATTTATCAGACATCCGTTTTTACCTTTTGGGGGTGAAATGTTGCGTCTTGCATCATTAATAATTATCATACTCCTTCTTCCTTCCAGTGCTTTTGCCTGGGGAGCAGGAGTTCACCTTGGCCTTGGACTGCGCTTACTGGCGGCACCAGAAGCATTACCAGTCGCCCTTCAAGCACTCCTGGCAACGCATTCTCTCGATTTCCTTTATGGCTGTATTGCAGCAGACATTACCCTAGGGAAAAAACATACTCACCATCTCCAACATTGCCACAACTGGCGTATTGGCCACAAGCTTCTCGAAGAGTGTAAAAAAGAAAGCCGAGCAGCAGAAGCGTGCGCCTATGGTTATCTAGCTCATTTGGCAGCGGACACCATTGCCCACAACTACTTTGTCCCCTACCGATTAACCATGACTTACAACACGGTCCTATTAAATCATGCCTACTGGGAAATACGAGCCGATACCGGGGTTCGTGATGAAACATGGGAAACCGCTCAATTACTGGCGAAACAAGACAATCGACATCTCGACAAAATACTTAATAAAGTTCTGTCCGATACTATTTTTTCCTTTAAGACTAATAAACAAATTTTCAATTCAATGATGCTGGTCACCCGGTTACAGAACTGGCATAGATTGATCAACACCATAGCAAAAAGGTCAAAGTGGAAACTTGAAGAAGAAGAACACAATGAATATATGTCTATGGGCCTAGAGGCGGTCAACGGTATTCTCGGTGACGAAAACAGTCCCTACTGGAACGCTGACCCAACCGGAGATCGCGCACTGACTGCGGCCAATCTTATCCGAAAGAACATGAATCATCTCTGGCTTGAAGGAAAACTCTATCAAGAAGATTCTAACTTAATCCTCAAAGAATTACGTAACCGATTTAAGTTGGGAATCACAGATCCAGATGAAATCCTTCCCCTGTTTACTGTCATTTGACCGGAAGACAATTAATGGTCAGCGGAGTCATCATCTTTAATTTTATTGAACCGATCAATCTCAGGCATTCTAAAATTAAGTGATGGCGGCGCTTCCCTTTCTCCACCGGAAAACAACCGCTTCAATGAACGAAAAACCCATTTCACTCCACGCCAAAGCTTCGGTAGCAACCAAATCATCAGAATGATAAAAACCACCAGAAACGCAATAAATGCCAAAGGATAGTGAAGAGCTGCCCACAAACCAGCAATCACAAGGACATCTTCACCTAAAGAAGCAAACCAATTGGAAAAAGGTTCGGGAGAGGCATTGATAAGAACCCTTGATCCCGCTTTGGTCGCATGAGTTCCTGCAGCGAGCCCGCCACCGAGAATAGCAACAGCCAGAGAGACAGCAGGATCGACATCACCAACAGCACCAGCAGCAAGTGCTGCTCCAGCTGGAATACGCACAAAGGTGTGAATTCCATCCCAACCGTTATCAACTCCCGGTACTTTATCAGCGACAAATTCAATCAGATACATCACCCCGGCAGCAAAAATAACCATCGGGTTCATCAGGATTTCCAGACCTTGTGGCAACACCAAGTTTCCGCTTGAAGCGAGTAAACCTAACATCAAAATAGCGGCATAAAGATTTATTCCGCTGGCCCAGGCGACTCCCATAGTTAAAGCGATGATTGAAGATATCTGTTCTAACTGATCCATATATATCCTATATACTGATTAGGTTCTATTTTTTTGCCTTCCATAAAACCCTAACATGACTCAATAATTGTTGTGCAACCTGAACCTTGCTCATCAACTCCAGTTCCTCAACTCTCCCATCAGAGTGGAGAAACCGGACAATGTTTGTATCAACGTCAAACCCTGCCCCTTCGCGAGTAATATCGTTGGCAACAATTAAATCGAGATTTTTCTTTTGTAACTTATCTGCAGCATGCGCCATCAATCTTTCGCTTTCTGCAGCAAATCCAACAAGAACCTTATTCCCCTTCTTCTGCCCCAATGAATAAAGAATATCGGTATTCTTTTCTAAATCAAGCGTGAGTTGTTCAGCACTTTTTTTAACCTTCTGAGGTGCCCGTGAGACCGGTCGATAATCGGCAACAGCCGCAGCCTTAATGACAACGTCACTCTCTTCTAAATGTCCAAACACCTGCGAGGACATCTCTGCAGCTGAAAAAATGGGCAGACAGCGAACTCCAACAGGGACTGTTAGATTTGTTGGTCCTGCTACCAGCGTCACCTGGGCACCACGTTGTTGAGCCGCAGCTGCAATGGCAAATCCCATTTTCCCCGAAGAATAGTTTGAAATATAACGAACCGGATCAATCTCTTCCCGAGTCGGGCCGGCAGTAACAAGAATACGGCATCCGAGTAAATCCTTTGGAGTCAAAACCGAAACAGCAGCAGCGAATATCGCTTCAGGGGCTGGTAACTTTCCTTGCCCTTCCCATCCACAGGCGAGAGAACCAGTGACAGGCTCCATAATATGGTAACCATTATCATGAAGAAATTTTTGATTTTTCTGATAGATGGGATTCTCATACATATTGCTGTTCATTGCTGGAACGATAAGAACAGGTGCTTTCGTTGCCATTACACTTGTCGTCAAAAGATCGTCCGCAAGACCATGAGCTACTTTTCCAATAAGATTTGCCGTTGCTGGCGCAAGAATAAAAAGATCAGCTCGATCAGCCAAAGAAATATGGCCAATCTCCTGCTCCTGATAAAGACTGAACAGATCAGTATGAACAGGATTTCCAGATAAAGCCTGAAAAGTCAGAGGGGTGACAAACTCCTGAGCATTTTTTGTCATTATGACGTGGACATTTGCCCCCCCTTTTGTCAGCAACCGCAACAATTCAACGACCTTGTAAACGGCAATTCCACCACTGACACCAAGAACAATATTTTTACCCTGCAACATAGCGAGGCTCCTCAGCTTAAGAAGGGGTTATGCATTTTTTCCTGACCAATCGTTGTCATCGGTCCATGACCGGGACAAACTTTGGTTTCATCAGGAAGTGTCAGGAGTTTTTCTTTGATATTACTTATCAACAATTGATGGTCCCCACCAGGAAGATCAGTTCGACCGATGGAACCAGCAAAGAGGCTATCACCAACCAGCAAAGTTCCATCAACATAGAGACAAATTCCTCCCGGGGAATGTCCTGGAGTATGGATCACCTGCAACTCTAGTTGACCCAACTGGATGATATCTCCATCGACAAGCTTTCGGGTCGGTGAGGGGGAAGGATCGACCCGCAAACCATATACAGCAGCATGATCCCCAGCACGCTCTAGCAGTGGGCTATCATCTTGATGAATCAGCAATTCGGCACCAATTCCGTCAAGAAGCTCACGATTTCCACCAACATGATCGAAATGGCCATGGGTATTGATGATCATAACAATATCCAACTGTAAATTTTCAACGGTCTGTAAAATACGATCAACGTGTCCTCCGGGATCGATCACAGCCCCTTTTTTAGTTTCTTCACAGCCAACAATATAACAGTTAACCTCAAGTGGCCCCGTTGGTAATGTTTCAAATATCAAGAGTTTTCCCCTTTTTCAGAAATTGCAGAGAATAGATCGAGATTTTTCTCTTTGAGTTGGTCGCCAAGTGTTGCACCAAGAGGCTTATCATAACGCTCTCTCTTTTGTTGCTGTGATTTTTTTTCTACAATTGGCCGAGACTGAATAGGCTTTATCTCTGCCGAATTTACCGATGCACTCTGTGCGCTTACCCCTTTATAAAAATAGCGGTCATAAAGACGATGGTAGTTCGTCCAGTTCCCCTCTTTGTCGGGCTCTTTATCAATATGGGTTTGCACTCCATTGATCTTAGAGTCAAGATCATCAACAAAGTTCAAAATGACCGCTTCAAGAAATTTTGGCCGTTTGGGAGACCCAAAATCGTACTGGCCATGATGAGATAGAAGTAAATGTTTAACCAGCATCGACAGTTCATTTGGAAAATCGGGAATCTGACGGATTTTATCTTCAACCATCTGAACACCGATGACAATATGTCCAAGCAATTTACCCTCATCGGTATAATCAAATGAACGCAAGAAAGAGAGTTCCCGAACCTTGCCAACATCATGCAATAACGCCCCACAGATCAATAGGTCTCGATTAACCTGCTGATAACGCGCTGCAACATCTATAGCTAAGCCGACGACAGCAAGTGAATGTTCGAGCAAACCACCAAGAAAAACGTGATGCATTGCTTTGGCAGCAGGCGCTTTACTGTAGAGAGAATAAAATTCAGGATCATCAAAAAAACCTCGCAGTAACGCATCGATATAAGGATCGGTTAAAGACGTCAAAACACGATCCAACTCACTGCGCATGTCCTCTGCCGAACGCTGTGAAACAGGAAGAAAATCACCCAGATCAACAAACTCCCCCTCAACCTTAGAGAGGTCTTGGACGATCAATTGCATTTTCCCCATGTAGACACTGGCCTTAGCATTGACCTGAATAAAATCGTTCTTCTCAAACACCGTTGAGAAATGATCGACTTGGTCCCAGATACGTCCTTCCACCTCTCCAGTTCGATCCATCAATTTCAGAGTCATGTAAGGCTTGCCGTTTTTAGCCATCGCAGTGATTTTATCCCGAACAAGAAAAATCGATTCAACCCGATCGCGCTCTTTAATCTGATTCACATAAATTGTTTTTTGACGATTATTCAAAACAGCCTCTTTTCGTAATGATCAATTTTCAGCGATTATCACAGTCGCAGCTTTTATACCATCGAGAGCGGCACTCATAATACCCCCAGCATAACCTGCCCCTTCACCTACAGGAAAGAGCCCTTGATGACTGACAGATTCACCATTTAGATTCCGCACAATTCTTACCGGTGCAGAGGTGCGCGTTTCGACCCCAATCAAAACAGCCTCAGGTCCAACAAAACCACGCATTCTCCGATTAAAAACAGGGAGAGCTTTGCGTAAACTTGTTCGAGCAAAAAGGGGAAGGCAAGTGTCAAGATCTGCGTGGACCACTTGAGGCTGACAGGAGGAATCTAAACTCCCGCCCTTCCCATCCAAAAACTCCAGAAGTGGCTGAGCAGGGGCACGCCAGCCATCTCCTCCCGCACAATAAGCAGCTTGCTCCCACTGCTGTTGAAAACGAATACCTGCCATGACATCGCTCGTAGCAAAATCATCGGGACCGACAGTAACAACGAGAGCACTGTTAGAATGAGGTGCACTTCGCGAAAAATGACTCATTCCATTAACAACAAGGGCGCCAGGTTCGGAAGAGGCATTCACAACCATCCCCCCAGGGCACATACAAAACGAGTAAATTCCCCGCTTTGTTTCTGGGTCGTTCCAAGCCAATCGATAATCGGCACTCGGCAGAAAACGGTGTGATTGCATACCATACTGAATCTGGTTAATCAATTCGAGCGGGTGTTCAACGCGTAACCCAATCGCAAAAGGTTTTTGTTCTAATCTTACTTTTTGATCAACCAAAACTTGGTATGTATCGCGAGCGCTATGGCCAACGGCTAAAACCAACTGATCACATTGAATTCTCTCAGAACCATTTACCACTCCGGCACAAATTTTTTGTTCCGAACTTTCCAATCCAGTTAAACAGCAGGAAAACCGAATATTGACACCCAAAGAAAGAAGATGTTCCCTGAACTTAACTAAAACCTTCCTCAGGCGATCAGAACCAACATGTGGCTTTGCCTGCCATAGAATCTCTTCAGGGGCACCAAACTCAACCAGACGATTCAAAATATATCGAATAGCCGGATGGTTTAAACGACAGGTCAGTTTACCGTCAGAAAAGGTTCCGGCGCCACCCTCGCCAAATTGAATATTGCTCTGTGGGTTAAGAGCACCTCCAGCCCAAAAGGCAGCGACATCCTTAATCCGTTCTTCTACCTCTCGACCACGCTCGATCAAATCAACTTCGGCACCCGCTTCTGCCAGAGTCAATGCACTAAAAAGACCTGCGGGACCCATCCCTACAACAAGAGCCCGTGGTTTTGTTCGGAGTGAATGATGTTCCATGTGGGGAGGCTCTTTGCATTGAGACAAAGTGGCTAAGTCAGAATGCTTTTCAAGCAAAGCCCCCTCATTGAGACAACAAAACTCGATGCTATAGACACGAAGGACATGGGGCTTTTTTCGCGCATCAATTCCTCTACGAATAATTTTCCATGATTGGATATCTTGAGCATCAAAAGCGAGTACAGATGCAATTTTATTAGGGATCACATCTTCGCACTCATCTAAATGAAGTGTTATTTCGCGGAGTTTAAGTGCCATCGCAATTAGTGAACCGAATCAGGGAATAAAGGAAGTTCAATTAAAAAGGAAGCACCCTCATCAGGGGCACTATTGAGGCGTATTTTCCCGCAATAACTCTTGATAATTTGCAGAACAACAGACAAACCAAAACCCGTCCCTTTTTCTTTTGTCGTAAAAAATGGGTCAAAAATTCGTGATACATCTTCAGGCAACACCCCAGAACCTGAATCTTTTATCATTATGGATATTTTTTCGGCATCAGCTGCAAGGGAAATTGTGAGAGTCCCCCCCGCTTCCATTTCGTATAATGCATTACTAAATAAATTAGTAAAAATCTTTTCTAACTCACTTGGGTCTGATTTGATTAATGGGATCTTCCCATCAATATCAAAGACAAAGTCAACATTCTGCTTGTTCATCCTAGGAAGGTAATCTTTATATACTTTTTCAATAACCTTTCCCAAATCAACTCCCTCAAGTTTGTTTTTATCAACAGGACTCGCGGCCAACATCTGTATCAATATGCCATCGATCCGTTCAACTTCTTGAGAAATTTTATGAATATAACTCATATTTTCCTGATTTATATTTCCAGAAGAAAGAAGAACCTGAGCAAACAGATTTATTGAATTCAGAGGGTTTCTAATTTCGTGAACCATCCCTGCAGAAATATGACCTAAGGCAGCCAACTTTTCTGACTGAATAATTTCCTTATGAGCTTTCTCTAGCTCATAACTTTTTTCTCGAACACGTTGCTCAAGTTTTAAGTTCCACTGTTCGATCTCTCTTTGCAATGACTCCCGCTCTTTTACTAGTTGTTTATTCTCCATCTCAATATGTCTGAGCGACAAAACAGCATCTATTCGCTTTAATAAGCTCCCACCTGCAAAAGGTTTGCGCAGATAGTCAGCTGCTCCTGCACGCATCAATTCAACAGCCACATCTTCGTTACCATGACCCGTAAACATCACCACATAGGTATCAGGAAACTGACTGCGAATAGCTTTAAGAGCATCCAAGCCATTCATCACAGGCATCATATAATCAAGAAGGACTAAAGAAGGCTGATGCTCTGCAACCATTTGTAGGCATTCTTCACCATTTTTCGCAGCCAAAACCTTGAACCCAATGCGCTGCAACAGAGCTGCTGCTAGTTCAATGATAACTTCTTCATCATCGACAATAAGAATGACTTCACCTGAAAATCGGCTCTCTTCTTCTGTCATTTGAATCAACCTTCCAATACTTTGTGTGTGGCTCACAGAATAATCATCTTGCAGAACTATAACAAGTGAAGACATTTATAAGATAAAAAAACCAAATAAAAAAAGCAGCCAATCGGCTGCTTTTAATAAAAAATGAAGAATTCATCAATATTATGACTCGTCGTCCAAGCGAACTGTCAAAACCGGTAGCTTTGATTTTCGTACAACCTTCTCCGCAGTGCTACCAAATAAGACATGATCTAAACCAGTTCTCCCGTGTGTTCCCAGGACAATCAAATCGGCAGATTTTTCTTCTGCATGACCGATTATTTGCTCATACGGTAAACCTGCAACGATCGCACATTCGTAACTTTCAAAATCGACTATATTCTGACGGCAGAAACTCTCCATCATCTTTGTCGCTCCCTCTTCGATCTCCTCTTCTAAACGCTCAAAAGAGATATGGGGAACGTAGAATCCGCGTAAATCTACTGGTTCGTTAATGACATGCAGAACGATCAACTGTGAAGAAAAACTTCTAGCCATAGATAGAGCCATCTGAAAGGCATTGTCTGAACTATCTGAAAAATCAACAGCAACTAATATCTTAGATATACTTTTCATCGTAACCTCCTCTCAAGAGACAAGGACATTCCCTTCCGGCGATTGAAACATTTTTTCAATGACAGACTTTAAGTCATTTATATTGATCGGTTTATTGAGGTAATCAACAGCACCAAGATCGATGGCTTCGAGGTAAGATCCGATGCGACCATATGCAGTCATCATGATGACTTTAATCTCTGGGTACGTCGTGTTTAATTCACGAAGAAAAACTAAACCATTCATTTCTGGCATATTGATATCGGTTATAATCAGATCGACTGTTTTACTCGTAAGATAATTCAAAGCCTCAAAGCCATTCGCAACGGCTTCAGCACGATAACCAATCTGGCTTAGTAATTTAACTAACCCAATACGGGTATTTTCTTCATCATCAACAATTAATATATGTTGCATTATGACCCCTTAAACTTATAGATATTCAAAGTGTAGCAGCAGGTGATCATCTGTCAAGTCGATGCAAAGAAAACTCAACCTCTTGATTTAATAGAAGATTAAAGAATGAAATGGAAGAAAATGGAAAAAGTTTCAGATCATGAATAATCAGGAATCAGGTAGTGACTTCATCAAGCTTTTGACCTTAAATCCTAGATCTGAGGTCGGAGTAAATTCAAGAATGGTTTCAAACTGCTCCTTCGCCTCTTGAGGGGAATCTTCCTGGAGGAAGAGGAGAGCCAACTGGTAACGAGCAAGCATATGCTGAGGAGCAATATTGATTGTCCGTTGTAAATAATGCTTTTCTTGATCAATATCGCCTAGGGCATGAAAAGCTTCACTCTTGAGAAAATATGCAGCAGCATAACGCGGCGCTAAGGAGATTGCTTCGCTCGAAAATTCAAGAGCCGACTGGTAATCCTCTTTTTGAAAACATGCATATGCCTTACCGGCGACAGAAACATGTGCGTTCTCGAAAAGAAGGTTTTTTGACGCTAGATCAAAGTAATCAATCGCCTTGTCCCACATCTTTAGATCAAGATACAAAGAGGCAAGATTATTCTGATAGCGCGGATCTTGATCAGAAAGATCAAGAGCTTTAAGGTAATGCGTTTCAGCTAGGTGATAGGCATTTTTACGCTGATAGGATTGAGCCAGAGCAACATGAATAGAACTATTCTTAGGGTCCTGCTTGACTGCAATCAGGAGTTCTTTAAGGGCAAGAGTCGGATTATCTCCCTGAAGATGAGCAAGCGCCATCTTATAGTGGACATCAGCCTGATGTTTATTCGACGATTTATTTGTACTGACCGGTGCACATGCAACCGCAGTTAAAATAAGAAAAGTTATAAATATTTTCAATAGATGGATCATCTGTTTCTCCTGCGGCAGTTACATAGACGCAAATAAGCGCCCCAAGCTTTTAACACTACGCAACCGCAGCATCTTTAATTCTTCATCGGCTTTCGAATTAACTTCCGCTCCAGCTATTTCATGGAGCTGTGGTGGTTGGCAGATGAGCAACGCCGGCCAGTAAGATTGTTTCTTTTGTTCCGAAAATAAATGAAAATCTGTTTCAGTTAAAACAAACCCCATCGACTCAACAAAACTATATCCCTCTTCATAAACCTTTTCAGCATCGACCAGAGGTAATTCACCAAACTTTGGAACAAAAAAAATTGAACAACGGCTATCAGTCAAATAAAAAGCCACTACAACGAGGGCTTTTTGATCTCCTGTAATCTGCAACAGATAAGCCTGACACAATTGTGGTGGATAACCCGCAAAAGCTAACTGAACACGGCTTGATGCCTCATGCAGATGGGCCACTTTTTCAGCGGGTACATTTAAATGTTTCAATTGTTTGTGTTGAATAAACATGAGTGACTTCCCTTATTTTTTCAGACAGCACACTCAATCAGTAGAACATATTTAATCAATATCAGCAAATTCGGTCAGTAATTTAATTTTTTTATAACGATCAGCGATTTCTGAATACTCTATTTCCTTAAGTCGATCAAGGCTGAACTTCTCGACCGTAAATGAGGCCATAACCGTTCCAAAAACTGTCGCTTTGCGCAAATTATGCTCTTCAAGGTTTCTAGTCGCAGCGAGGTAGCCAATAAAACCACCAGCAAAAGTGTCTCCTGCTCCTGTCGGATCGAAAACCTCCTCCAGAGGAAAAGCTGGTGCAGAAAAGATTGATCCCTCTCCAAACATTAACACTCCGTATTCCCCGCGCTTGACTACTAAAGTTTTGGGGCCAAAATTGCGAACAATTTCTGCAGCCTTCAATAAGTTAGGCTGATCTGCTAATTGGCGAACCTCTGCTTCATTGATAACTAAAATATCAACTTTGGCGAGAGTTTTTATTAGTTCAGCTTTTTTTCCTTCAATCCAAAAATTCATCGTGTCACAAGCAACCAGTTTTGGATTTCTGACCTGCTGAAGAACTTCAAGCTGCAATTCCGGATCAATATTTGCCAGAAACACGTATTCGGCATCTCGGTAACTCTCAGGCAATTCGGGCTTAAAGGATTCAAAAACATTGAGATGTGTCTCAAGGGTGTGGGCTTCGTTTAAATCATAATCATAACGACCCTTCCAGCGAAAAGTGTCCCCCTGACTCTTTTGTAAACCACTCAAATCAACATTACGACTCTTGAGAAAATCAATATGCTCCTGCGGAAAATCATCACCAACAACAGCCACAAGGTTAACATCGGTAAAAAAACTTGCTGATGTTGAAAAATAGCAAGCAGAACCACCGAGTACATCCTCAGCAACACCAAAAGGGGTTTTTATTGAATCAAAAGCAACACTTCCAACAACAAGAATACTCATCTTATAAATCCTCTATTTAGTTCAAATATTTACCAATAATTGGTTCAAGTGCCCGCTTTGTTTCCTCAGGAATTAAGCTTTTGTCGGTCATAATGGCAAACTTGAGCGCTTCACAGCAGGGACACGTTCTTTGTTGTCGTAGATTGACAATTTCCTTTGCAGCAGCCTTAATGATCCCCCGTGCAGTGGTCACGTTCTGTTTAATAATTGCAATGACAGCCTCAACTGAGACATCATCATGCCCTTCATGCCAACAATCGTAATCAGTCGCCAAAGCAACCGTTCCATAGCAAATTTCTGCTTCGCGTGCCAGACGTGACTCAGGAAGATTGGTCATGCCGATAATATCGACTCCCCAGCTTCGATAGATATTCGATTCAGCGCGTGTAGAGAAATTTGGCCCTTCAATACAAACATATGTTCCGCCCTGATGGACCGTTGCTCCAACTTCGCGAGCTGCATCAACCAAAAGAGTAGAAAGATCAGCACAGACAGGATCAGCAAATTGGACATGACCGACAATACCTTGGCCAAAAAACGTTGATGCTCTTTTACCTTGGGTTCGGTCAAAAAATTGGTCAGGAACGACGATATGACCAGGAACGATTTCTTCTCTCATACTCCCAACGGCTGAAACTGAAATAATTTGCTCAACACCAAGGGTTTTCATCCCATAAATATTTGCCCGATAATTCACTTCAGATGGAAGGATCCGATGTCCTCGACCGTGTCGGGGCAGAAAAACCATTTTTGCATCGCCGAGATTACCCGTGATAAAAGAGTCGGAAGGGTCCCCAAAAGGAGTCTCAAGACTGACTTCTTGCACATCACTTAATCCCTCAATTTCGTAAAGCCCGCTTCCGCCTATAACGCCGATAACCGGTTGTGTCATTGTGTCTTTCCTCCATCGTTTCGTTAAACTTAAGTTTCTTGTTTCCCCTCAACTTGGCTCTTCAATTGCCCACATGCAGCAGAAATATCTTGGCCCTTACTCGCTCGCAGAGTTGCGACAATATCACGCTGCAAAAGGTAACTCTGAAAAGCCTTAATCGCTTCTTCAGACGGAGCCCGAAATTGTGCCCCATCGTGTTCATTATACGCAATGAGATTCACCTTACAGCGAACCCCGTGAAGCAACTTGACCAAGCGCTTTGCATCCAAAAGAGAGTCATTAATTTCGCCAATAAGAATATATTCAAAAGTCACTCGTTGGCGGGTCACTTGAGCAAAGAGACGACAGGCATTCATTAATTCAACAAGAGGATAGCGCTGATTAATCGGCATCAACTTCTGGCGAACTTCGTCAGTCGTCGCGTTAAGAGAAACTGCAAGTTTTACTTTAACTCTCTCGCCCAACTCTTCAATTTCAGGAACTAATCCACAAGTTGATAATGTAACTCGACGGGTTCCATAACCAAGGCCGTCATCTGCATAAAAGATATTCAAAGCGGTGATTACATTGTCAAGATTGTGCAGCGGCTCACCCATACCCATCAGGACAATATTCCCAACGGGACCATCCTGAAGCGCAGCACAAACCTGATTGACGATCTCCTCAGGGCGTAGATTTCTCGTCAGACCAAACGTCCCCGTCATACAAAACTGACACCCCATCGCGCAGCCAACCTGAGTCGAAATACATAATGTTGCACGGTCTTCGTCCATTGGGATTCGAACTGCTTCGACCGACTCTCCATCATCAAGGCGAAACAAATACTTGCGTGTTCCATCACTGCTCGTTTCAACAACTTCGGGTTTCCATGAAGACACAAAAGCACGATCGGCCAACTGAGCACGAAACAGCTTTGCCAGATCGGTCATTTGTTCAAAGTCGGTCACATGACGCTGATAAATCCAGCGCAAAATCTGTTTGACCCGATACTTTTCTTTCCCCAATTCAGAAAGAAACCCTTCCAGCTGTTCTTGAGTCAAACTTTTAAGATCTATTTTATCTTTATTCAACGTACATCCTATCGTTTTAATACGCAAAAAGCCCTTCGGAATAGTACCGAAGGGCTTTCTTGGAAACAAGCTCTTTAACGGAAATGGATTAAAGTAATTCGAGTCCGTTAAAGAAGTAACCCAGTTCAAAAGCCGCTGTTTCAGGAGCATCAGAACCATGTGTGGCGTTTTCGCCAATGTTGCTACCAAATTCTTTACGCAAAGTGCCATCAGCAGCTTCAGCAGGATTCGTTGCACCCATCAGGTCACGCCATTTAGAAATTGCATTGTCAGCTTCAAGAGCCATAACAACACATGGACCGCTGCTCATAAAATCAGTCAGTTCACCAAAAAATGGACGTTCACTATGAACTGCATAAAAACCCTCAGCTTCAACCTTGCTCAAATAAAGCTTTTTGAGGCCAACAACTTTAAAACCTTCTGCATAAATACGAGCCAAAATTTGACCAGCTGAACCCGCAGCAAAAGCATCAGGCTTAATGATTGCAAATGTTCTTTCCATGATATTTTCTCCTTATATGTTTATGACTTATAAAATCGAGGCGTTTTTAACATTGGCACCACAGAGAGTCAAGATATTAACCTGCACAAACTACTGAAGAGAGAATCACCACGTAAAAAGAAGTCCCATTAAGCAGAGGACCTCCCTTTATTATTTTCAATTATCACTCTAAAACTAACTGCGAATAACCTTAATAACTGCAGAAAAATCTTCTTCGCCACGACCGTCATTAACAGCCTGCTCATAAACCTTGAGAACAGCGTCATTGGCTGGTAATTCCAATCCAGACATGGTTGCCGCTTCCTTAACACTCTTGAGTCCTTCATGAACATACTTAAGAGCTAAATTCCTAGAGAAATCCCCTCGCGAGATAGTACGTCCTTTCGAATGAGTAAGTGGTGAAGCCAACCCACCGGAATCAAAAACCTCAAGGATACGATCAACACTAAATCCAAGTTTTTCACCGAAAACCAACGATTCAGCGAGTCCCTCCATTAAGTGAGCTTGATATTGAGTAACCACAAACTTCATCCTGGTAGCAGAACCAATTTCACCAACATGAATCAGGTTAAGGGAAATCAAAGAAAATAGTTCACGACAACGACTGATGGCGGTTACATCACCACCAACAAGAAGAGTCAACAAACCATTCGCAGCATGTTCCTTTGTCCCCCAAACTGGAGCCTCAACAAACACAATTCGCTGCTTCTCAGCTTGCTCAGCAAGATCGATAGTCGTCTTCAGGGAATGAGTCCCCATATCAACAAGAATTGTGCCCGGATCAAGGCCAGCCATAAAACCAGTATCAGTTGAAAGAACAGCATCTAGCTCTTCTTTCTCAGGCAAAATTACAATAACAAGATCTTTGCCCTTTGTGGCTTCAATTGCAGTATCAACACCATTAGCACCTAGCTCGATTAAATCATTAACAGTTTCGGGATTATTGTCATAAACAGTTAATTCATAGCGTCCTTTAAGAAGATTTTTCGCCATGTGTTTACCCACAGTACCTAGCCCAACAAAACCTACTTTTTTAACCATGAAGCCGTCTCCTATATGTAATTTAATGTGAAATATGATGCCATTCTACACATAAAGACAACATAGAAACAACTCCTAATCACTTGACACATGATTGCATGAAGCGGCTTAGGTCGGATCAACACACTATATTATTTTTTTAATAACATTACAGACAGTATTCTAAACTTTTTCACGACAATCATTTGAAATAGTACTTTCACAAATTAGCATCATCGTGACATCACTGAGCGCTGTCACAATAACAGATCGACCATCAATTTTGGCCTCTTTCCCGGTGGACATAATCACATCTCGGCTATCACCTTCGCGCGTCAACCAACAGTGTCCCTTGCGACAAATCACACGATAGCCTCCGAACCTTTCACTTAAATCAATGATTTCATTTTCCTTAAGCCACAACTCCATGTGACCTCCCTTGTTGGTGTTAAGGTATTATGGATTTATTTTTCTTGGTCTACCAGATACAGATCATTATAATTGTACCCAAGCGAAACCCACATACACATAACTGTACCCATAACTGATGTGAGCAATTGTGCCTGTTGACATAGTGGAAATGCTGCTAAAACAAATCCATCAACACCATTGAAGGGAGGTGACCATGCTAAATAGTCAATTATCGACATCGAGAAAGCCTCTTTATGAAACCGTTGCAGAGCGCATCAATTTTCTAATCGATCAAGGGACTTTACGCCCAGGTGACCGCGTTCCCTCAATACGTAAACTGAGTCATCAGATGCAGGTCAGTGTGAATACAGTCAAAGAGGCTTACGGACAACTCGAAGACCGTCAAATTATAGAAGCCCGGCCCCAGTCTGGGTTTTATGTCCGTCCACAGTTACTCGAAATCCCATCCGATCCGGTTTTCAATCCTCCAGAGCTATTGAATCCTACTGACGTCAACTTGAACCAAATCTACCATAGAGTTATGCGCGATCATCTCAATCCGCAACTCCTGAAACTTGGTATTTCTGTCCCTGATTGCTCCTTGTTACCAGTCGACAAATTGAATCGAATGTTGGCGCGCGAAACAAGGCGCTATCCCAATCAAGCCGTTTCCTATCAGTTACCTCCGGGGAATTTGCGTTTACGTCAGCAGATTGCACGACGGATGCTTCTTTCTGGTTGCACCTTAAGCCCCGATCAAATTGTTATTACCTCAGGCTGTGTCGAAGCCGTTGATCTTTCGTTGCGAACCTTATGCCGCCCCGGCGATACGGTCGCCATCGAAACCCCCTTTTATTTCAATTTCCTTCAACTAATAGATGATCTCGGCCTTAAAGCCCTTGAGATTCCAACATCTCCGCGTGGTGGTATCAGCCTAGAAGCTCTCGATTATGCTCTTAGTCATAATGGAGACAAAGTCAAAGCATGCGTCGTCATTTCTAATTTTAATAATCCGGTTGGGAGTAGCCTATCAACCGTTGACAAAAAGCGCCTCGTTGAAATCCTTAGCCATTATCAGGTTCCATTAATTGAGGATGATATCTTCGGGGACCTTGCTTACAGTGGTGAACGGCCTAAAGTAGCTAAAGCTTTCGACCGCAATGATAATGTTCTGCTTTGTTCATCATTTAGTAAAACACTTGCCCCCGGCTACCGTGTTGGGTGGGTTGTTGCAGGACGCTATCAGGATGACATCGAGCGGCGTAAAATGCTTACCGGAGTCGCTACAGCAAGTCCACCACAGTTAGCTATCGCCGAGTTTCTTGCCAATGGTGGTTATGAGCACCACCTGCGCTCTATCCGCAAGCGCTATGCTCATCAGATGGCACAGATGCAAGGAGCTATCGGGAGATTCTTTCCTGCTGGGACTCGTGCGTCACGCCCTCAGGGTGGTTTCAACTTGTGGGTTGAGATGACTTCTGGGGTTGATGCAATGCAGCTCTATAAAGATGCAAGAAAACACAATATCGGTATCGCCCCCGGACCGATCTTTTCACTTGAAAGGAAATACCAGAATTTCATACGCTTAAACGCAGCAAGGTGGGATAAAGATATCGAATCAGCTATCGCAACTCTGGGTCAATTGGCTGCGGCTCAACTCGTTTAATAAAAAGAAAGAAACAACAGCCAGTAAAAAAAGTATTAATTGACTGTTATTTCAAAAAAAGGACCTTCCCGAAACGGAAATGGTCCTTTTTTTGTTAATATTCTGACGAGAAAGCTGTCTTTATTGTTTTGCTAACTGTTTTAACAGCGGGATAACTTTACGCAATGCTGTCCCGCGATGGCTAATGCGGTTTTTAATTTCCAGAGATAGCTCGGCCATGGTTTTACCATATTCGGGAACCATAAAAAGAGGATCGTAGCCAAAGCCACCCTCACCTCGCTCACCTCGCATAATCAATCCTGAGACATGTCCATCAAAGTTCTCACAGCGCCCATCAGGCCACGCTAAAGCGATGACACAATGGAATGCAGCTTGACGGTTTTCGTCATTTATCTGTTCCATCTCACTTAACAATTTCGAGTTGTTTGCAGGGTCATCGCCGTGTCCGCCAGCATATCGTGCTGAGTTAACCCCTGGGTCGCCGTTAAGAGCCGCAACAACCAAACCACTATCATCAGCTAAAGTCACCAGGCCACTAAAGCGAGCCATCTCCAATGCTTTTTTAGAAGCGTTGGCCTCAAAGGTATCGCCATCTTCAATAACTTCAGGAGGGGCTGTGAGTTGATCTAATCCAACAACCTCAATTGATTCGTCAGCCAAAAGGCGATTTATTTCTTTAAGCTTCCCCTTATTCCCCGTTGCAACGAGTAATTTCATAATTCAAGGCTCAACGCTTGTTGTTGTAGGTCGGTCAATTGAGAACAACCAGATAAAGCAAGGTCACGCAAGGCATCAAGCTCTTCAAGAGAGAATGGCTCTTCTTCTGCAGTTCCTTGAACTTCGACAAACTTCCCAGAACCCGTTATGACAAAGTTCATATCAACGTCAGCGTTGGAGTCTTCCTCATAATTTAAGTCGAGAAGTGGCTTTGATCCAACAATGCCAACACTGATTGCCGAGACACTATCCTTAAGGGGCATATTCTTGAGAACACCTCTGTTGACCAAAGATTTCAATGCGTCATAAAGAGCAACATAGGCACCGGTGATTGATGCAGTGCGTGTCCCTCCATCAGCCTGAAGGACATCACAATCGATCTGAACGGTGATTTCACCCATCGCATCGAGATCGGTAATGGCCCGCAACGAACGTCCAATGAGACGCTGAATTTCTTGTGTTCTACCAGAAATTTTTCCTTTTGCAGCTTCGCGCATCGAGCGAGTGTGGGTGGCGCGTGGTAACATGCTATATTCGGCAGTAACCCAACCACGACCCTTACCGCGCATAAACGGAGGAACACGCTCCTCAACAGAGGCGTTACATAAAACTTTGGTTTCGCCACAACAGACAAGGACTGATCCTTCGGCATAACGGGTAAATTGACGTTGAAAGTTGATAGGCCTGAGTTGATCTTCAAGGCGACCATCAAAGCGCCGAGGTTCAGTTGTTTCCATCTGTTTTCTCCTTCGATTGTTTTGCATAGCGGCGAATGCCGGAATAAAGTGCTTGGACCATTTGATCTTGATATTCTGGAGTTTGAAGATTCAGTAGTTCTTCTGCGTGACTTAAATAACCAAGTTCAATTTCAACTGTTGGCAACGTTCCTCGCCCCAGAGATAAACGTGAAGATGGGTAAATACCACGCACCTTGATACCGCTTTCTCGCATTGCGAGAACAAGTTCGTTGGCAAGCAGCAAGCTATCGCTTAAAACCTCATCCGCCACCTCTTCTACAATAATATTGGGAACAACCTCTTCAGGTCTGACAAATAAGGTAACGCCGCTGTCCTCGGGAGAGAAAGAAGCTTGCGCATGCAGTAGCAGCCAGATATCGACATCATCTTTATTAGCAGATTGTAGACGCTGCTCCATCGTCAGCTCATAATCTCCATCACGACTTAAGTAAATTGGAGTACCCAGTTTCATTTTCAACTGTTTCGCCAATTTCTGAGCAACTTCAAGATTAAGCTCTTTCTCTTTGTACCCACTCGGGGCAATGACTCCCGTATCCAAACCACCATGCCCTGGATCAATAGCGACCGCACGAAGTATCGGTCCACCCGGGCTGGCTTTTTTATTCAACAAAAAAGCGAAAAGTTTTTCCAACCCTGTCGTCTGTTCTTTTTCCGGAAGGTTATCTGTCCCCGGGTCAAGATTACGAAAATAGATTGACTGACCGCTTAACTGAGCAAGCTGATTAAGGATAAAATTGTCGGTCACACGAAGACGACCATCGATAAAGCGGGGTTTTTCTTCGAGAGGGTAATACTCATCAGAAACTTTCAAAAAACTGCTCGCGGGTGAAATCTCAGCCCATCCACGCTTTGTACGGATTCTAAAAGTATGAGAAATGGAGTTCCAGTGCCCAGTCAGGCCAACGACATCCAAGACATCTTCTATTGCAACATAAGGAATTCCCCTCTGTTGATAGACATCCTCTATGCGCACCGGATCTTTGCCACGCAGAGCAATGTCAACAGCAGCAGTCGCAGAGTTAAATGGCAGGAATAAGCAGAACAAAAGAATAAATAAACGCATTAAAACTCCCCAGAAAGACAGGCTCGTTTATAGCCCGCCCTCAAGCTTTATGTCAATCAACTGAAACATTCACAAAAGGACTATATGAGAGTTCTCGCCGTCACTTTTTTAATCCCAAGGGACTTAAACATGCGTTCGGTCAAAAGCTGCTCAAGTTCACATTGTTCCCGTTCATCAGTCGATATATCACGGACTTGACCACCAGCAATCATGCCATGGCCTCCAGCAGTACCAATCCCCTCAACCATTTCCTGAATAACTAGGCCCAGTTTGACTTCAGTATTAATTGAACGCATTGAAAGAATTTGGGTTCCTTCGAACCAGCCCATTCCCAAGACATACTCTATACCCTCCTGACGCAAGAGAAAATCGGCCAATTCTGCAACAAGATCAGGATTATTGACCTGGCGCAAATTAAAGACCAACATTTCTCCATAAATTTGGGCATTTTGAATAGCCGTATGGAAAGTTGAAAAATAATCACCCGTGACTTGAGGGTGGATAATATCGTAAAGAATTTGATTATTTGAAAGGGGCAACAACTTCAAATAGGCTTCGCGGTCTGCCTTTGACCATTCTCGCCCTAAATCTTGTGTTTCAGATTTAAGCGCATAAAAAAGACTGGTCGCCAACTTGGTATTGATTGATACGTCCTGACTGTTAAGGTACTCATAAAGAATGGTTGCTGATGCACCATAGCTCTCACGGATATCAACCCAGAAAACATCATCAAGCTTTTTTTTCGGTGGGTGATGATCGATAACAACATGAACTGCCTGACCGGGTGGCAACGAATTATTCCCTGCATCGGGTTGGGTATCAACAACACAGACAACAGCAAATTGGCTTAAATCAAGGTCACTAATGGGAACCAATGAGATTTCAAGCAATTCAACCATTTTACGATTTTCACTGCGCCCGATAACGCCACCATATGACAGAACGGCATCCTGACCGGTTTTCATCAGAATCAGATGACGTAATGCGACAGCAGCAGCAATAGAATCTGGATCAGGGTTATCATGGCAGACAACCACGATTTTACCGCGCCCTCGCAACCATTCAATCAATCCTGCAACCGGATGATCCTCTACATCTTGAGAAGCAGAGTTCAAATGATCACGTGTCGACTTGAGTGTATTTTCCATTAGAATCTACCTTCTGTAATTGAATCAAATGCAACCTGAATTGCATGTTCTGGTGTCTCAACCTGAAAGGTAGTTGGTATTTTCGCCCAGCCACCAAGATCGATCACGGGTTTCCCCAGTTTCATACCAATTGCAATTTCAGATAATGTGCCATACTCCCCCTCAATTGCAATAAGTGCATGGGCTGTCTGTGCAATAATAATATTTCTTGCGTGACCAAAATCGGTCACAATCGGTATCGTGACATAAGGATTTGCTGTTGTTGATGAATCGCCCGGCAATACGCCAATGACTTCCCCGCCTGCTTCAGCACAGCCACGTGAAGCGGCCTCCATGACACCACCGAGACCGCCACATATCATGACAGCCCCTCGCTGAGCAATCAACTCTCCAACCCTATAGGCCTCTTCGAGACGAGCAGACACTGTGTGGCCTGCCCCGATAACTCCAATAATCAGTTTTTTATGCATAATTCGGCCTTCTTGTATCACATACGACAGATTTCTACAGCTCCATCAGCCAACTGTTCCAAGCCATCCAGAATTCCCCATGGGGTACTTTCCACAGCCACGACTGGAACTTTTAGCTGTGTTGAGATATCTTCCATAGAACTACCATCGAGAAAAAGTGTTTCTCCATCTTTGCGCCTAACATCTGGAATTAAAATCCCTGACCCCAAATTGCCACCCTGTAATTGGACTAGCAAATCCTGTCCGGTGATCAACCCGGTCACGGAAACGTCTGAACCAAAAAAGTCATTATGTATCTCAATAACTTGCAATTCTATCTCAACCTTTTCTCCAAGCAGATCGGCGAAACTTCGCAATTCATCAGCAAAGGAACATCCCGTCACCAAGGTGATTTTATCTATTTGTAAGGCCTGTGCTTCCTCAATGACTTCTGAAGTTTGATTCCGAAACTGCGCAATCATACCCACACCATTTTCAATTTGAGGAAAACCCTCATATTCATCCATTGGTGGAATGGGAACATCTGCTTGTAAGTAAAATTCATCAGCAGGGAAGACAAAACGACTTTTATGTTCACGCAAAAAGCGCTTTTGAAGTAAGAAAACCACGTCAAGACACGCTGCCGCATCCGATTGTGTCATTTTCCTTAACTGAGGGAGCTTCGTTCTAAATTGTGTCAGACCAACCGGGACAACCGCCAATGAAGCGATTTGTGGGTAGAATCCCGCTAAATCTTCTACAGTTTGCTGCAATGCAGATCCATCATTGATTCCTGGACAGACGACAATTTGACAATGAAGCTCGATGCCAGCTGACGTTAATCTTTCAAGCAACGGCAATATATCTGGTATTTTTGTCCCCAATAGTTTTTCACGTAAAGTTTGTTCCGTGGCATGAACAGAAATATACAGTGGGGACAACTGGTCTTGGATAATTCGTTTAAAATCATATTCTTCCAGATTAGTCAGGGTGATATACGATCCATAGAGGTAAGAAAAACGATAATCCTCATCCTTGATATAAAGAGATTGACGCATCCCTTTTGGCAACTGATGGACAAAGCAAAATAAACATTGATTCCCACATTGACGTGGATGTGGGTGCTGCATGGTCAGGCCCAAATCTTCGCTAGGGTCTTTTTCTAATTCAAACTCCCACAATTCATCGTCGTCCCGGATGACTCCGAGAGTCAGAGAGGAACTCTCCAAATAAAGATGGTAATCAACGAGGTCGCTTATTTCATAGCCATTCATACTGAGGAGCCTGTCACCAGAAAGGAGTCCAAGTTCTGCAGCGTAACTCCCTGGCTCAACCGATTCGACCTTTAGCATTTTCTGTTTTCTTTCTTTGGTCTGTTTTTATTCAAGAATAAAACGATTACATGAAGTGGCAGTATATCTTTTGCGGTGATGAAACAGCAAGGGCGGTACCAGTGGCACCGCCCTTAATAAAACTTTTACTTTTCAAAAGATCAATCACGTCCGCCATGCAAACGAAAATGTCCATCAACAGATACAATTGAACTGACCGCATGCTTGTAAATGAGAACGTCGCCCCCACATTCAGCTAAGATGCAAAAGCTGTCAAAAGATTTTATGTAACCTTCCAGCTTTTCCCCTGTCATCATCTCAAGAGACACCTTAACCCTCTCCTTGCGAGCCTGATTCAAGTATTGATCTTGAATATTAAATGGTGATTTAGGCATGTCCACTCCTTTACTTAATGTAAAAAATTATCAATAGATTGTACTACTTTATCAGACTCTGTTGAGGAATCAACCCAAATAGTATCAGTCTCTTTTCTGAACCAAGTTAATTGCCTTTTTGCATATTGCCTGGTGTATTTGCGAATATCTTCAAGCATCATTTCTTGTGTAATTTCACCCTTTAAATAAAGGACCACTTCTCGATATCCGAGGGTTTCTAAAGATTTCAGAGAAAAGGAGTATTTCTCAACCAACCCTTCGACTTCAGCGATCAAACCATCGGCAATCATTTGCTCCGCACGCAAATCAATTCTTCGATAAAGTTCTTCTCGGGGGAAATCTGGAGCAAACTTTAACACACGGTAAGGCTGGCATGAAAAATGGTGTTCTGCCTTAAGTTCTGACATTTTCCTACCACTTGTGCGATAAACCTCAAGAGCTCTGACAATTCGAACAATATTATTCTGATGAATCTCGGTTGCAGATTCAGGATCGACTATTTGTAAATCGCAATACAGGGTTCCAGGGCCTTCTTCTTGTTCACGTTGATGAAGGCTTTTTCTTAACTCGGGGTGACACCCTGGTAATTCAGCCAGCCCCCCCAAAAGCGCTCGGATATAGAGACCTGTCCCTCCAACAACACAGGGGATTTTCCCACGTGCTGCTATTTCAGAAATTTTCTGGTGGGCCTGATCAACAAATTCAGCAACTGAAAAAGACTGGTCAGGATCTATCAAGTTAATCATATGATGAGGAGCTAATACCTGTTCCAGAGATGTTGCTTTAGCCGTGCCAATATCCATTTGTCGATAAACTTGACGTGAGTCTGCAGAAATCATTTCCAGTGGGTACTTATCAGCTAAAGAAAGAGCTAGAGAGGTTTTCCCAGAACCGGTTGGTCCACAAACAACCAATACCGATATTTGATCTTTTGCTGATCTTTCCGTCATGTTCAATCTCATAAAAATAGTAAATTTAAAGTCGAGCTTAACAGATAAAATGCAATTATTCGTTCAGTGAAACATTAGTGGCGACGAAACAATCGCTCAATTTCAGAGAGAGTCATCCTTTGCAAGATGGGACGCCCATGGGGACAATTTGCTTTAAAATCAATCTGGTCGAGTTCTTGAAATAAAGCTTTAATTTCAACGGGGGCAAGAGATTGATTGGCACGAATCACACTATGGCACGCCATCAGGATCAAGATTTCATCTATCGACTCGCGTAGCTGCCCAGCACGACCTATTCGTTCTAATTCAAGAGCGACATCAACAACCAACTTAACGGCATCTTTATTCCCTAACAACTGTGGAATTGCTTTTAAGGCGAAAGATTTCCCGCCAAAAGGTTCAATATCAAACCCAAGGCTCGCTAATTCATCCTGATTCTCACCTAGTGCCGTTGCACTATTGAAATCAAGCTCAAGAACTTCAGGGAAAAGCAAAGTTTGACTCGGTATTGTACCAGCAGCATAAGCATGGCGTAGTTTTTCAAAACCAACCCGCTCATGCGCGGCATGTTGGTCTATCAAAATGAGATCAGCACTATCCTGACATAGAATATAGCTCTGATGATATTGTCCAAGAAGCTGCAGTCCAGAAAAAAATCCCCTCTGTTCGCTTCCCGGCAATACATACTGAGAATCCTGCAACTTAATCTCTGCCGGTAATGAATCATTACAGGCTGCAATCTCATATTGATCAATAGGTAATCCGTGAGAAGCTTCCTGCTGTTTACTTTCTTCTGGAAGAGAATATTCTACAGGGGCTTCTCTGACAGCTGCTAAGGGACGATGTCCCGTATCTGTCGAGAAGGCTTGTGCTGATGTTACATTGACTTTGCCAACATCAGAGTCTTCTTCCCCTTTTTCGATCCACTGAGCAGGACGAAGTGTTTGTTGCAAGCCGTGGGCAATGAAATCGTGGACAAGAGCCTGCTCACGAAAACGAACTTCATGTTTAGTTGGATGAACATTAACATCAACTTGTGCAGGATCAATTTTTAAAAATATGACGACAACGGGGTATCTCCCTTTCATCAAGAGATGCCGATAACCATCCATGACCGCATGCTGAACAACTCGATCTCGGATATAACGACCATTGATAAAAGTGTAAATATGAGATGCTGCCGATCGCGTCAATTGAGGCTGAGAAATCAAACCAGTCAGACAAAGATCATCATCACCTTGCAAATCCACTGAAAGTAAATCTTGCAGCAAAGATCTTCCCAGAAGAGCTGCAACCCGCTCTTGTAAACCTTTTTCTCGACGCAATTCAAGCATCATTCGGTCATTGTGTTTTAAGCGAAAACTGACCGCTGGATTCGCTAGGGCTTGTTTTGTAACAACATCAGCAGCATGGCCAAGTTCGGTTTGCTCCCGGCGTAAAAACTTTTTTCTTGCCGGCATATTAAAGAAAAGGTTCCTTACTTCAATCATTGTACCGCGAGGAAGACCCGCTTCTGCCGTATTTTTTATTTTCCCCCCTTCAGCATAAATTTGCTGCCCCAACCCATCATCATTATCGCAAGTATTTAATTGAACTCGTGATACCGAAGCAATCGAAGCCAATGCCTCACCACGAAAACCAAGAGTGGTCAATGCAAAGAGATCACTATCGCTTCTAATTTTACTGGTTGCATGACGTTCAAACGACAGGAATGCGTCTTGTCTATTCATCCCACAACCATTATCTGTTAATTTAATTAACCGCTTACCACCTGCTTCAAGCTCTATAAGAATATCAGTAGCACCAGCATCTAAAGAGTTTTCAAGAAGCTCTTTCACCACAGAAGAAGGACGCTCTACGACCTCGCCAGCCGCAATTTTATTACACAGTTCTTCAGGCAAAATATGTATTTTTGTATCCATGATTCCATTATGCCGACTAGAATTAAAAAAAGATAGCGGTCGGAACTATATCCGACCGCTATCACAAACTGTTATATAAAATCAGTATGTTGTTCTTATTTTTCCTCTAACCCATCAAAAACAATTTCAATGTCGTCAAGATCATCAAGTTCCTCTTCTTGGCTCTCTTCAGGAGCAAGTGTTAAGCCCACAGAGTTAAGCCCTAAATCTTCAGCAACATTATTAATAATTTCAGCAGTAACGTCAGTTCCATTACGTAGATATGTCTCAAACAGGGCATTATCACAAATGGTGTTGATAAGTCTGGGCACGCCACCTGAGAACTTATGAATTAAATCTAAAGCATCAGAGCTAAAAGGAGAAGTTTCACAAGCGACAACTTTCAACCGATAATTGATATATTCAAGAGACTCTTCAGCAGAAAGGGGCTTCAGGGTGTATTTGAAAGCGACACGTTGGGCTAAAGGGGCATCGAGCTTCATAATATCATCAAGCTCAGGCAGTCCGAAAAAAATGATATTGAGGAGTTTCTTATCAGGAATTTCAAGATTCAACAAACCACGAAATTCTTCCATCAACTCACGTGTCTGTAACATCTGTGCTTCATCAATAAGAACAACGGCTTTTCGCCCTTCCCTCTCAATATCAAGCAACCTCTCATAAAGTTGTTTCAACATCTTCAAGGGGCTTATATCGGGGTTTTTAACCCCTAACTGGACACAAAGACGTGACATGATCCACTCGGGGGTGATCGCAGAGTGAATCATAACCAAAAGAGAGGACTCATACTTTTCGATAGGAAGATTGTCGAGCATACGACGAGCTAATGTCGTTTTTCCCGTCCCTACTCCACCAACAAGGACCGCAAGGCCTTTATCTGTATCAACAGAATATTTCAGCCGCAATAAGGCTTGATTATGCTGTTCACTGTCAAAATAAAATTTATCGTTCGGAGCATTTGAGAATGGTTCACGATTAAAATTAAAGTGGTCGGTATACCCCATAAATACTCCACAAAAAATACAACTATTGACTAACAGAAAAGTTCAAAAGAATATTAAAAAGCAGATCTTAAAGGAAAGAGATGCGCTCTTTTTGTTCATCAAGACCATCGGTGGAGTTCCCCTCAGATAAGCCAAGAGTATTCCTTAGATCGGCAATTTTATCTCGAACGTCTCGGTAATTATTATCCTGCGCAAAAACATCTTGATAGCTCGTCAAAGCATCTTCAGAACGCTCAGCCCTCTCATAGAGTAAGCCCAGTTCATATCCAAGGTTCAATCGTTGAATATCTTCCAACAGAGAGGAATCAAGAGCCTGCTGAAACATTGATTCAGCATTTTCATAGTCCCCTTTATCAGAAAAACTGAGCCCTTTCAGTGTCTGGCAATCAACATAACGGGCAGGCTCTTTCTCTGCCTTTTCAAACTCACTGATGGCATCATCCAACAGACCCATCTCCCGGTAAGCAATACCAAGGTTATAATGGGATTCCATATCGTCTGCAGCAATCTGCTCATCGACATCAGTCTTAAAGATTCTTTTCTCAGTGTCTTCATCTGACCGAAGGGAATCAAGGTTAAGATCAAAATCAAGATTGGTGACATTGTCAGAAGCAAAGGTATTGGTCTGTTCGACCTCGACTTCAGCAACCTCTTGCCCCTCTTTATTCATTAATGATTCAATTTCTTCTAGTTTTGACTGACACTCAACGCAATCAGGGCTATACGCCAAGATGTCCTGACAGAGTTTTTCTGCTTCAGCATATAAACCCTGTTGGATATAGAATTCAGTTTCTTCTAAGTCTGCCTGAAGATTAGGTATGGCAGCAGGAGCGGATTCTTCGGCAGTCTCTTCGTCCATATCAAAAGAGAAGTCGATATCATCGCTATTTCCAGAAGAGAGATCTAAGCTATCATCAATATCCAACTCTATGATTGCGTCAGAATCTGCACTTTCACCTGAAAAATCATCCTCAAATGAAGATTCTAATTGCAAATCAAGTAGCTCATCTTCAACAATATCGAAGCTTAAATCATCAGAATCGTCTGTCAGTATCAGGTCATCATCAGAAACAGCAATATCATCTTCAGCAATACCGAGTAAGGAGTCTGAAAGGGTTTCTTCTATGACTATTTCATCGGCTTTATCGTCCTGCTCGGAAATAATATCAAGAAGCTTGTCGCCTTCTCCTGTCAATTCATAAATAGAATCAAGAGTCTGGAAAACGATACTGTTATCTTCAAGCTTTTCCTTGAGAATTTCATAGAATTCCTTCAGACGGTCAAGGCGATCAGCTTTAAAGAAAGTGTCCTTCCACTCTTCGAGTTCACCCAAAGCACGATCATATTTGCAACCATCAATTTCACATTGAATCATTGCCTCCCGGATATCAAGGTCGGTGGGATCCATCGTTAGAAGTTGTTGGTAAATTTCGCATGATTTAGACCAGTTTTTAAGATCAGAGTAACCACGCCCTAGCAAACGAAGTAAATCGGGGTCATCCGGTTTATCTGTCAGCAACTTCTCAAGAATTGTAACCCCTCGGCTGAAATCACCCTTCTCGTAAAAAGCTAATGCCAGCCCCATCTGGAGCTTCTTGTCCTTGGGATATAGAGGCAAGAACATTTTATAGAGCTTAAGGATTTTATCAAAGTCGCCCTTTTCTCCTAATATTTCCAGAACCGACTCAAGCTCGGCATACCCTTCCTCTTCTCGTTCATTGTGAGCAAAAACCTCTGCTAGCTTGACCCGTACATTCAGATTGTTCAAATCAAGGTCACGCATTTTCTCTAGAGTCTTAATTTCGTCCGCAATCATTCCATTGCGGCCATAATAATCAACCAAATTGCGGTACTCAGCCATTGCATTGCCGACCAGCCCTTGTTTTTCATTTAACTCGGCTAAACGGTTAAACAGTGCTATCTGGCTTGGGTCAAGACGTTGCATTTGCTTATAGATAGCGACAGCTTTGAGATAAAACCCATTGCTAGAAAAATACTTGGCGACAGATTCATACTGCTCATAAGCATCGGTATTTTTATTTGTGCGAACGTATAATTCTGCAAGTTTTTGTCGTGATCGGACATCTGCAGGGTCGAGTTCGACAATCTTTACATAATCTTTAATTGCCTTGGCCACCTGTTTTTTCTTCAGGTTTTTCTGCGCCGACTCTAGTAATTTATCTTTATTCGTTGCCAAAAAAAACTCCTGAAATTAACTATTTATAAAAACCACAGTGAAAGATACGTGAAACAAGAATAACGTGTCAAGTCAGACAGCATAGATAAAAGGCAATCATGCATATTATTCTATATTTAAGACAGTGAAAATAATAGCACACATCAAAAAAAAAGAACAATAATGAATATTGTTTTATTATTATTTTTTTAACTTAGAGATTTCATCCTTAGTCAAGTAACGATAACAACCAGTCGCTACATTGTCTAAATCGAGAAATCCTAAACGAACTCGTTTAAGTCGAACCACAGACAAACCAACATAATCACACATTCGCCTCACTTGCCTGTTTTTCCCTTCATGAATGGTTAACTCAAACCAGCAATTTGAGTCGGCGCTCCTAACACCTTCGACTTTTGCCGGGGCAGTTTTTCCGTCATCAAGAGTAACGCCATGCTCTAACTGATAAATAATTTTGCGGTTTAACTGACCACGAACCTTCACCAGATAGGTTTTATTAACATGATGGCTCGGATGACTAACACATTGCGCCAAATCGCCATCGTTTGTCAGTAACAACAAACCTTCGGTATTAAAGTCCAATCGGCCAACTGGGAAGAGGCGCTGTGGAACATCTGTGACCAGATCAGTGACAAGACGCCGCCCTTCAGGATCGCTAAGAGTTGAAACATAACCGCGTGGCTTATTTAAAAGAACAGCAACCCTCTTTTGAGCACCAGGCAGAAGCTGCCCATTAACATGAACTTGATCAACCGCTAAATCCGCTCGCTCTCCAAGCGTAGCGACATTGCCATTCAAGAGAACTTTTCCTTCTTCAATCCACTTCTCAGCCTGCCTGCGTGAAGCTAGCCCCGCCTGAGAAATTAATTTTTGCAATCGTTCAGCCATTTACAATCTCAACTTATACAGAATCTAAAGGTTCAGCTTCAATTAACTCAGGATCCAATGCGGTAAACTCTTTTAAAGTCGGTAGATCATTCAAATCTCGCAAGCCAAACATTTCAAGAAAGTGCCGACTCGTTCCATACATCAGAGGTCGCCCGGGAATGTCTTTCTTTCCAAGAATACGTAACAAGTTTTTATCCAGAAGAGTCTTCATCACACCTCCAGAATCGACACCACGTAGATATTCAATTTCTGCACGAGTCGCAGGCTGTCGGTAAGCAATAATCGCCAGTGTTTCGAGGGCGGCCCGAGAGAAGCGTGTCGCACGCTCTCTATTCAATGCTTTCAACCAAGGAGCCAATTCTGCATCGGTCCGGAACTGATAACCACCAGCAACTTCCGCAAGATAAAAACCCCGATTACCAGCTGAATATTGTTGTAAGAGCTGCGCGATAACTGCTTTGACATCCGCTTTCGACTGCTCAGAGAGATGACTTAAGCGATCAAGAGACAAAGGACTTTCGGATGCAAAGATAAAAGCCTCTATAAGCTGCTTCAAGTTATCCATAAGCAAGCAATTCCTTATCCGGATGTAACTGAGCAAGCTGTTCGTCGGTAGCGTCCAAAGTCAACCATATTTCACTGAAGTCACCAACCTGTTCAACGCGAAGAATACATAACTTGACCAGTTCCAAAGTTGCAAGAAATGTCACGATAAGCACACTGCGTGAAAACTCACCCGGAGAGCATAGCTCTCGAAAAGAAATACGTTTTTCCTGTGTCAGTTTTCCAACGATATGCCTCACATAATCGGCCACAGAAAGAGGCTCTTTAATGACTTCATGAAATATTTCGGGGGGCTTATCCTTTATTAGTTTATGAAAAGCATCGGCAAGCTGATAAATACCAATTGCAACCTCACTTTTATCTTCACCCTCTTCAACACAATCAACAAAACCAGACTGCCCGACAAAAACATCTCTCGATAATTGAGGTAACTGCTGAAATAATTCAGCAACATTTTTATAGCGTTGATACTCGAGAAGTCTTTTCACCAGTTCTTCCCGAGGGTCTTCCTCCTCCTCAGACATCTCATCACTAAGCGGCAGTAACATTTTCGATTTTATGTGCAGCAAGGATGCTGCCATGAGCAAAAATTCACCAGCAACATCAAGATCAAGCTGCTGCATGTGATCAATAATCGATAGATATTGTTCTGTTATTTCTACAATACGGATATCATAGATATCCATTTCCTGACTTTTAATCAGGTGCAACAGAAGGTCTAATGGACCTGTAAATTTTTCTAGTTGAATCTGTATTGACATCAATCACTGACCAAATAAAAAGCGTATCGCCTTTTCAACAAGTCCTATCTCATTCCCGGACAGCAACACAACCAAGGCATTGATAATGGGGCCTAATACGAGTGACCACACATCTGTAAAAAAAACCAGAAACAAAATCAGAACAAAACCAAACGGTTCAAACCTACTAACCAGAGAGGCCTGACGCTCTGGTAGAATCCCGGTAAGAATCCGTCCTCCATCCAAAGGTGGAAGGGGAATAAGATTAAACACACCAAGGAGAACATTGATATACAAACTGAAACCAGCCATCATCTTAACGGGTGTTACAAATTGAATATAGATCTGAGAAGATCCTAAAGAGGTTTGGTCAAGCAAGCCTAAACCACGCAACAACAAAGCAGATAGAAGCGCTAGAAGAAAATTTGTTGTTGGTCCGGCAAGCGCAACCCACACCATATCACGGCGTGGTCGTCGAAAGTTTCCTGGATTAACAGGAACAGGGCGCGCCCAGCCAAACCCAAAAATAAAAACGGCAATTGTTCCAATCGGATCAAGATGCTTAAAAGGATTCAACGTCAACCGCCCGAGTAATCGAGCTGTGGGATCCCCAAACCTCTCGGCAATATAACCATGCGCCACTTCATGTAAAATAATAGCTAACAGTGCCGGCACCAGCATAATCGCTATTTTAGAAACAATATTTTCCATTTTAGCCTTATTAACTCCAGCATAAAACTCAATTGATCTGCACATCTATTATATAGATGTGCAGACAAATAAATCTAAACCATTTACACGATTTTAAATGAACAAAGTATTTTAATCGACAAGAACCTTCCGGTCAACCGAAGGAAGGCGCACCCGTCAGAGGAAAGTGTTCTTCAATCAGACGAATTTCGTCTTCGCGACTTACAATGTCACGGTTTAAACGTGCGTTAAGTAAGAAAACAAATATTTCCTGAAAATATTTCCCCGGTGGATACCCAAGAGCGATCAAGTCATCACCTTTTAAAAGCACCTTTTCTGTTCGTAAACCTGTGATAAAAAGAGAAATCCATTTACGCAGGGTCTCATTCTCACTGCGAGCCATAAGATAAAGGATCACTTCGATAGACAAACCATTAAACCAGGTATAGATTTCGCTATTTGTAGGAGAAGAGTTCCCATTTTTGCGTTGCATCTTTGTCATTTTATGAAGATGTTTCACTTTTGGAACCTGCTCAGACAATACGATGCAATCCCGACTCTGCATCCCAAGCCAACGGCTAACCCGATCAATGTCTTTTGCCGACAAGTGATCAAACAGACAAAACAAATAGAGCAACCAACGCCGATAACTCTCGCCCGTATAAAGAAGATCAAACCAGCTACTAGCCCGTTCGGCAGCAACAAACAATTGGGCCGTATCCTGACCAAAATACAATTGAGGATCGATGAATTTAAGCAAAGCCAACTGATCAAGGCGCTTAAGCGCAGAAACAACCCGTGGCTCGTCAAGAATCTGCTCTAACTCATTCAGGATCCTCCCACCCGAAATTTTTTGAACTGATTTAAGCCCGACTGCGCTGCGCATTAATCGTTCTGTCTGGCGCCCGATACGAAACCCTAAGCGCTGCTCAAAGCGGACGGCACGATAGAGCCGGGTCGGATCTTCAATAAAACTGAGGCTATGTAAGATCCGAATCGACTTATCTTTGAGATCATGTTGGCCACCAAAAAAATCGAGCATCTCTCCAAAGTTTTCGTGATTAAGAGAAACCGTCAAGGCATTTATTGTGAAATCACGGCGATAAAGATCGTGCCGAATAGAAGCATGTTCAACCTGAGGAAGGGCCGCGGGATGATCGTAATATTCAAATCTGGCCGAGGCAACATCGATTTTAAATCCATCGGGAAAGACCAAAACCGCTGTTCCAAATTTATCATGAGCCCGAACCCGACACTGGCATGTTTTTGCAAAGGCCTCGGCAAAGCAAATCCCGTCTCCTTCAACAACGATATCAATATCAAGGTTTGGGTGCCTTAAAAGCAAATCACGGACAACACCCCCAACGAGATAAATCTCTACACCAAGCTGATCGGCGACATCCCCCAATTGCTGCAACAAGTTCCTAACCGGGTCAGGAAGTTGTGTCTCTATCAGCCTTTTAAGGTTTTTTCGTTTTAATTGGAGGCCACGACGCTCTGAAACATTGCGTGACACATCACGATATTGTTGTTTCTCCCCCAACATATAGCGAAGAAGGTCTGTTCGGGTGACAATCCCAACAAGTCTTTCATCATCAATCACTGGAACACAGCGCTGGTTATGTTCGATGATCCCCTGCTGCAGTTCGGACAAAGAGGTTTCTGGAGAGACTGGCTGGAAATCTATAGTCATCACCTCAGCAACATCCATTTCCAATAATTTATGATGTGCTGCTTTCTCAACCACTTGCCGGGTCATGATTCCGACAACACCGCCCTGTTCGTTAAGAATTGGGACAGCATTAAAATTAAATCGTGTCATCATTTCCCGTGCAGCCTCAACGGTTGCACTGACCGAAAGCGTTTTCACAGGCGATGACATCAAGTGACGTGCCTCACAACGCAAATTGACATGCCTGTGGAGTAACGTTTCAATCTGCTTGAGGATTTGCGCTAAAGGAAGATCACGAACAGTCGCAGAAGCGGCAAATGAATGACCACCACCACCAAATTCTTGGAAGAATTCACCAACATGCATCTCAGGAAGACGAGAGCGACCCACGAGAAAGACACGATCCTCCATACGTACGGCAACGATCAAAACATCAAGATTCTCAATGTCTTTGAGTTTATGAACCAAACTTGAAATATCACCAACGTAATAATCAATTGATGCAGAGGCAATAGCAATTTCAATACCATTAACGAGGTGTTTCTGGCAGGACTTCAATAACTCATTCAGCAAATCAATCTGCTCAGAGGTCATTTCCCGAACCAGAAAATCAGCAACGGTATTTAAATTGGCGCCACTCTGGAGTAAGAATGCTGCAGATTGAAAATCTTTTACTGTGGTTCCGGGGAAAAGGAGATGGCCGGTATCTTCGTATAAACCAAGCATCATCATCGTCGCTTCATCGGCCGTCGGAATGATTCCGCACTCGAGAAAGCGTTGGGTCATTATTGTCGCTGTGGCCCCGACTTCTTGGATATATTCAACGCGACCCTTTATTGTATTTTCATCTTCTGGATGATGATCATAGATATGAATATCGAGGTCACTGTTATCGAGAATCTCGACAAACTGACCGATTCGAGTTGAGTTACGAACATCAACCAGTATTAACCGTGTAACTTCAGCTAGATCGACATCGCGAATCTTCTTTACATCATAAGCATAGAGAGTGCTATGAAGTAAGAAATCACGCAACCCACGCTCTTGACCGCCAGGAAAGACCAACATAGCATCAGGGTAGAGTCGCTTTGCGGCAATCATTGAGCCAAGGCTGTCAAAATCAGCATTTACATGAGTTGCGATAACATCCATAGACGAGTTTACAACTCCAGGCTTCCGATCAATTCATTGATGTCAGCGATTCCCTCTTCACAGCAGAACTGTTCCAGATCGGCGATAATTGTAGCCATCGCATTCGGGTCAACAAAGTTGGCCGTTCCAACCTGCACCGCTTTCGCGCCAACAATAAGGAACTCCAAGGCATCCATAGCCCGTGAAATTCCTCCAATTCCAATCACCGGCACCTTGACAGCCTGGACCACCTGATGGACCAAACGCACAGCAATTGGCCGGATAGCAGGGCCAGATAGACCACCGATAGTATTTGCGAGTCGAGGCTTGCGGGTTTTAACGTCAACTGCCATCCCCGTCAGAGTATTAATCAGACTTAAAGCATCTGCCCCAGCTTCTTCTGCGGCTCTTGCCGTGATTTGGATATCTGTTACATTGGGAGTTAGCTTGACAATTAATGGCTTACTCGTTCTTTTACGAACCAAAGAAACCACCTCAAACGCAGCAGCAGGGTCGGTACCGAAAACAATCCCGCCATGCTTAACATTGGGGCAGGAGATATTCATTTCTAGGGCAGAAACCCCTGGGACATCATCAAGACGTGCAGCGACTTCGCCGTACTCATCTTGGGTGTTACCGAAGAAGTTGACAATGACTGGAGTATCATACTGCTCAAGATAAGCCATCTTATGCTTGATAAAAGCATCCACGCCAACATTCTGCAATCCAATCGCATTTAACATACCACTAACAGTTTCACAAATACGGGGAGTATTATTCCCCGCTTTGGGATTTAGCGACATCCCTTTTGTCACGACGGCGCCAAGCTGATTTAAATCAAGGTAGGGAGCGTATTCCTCACCATAACCAAACGTTCCTGAGGCAGGCATAATTGGGTTTTTAAGCTTCAGACCTGCGACTTCCACACTCATTTGAGGTTGTATTTTTTTATTCTCAGACATGATTATTTACAACCTCCACATTCGCTATTGTTCGCAGCCTCTTTTTCCCAATTAAGTTCTTCTGCTCTGAATACTGGACCACTGGTACAAGTACAAAGATAACGCGGTTCAGCATCACTATGCCCCTCCCCTTTAACGACACAGCCCAAACAGGCACCAACACCACACGCCATCAAAGCTTCCAGAGAAACTTGCAAAGAAGTCCCCCGAGAGTCACAAATTTTCTGTACAGCTTCAATCATCGGCATTGGCCCACAAGCAAAAACAGCTGCATTTGGATATTTATCCAGCTTACGCTCTAAAACTCGTGTGACCAGGCCTTCTTCGCCTAAACTTCCGTCTTCAGTGGATACATAAGTTTCGACACCAAGACGTTCAAATTCTGTCACCGTGATGATATCGTCCCGCGTCCGGCCTCCCATAAGCAAACGCACTTTGGAGTTTTCAACCATTTTTTCTGCCAACATATAAAGAGGCACCAGACCTATTCCACCACCAACAAGAATTTTTTCCTCTTCTGGAGCACCGAGGTCAAAACCCTCACCTAATGGTCCAAGCAATTCGACAGGGTCGCCATGATGCAACCCTTCCATTATTTCTGTCCCACTCCCAACAACCTTATAAATTATTTCAATAAACTCTTTCGCTGGCATATCGTCACAATCTGCAGGTAAAAAACCAGCCCGAAAAATTCCGAAAGGCCGCCGCAAGAGAGGGGGCAGAGAACGTTGCACACGAAACATCACAAATTGCCCGGGTTGTGCAGATTCACAATAGCCGGGTGAAAGGATTTTCATCCGGAAATATCCGGGCGAAATCTCCTGATTTGACAAAACAATCGTCTTAATATTTTTCATTCATTCTCTCCTGAAATTTAATCGGTAAATTCTCTTAACATAACAAATGCGTCCTCGCCATCCCGATAGTAGGCTTTGCGAGTTCCACTAAATTTAAAACCATAGCGTTGATACAACGTAATAGCGGCTTTATTACTAGATCGCACCTCCAACCACGCAGCCGAAAGACTTGTCGACATACTCAACTCAAAAGCACGATCAAGTAATTGCGCAGCAACCCCTTTTCGTCGCGTTTCTGGGGAAGTCGCAATATTAAGAATTTGCATCTCTCCAACAATTAACCAGTAACAAATATATCCAACAACTTCTTGACCGCATTCACAGACCAACATAGAGGAAACAGGATTATCAAGTTCCTGCATAAACTGATCGAGCGACCATGGGTGTGGATAGCAATCCTTTTCGATAAACAACACCATATCCAGGTCTGCTGTGTGGAACGGTCTAATAATATAAGTGTCTTTGCTCATGCGGAACACTCGAAAAAAATAACTTTTGTGCTAAAATTCATTATCTAAAGTCTCTCAGAAAAAACTTGCTAAAATTATCATACTTCATGAATCTGATACAGGGAAAGATAACCTGACCGATACAAGGCAGTCGGGTTAAGAAACAATTTTTACAACATTGACAACCCCCTGCTCGAATGGTCTAATGCCAACCATTTTACTGCCCAAGGAGCCTAAATTGAACAAGAAAAAACCAGTTACTTATAAAGATGCCGGTGTTGATATAGATGCAGGAAATCACTTCGTTGACCTGATTAAGCCACTAGTCAAACAGACTTCTCGCCCCGAAGTACTGACTGACATTGGGGGATTTGGTGGTCTTTTTTCACTCAACAGTAGTAAATATCAGCGTCCTACACTAGTCGCTGCGACAGACGGTGTCGGAACAAAGTTGAAACTTGCGTTTATGTTGGATAAACATGATACCGTCGGGATCGACCTCGTTGCTATGTGCGTCAATGATATTATAGTTCAAGGTGCAGAACCTTTATTCTTCCTCGACTATCTAGCAACGGCAAAGCTCTCTCCAGAACAAGCCGTTGAAGTCGTTAAAGGAATTGCGGAAGGATGTAAACAAGCAAATTGTGCCCTTCTAGGGGGAGAAACAGCCGAAATGCCTGGGATGTATTCAGGCGGTGAATATGACCTTGCTGGATTTTCAGTTGGTGTTGTTGATAATGACAAAATTATCGATGGATCATCGATTAGAAAAGGTGATCAGATTATTGGTATTGCATCAAGTGGACTTCATTCTAACGGATTTTCACTAGCGCGAAAAGTTTTCATCGAAACACTTGAGATGGACCTAGCATCACAGCCCGATGAATTAAATCAAACCCTCGGAGAAGAATTATTAACTCCGACACGGATCTACGTTCGCAGCATCCTAAATCTCATACGCGACTTTAATATAAAAGGTGTCGCTCATATAACAGGCGGCGGACTCCTTGAAAACATCCCCCGTATTTTGCCACAACACTGCAAGGCAACGATCAAACGTAACAGTTGGGAAAAACCTGTCATTTTTGAAATGTTGCGCCAAGGCGGAAACATTCCGGAAGACGAGATGTATCGGACCTTCAATAATGGTATCGGTATGGTTTTGGTCGTATCACCAAATGAAGTTGACGATATTCTCGGACGGCTATCTGGATTGGGAGAACAAGCCTATCTAATCGGAGAAATTACTCAGGCAAAAGCATCATCCGTAGAACTTATCTAGACAAAGACTCGTAGTGACAGCAGGGATACCATGGCTTCGAAAGAAAAAATAAGATTAGCGGTTCTAGCATCAGGAAGTGGAACCAATCTTCAATCTATTATTGACCAATGTCAGCAAGGTCAACTCGATGCCGATATCGCTCTTGTGGTTAGCAATAATCCCGGCGCAGAAGCACTTGAGCGGGCAGAAAAAGCCGACATCAATACCCTCTGTATCAATCATAGAGACTTTGAAAGCCGGGAAAAATTTGACCATGCTGTTGTCGCTGCTCTTCAAGAAGTCAAAGCCGATCTCGTTGTTCTAGCAGGATTTATGCGAATTATCTCCGATGTTTTTCTGCAAGCATTCCCACAGCGAATTATCAATATCCATCCGGCGCTACTACCTTCATTTCCAGGGCTACATGTTCAACAAAAAGCCCTTGATTACGGAGCCAAGTTTTCTGGATGCACGGTCCATTTTGTCGATGGAGGGGTTGATACCGGCCCTGTTATAGCCCAATCAGTTGTTCCTGTTTTCTCAGATGACTCGGAAGAAACTCTCTCTGCACGTATCCTGAAGCAAGAGCACAAAATTTACCCTCAGGTCATCCAGTGGTTCTCTGAAGGACGCATCACAGTTACGGACCGACAGGTCACGATCGATGAATCTCAGAAAACAGATTCATCACTGACAAATCCGCCTCTGACAACATTAAGGTAAAGAAAATATGCGTCCGCTACTCGTTAGTTGTTGTCTGCTCGGGTTAAAAACGCGCTATGACGGAACCGACAACTACTCTCCAGAGGTCATTGAATATATTAAAAAAAACGAACTGACCCCCATCCCAGTCTGCCCAGAACAACTTGCTGGTCTCGCTACACCCAGATCTAAATGCTGGTTCCATAAGGGTGATGGAGTCGCAGTTCTACAAAACAGGGGAAAGCTTATTAACCAAAACGGGGAAGATATGACAGAGGTTTTTCTCCACGGTGCACACGAAACTCTCAAAATAGCCAAAATTTCTGGCTGTAAGCAGGCCATCCTACAACAGCGCAGTCCATCGTGTGGCTTGCAGAAAATTTATCTCAATGAACAACTGGTCGCTGGCATAGGAATAACAGCAGCGCTACTCAAAAAAAATGGTCTGAGTGTTTATAGCGATGACAATTTACCACCACAAAAAACTTAAATAATTTGCATCATTAATAAATATATGCTAGTAATGCGCGTTCGAAACTTTCAGGAGGAATGACAAGATGTCTAAGCAATGTGAAATCTGCGGAAAAAAACCAGTAACCGGAAACAATGTCAGCCACGCACACAATAAGACTCGTACTGTGTGGAATCCAAATTTACAAAAAATTCGTGCCATTCAAAACGGCTCGGTTAAGACAATAAAAGTCTGTACCCGCTGTATCCGTTCAAACAAGGTACAAAAAGTCGTTTAAGTAAAACGCAATTCAAATTTAAATAAAAAGGGATGGTCATATTTGATGGCCATCCCTTTTTATCGTCATTTATCCAATATCAAGTTAACCAAGCCAGGCAATTGCATCAATCTCAACCATGGCCCCCTTTGGAAGGGCAGCGACCTGCACGGTTGCCCTTGCCGGAGCCACTTCGCCACAATAGCCTGCATATATATCGTTAACGACGGAAAAATCGCCTAAGTCGGTCAGGTAAATTGTTGTCTTAACAACAGAATTAAAATCTATATCCGCTGCTCCCAGAACATGTCGCAAATTGTCCAAGCATTGCCTTGTCTGAGCTTCTATTCCACCACCCACCAATTCAGCCGTTCCGGGAACAAGCGGCACTTGACCAGAACAGTAAAGGAATCCTCCAGCACTAACAGCTTGCGAATAAGGGCCGATTGCTTCGGGGGCCTTGTCTGTTTCAATTCTCTTCAACTCCATAATACCTCCACCCTTGGCTTCCATAAGTAGCAAAATTTAATTCTTAATTCTTTCGACTCGATTAACACCTTTAACCTTCTTTATTTCACGGACAACCCGGTTCAAATGATCAAGGTTTTCGACATCAATCTCGAATAAATTTGTTCCCTTTTTATCCCCACGAGCATGAACACTAGCACTAACGATATTAGCATCAGCGTCAGCAATAGCACCTGAGATACCAACTAACATCCCCTTTTGATCAGAGCAGATAACTTGTATTTTTACCGGTCGAGTAGTCTTCCGTTGCATATCCCATTCAACATCAATTCTACGCTCAGGATCACTGGCCTGAACCTGTGAGCAACTTTTTGCGTGAACAGCTAAACCACGGCCACGTGTAATAAAACCGGTGACGGGTTCTCCTGGAAGAGGATTACAACAATTCGCAAAACGAACCATAACATTATCGATTCCACCAATGAGAATCGCACTTTGTGATTTTCGACGAGAAAACTTTTTGAGAACTTTCCCAATAGCTCCTGGTTTGTCTGCCTGTCTATTTTGATCTTCTTTAGGTAATGCATGAGAAACAACTTGACCGGCAGAAAGTTTTCCATAGCCGACAGAAGCGAAGATGTCATCAATTGACTTGAATCCGAATTCGTTGACCATCTGTGAAAAACTTGTTAGAGCTGTCGCCCGCTTCAAACTATAGTGGTGCTTGCGGAGCTCCTTTTCCAGTAACTCACGACCAATTTCAATACTTTTTTCGCGTTGCTCTGCTTTAACCCAGTGACGAATTTTATTTCGTGCCTTAGATGTTTTAACAAAAGAGAGCCAATCTTTACTTGGAGTCTGGTGTGCAGAAGTCAGGACTTCAACAATGTCACCATTTTTCAATTGAGTTTTTATCGGACACAGCTTGCTATTTATCCGGGCACCGACACATTGACTACCAACATCGGTGTGAACAGCATAGGCAAAATCAATAGGACATGATCCCTGAGGCAACTCCTTGACGTCCCCATTAGGGGTAAAAACATAAACCTCTTCAGGAAATAGATCGACAAAAGATGTTTCAGAGGCATTCCACTCGGTGCTTACATCGCGCTGCCACTCAAGAACTTGTCGCAGCCAGTTAAAACGTTGATCATCTCTTCCTGTGACAGAAACAGCGCCACCCTCTTTATACTTCCAGTGTGCAGCGACACCTTCTTCGGCGATCCGATGCATTTCACGAGTACGAATCTGGACTTCTATGCGTTCAGAAAATGGGCCGATAACAGTCGTATGCAAAGACTGATACATATTGCTCTTTGGCATGGCTATGTAATCTTTAAAGCGACCAGGTATTGGCTTCCAGGTTGCGTGCACCAAACCTAAAACTTCATAACACTCCCGAACAGAACCAACCAAAACTCGGAATGCAGTTAAGTCGTAAATCTGGTCCAGATCAACACCAGTTCGTTCCATTTTTCGATACACAGAATAAAAATGCTTAAAACGTCCTGTTACATCACCATTCAGACTATTATCTTCGAGAAGAGCACAGATCTTATCTCGCACAGATATAACGTATTCACCGCGTTCCGCTTTATGTGCCGTGATTCGACGAGCCAGAACTGCGTATTTCTCGGGTTCAAGAACCTGTAAAGAGAGGTCTTCTAATTCCCCTTTAAGCCAACTGATTCCTAAGCGGTTTGAAAGTGGAGCATAGATTTCTAACGTTTCCCGAGCAAAAGAAACTTGCTCAGACGCCTGTCGGCAACTAACATTTCGCATATCGCTGAGACGAACAGCAAGATAAACGAGAATGACGCGCAAATCGCGAGCCATAGCAACAAACATCTTACGAAAGCTCTCTACTTGCTGTTGATTACTTTGTCGATAAGGAATATTGCCGATTTTATTTCCGGCTTCAATCAGACCAAGGATTTCTGGCCCGAACTCTTCGGCCAGATCTTCCTTACTAATCAGACTCGACTGAAGGGAGTTGTACAAAACACCGACAACCAAGGTTGTTTCATCAACTTTTAAACGGACTAGAATGGATGCAACTTCAAGAGAATGGCGGAGATAGTCTCGACCATCGGCCATCTTCCGGCCATGGTGAGCTCGACTACAGAAATCACAAGCCCTAACCAAAAGATCAAGGTCAGCTTGTGAATAGTCCCCCTTTAATTGTTCTATTATATCTTCAATTTTAATCATAAAAGTGTCGAAAAGCAGATTTCCGACCCAAAATCATGCAATCAATAACCCTCTCCCCAACTAGGGATGAAGAGAGGGATAGATAGTTCTAACGTTTTTTTGTAGGAATATCGAAATCAATCTTGTTAGCTGCAATTTCACGCAAGGAAACAACAATTTTTTTATTAGCTGATTTATTATCAATGAGAGGATCAGCACCTTTGTATAATTGCTTTGCGCGTTTTGACGCCACCATTGCTAACAAAAAACGATTTGGAATAACATCAAGACAATCTTCAACGGTTACACGTGCCATTTATTTATCTCCTTTTACGGTAAAGTTCTCTAACAACTGCCCAGTACGATGACTGCGGCAACGTTCTGCGCTAACAATTGAACACAGTCTCTCTTTTGCTGACTGAAAATCATCATTAACGACTAGATAATCATACCAAGATGCCTGAGGAATTTCAAACTGAGCATTCTCCAAGCGACGCTGTATCACTTCATCTGAATCCGTTCCACGAGCATACAAGCGTTTTTCTAATTCTGAATAATCGGGAGGCAAAATAAAAACAAAAACCCCCCGTTGGTAATTCTCTTTTATTTGAGCCGCGCCTTGGCAATCTATATCAAGAAGGATATCAACTCCACCTTCAGCAGCATCAGTTAATGTTTCAAGCGAAGTCCCATATAAGTTTCCGTGAACTTCTGCCCACTCCGCCAACTGTTTCTGCTCGACCATCGCCTGAAAAACTTCGGTGTCGATGAAGTGGTAATCGATCCCATCGCGCTCACCTTTTCTAATTGGGCGAGTTGCAAACGATATAGATTGACGCAAATCAGGAAAACTGTCAATCAATTCTCGACAAAGTGATGTTTTTCCAGCGCCCGACGGTGCCGAAACCACAAAGAGAATACCTTCTCTGACGGGATAATTATTCAATATTCTGTACCTGTTCGCGAATTTTCTCTAACTCTGCCTTTAAACTAACAACGTGACGGGTTAAGGTCGCATCATTTGATTTTGATCCCATCGTATTCGCTTCTCGGTTTAACTCCTGCACGAGAAAATCAAGCTGCCTTCCTACCGGATCCTGCTGTTGCAACAAATCACGGAATTGATCTATATGACTATTAATCCGAGTAATCTCCTCGCTAATATCACAACGATCAGCAAAGATAGCAATCTCTTGAGCAATTCGCTGTGGATCACCTGCATTTTCATTTAAACGCGTCAGTCTTTCACGCAATTTGTGTTGCCATTCTATCGGAACAAGCGCAGCTGATTGCTCAATCAACTCTATTGATTGAGATAACAACGCCAGACGATTTTCCATATCAACTTGCGTTGCGGCACCTTCTTTCTGACGCATCTCCTGAATGGACGTCAAAGCCTGCGTGATTGCCTGTTTCAAGCAATTCCACAGTTCGTCACAAGTGAAAGTAACATCTTCAAAAACAAGAACATCCTTTTGCGCAGCGAGAAACTCAAGACTTATTTCACCAGGAAGGCCACTAATACTTTTAAGATCATTAAATGCTGCAAGATAGGCCTGAGCAGCGTGCTTATCAATTCCAGGCTTATTCGCCAACAAAGTCGCATGATCTTGACTAATAAATAAGTCAATTTTACCACGTTTCAACAAAGACGAAACTTGCTTCTTAATATCACTCTCCAATGGATTTAATAATCGCGGAGACTTAATACTAATGTCACAATAACGGTGATTGACCGCTTTTATTTCGACAGAAAAAGATAAATCACCGACTTTTACTTGTCCGCGACCATAACCTGTCATGCTCTTGATCATATAAACTGACTCCTGTTATATATAAATATTTCTAAGAGGATATAACTATTATGTCAAAAAATTCAATTGCGGTTCTTCATCTAGCAATTGATATTTCTTACATAAACTAAAAAACAACTGTAACCCTTTTAAGTGGGAACTTTCTAAACGATAATCAATTGTTTCCCAATAGTCGATAATAATTTTATAATCTAATCCAAGAACAGCAGAAATATCCTTAGCAAGAGGCTGCGGATCTTGAATAAACTGTTGCCTGGAAAGCAATAATTGGTGTCCTAATTCTGTCAATTCTGTCGAAAATTTTTCCAAAGAACTTCGGCATACCATCCACAGGGCAAAAACAAATGGAAATCCAGTCCTTTGATTCCATATTTCACCAAGGTCAAACACTTGTATCCCGGAGGGCAATTGATTTGCCAATCGCAGGGCCCTATCTCCAATTAACAATGCCGGATGTTGTTGTGCAATCAAGGTTTCAATCGGAACCTCAGGAATATAATCTACAACATCATGAAGATGATAAAACTCACGAAAGACAATACGTAAAAGATTAATAGATGTTGCTGATTCTCCAGTCAACGCAATTTGTTGACCTTCCAACTCTTTTATATCAACAGGAGAGAACAACAGAACACTTTTAACGGGACCTACTGATGAAATGGAGTGGTGAGGGAGAACAAAGTAGTTTCTCCAGTTCCTCGCATACTCAAAAGACGAGGAAGGGCTCACATCAAGCATGCCCTGCTGAAGCATTTGATTCAACTCAGATGGAACACCAGAAACATATTCACCACAAAAGCCATTTTCTCTCAAATGGTGAAAAAAAGGGACACAATTTAAATAAGGGATATGACCTAGGTTCAACGGAGCTGACGAAATCATAAAGTTCCAAATCCACAAACAGCAACAGGCAGGAATTCTCCCGCCTGTTGGTTATTCGTCATGATTCACTAAAAAGACTAAATTTTAACTCTTTCTAAAAAATTAGTATCAAAATCTCCTGCGATAAAATCAGTATTGGCCATCATTTTCTGATGAAAAGGGATTGTCGTTTTAATCCCTTCAATAATATATTCATCAAGAGCACAGGCCATGCGTTTAATGGCTTCCTCTCGAGTATCAGCATGGACAATTAGTTTTCCGATCATGGAATCGTAGTGGGGTAGCACCGTGTATTGATCATACATAGCACTTTCTATCCGAACTCCCATCCCACCGGGGGTATGATATCCAACAATTTTCCCAGGAAAAGGGGTAAACTTTTCAGGGTCTTCAGCATTGATCCGGCACTCGATTGCATGACCAGTAATGGTGATGTCTTCCTGCTTATAACGTAATGGAATCCCTGCAGCTGAGTTAATTTGTTCTTTAATAATATCAACGCCGGTGACCATCTCTGTTACGGGATGCTCAACCTGAACCCGGGTATTCATCTCCATAAAGTAGAAGCTTCCATCTGTATCAAGAAGGTATTCAACGGTACCAGCACTTGAATAACCAACAGCTTTAGCAGCAGCAACAGCACACCCTCCCATTTCCTCGCGGAGCTCTGGAGTTAATACCGGACAAGGAGATTCTTCAATTAATTTTTGGTGTCGGCGCTGGATAGAACAATCACGCTCACCAAGATGGATTACATTTCCGTGCTGATCACCAAGAACCTGTATTTCAACGTGTCGAGGGTGCTCACAAAACTTTTCAATATAAACATCTGCCTTACCAAAACCAGCCTGAGCTTCAGTACGAGCCGTTGCCAATGCATTTCCAAGCGAAGCGGGAGAATGAACAATTTTCATGCCTCGACCACCACCGCCAGCAGATGCTTTGATAATAACTGGATAACCAATACCTTCAGCTATGCTAAGCGCCTCTTCTACGGTCTCAATACTTTTATTCGTGCCAGGAAGAATAGGAACACCCGCCTCGGTGACAGTTTTGCGTGCACTTATTTTATCACCCATTCGCCGCATATTCTCAGCAGTTGGGCCAATAAAAGTGATCCCACATTGATCGCAAACTTCTGCAAATTCTGCATTTTCAGAGAGAAACCCATAGCCGGGATGAATAGCATCAGCATCAGCAATTTCGGCAGCACTAATAATCGCTTTCATATTAAGGTAACTGTCGGCACTCGCTGTTGGTCCGATACAGATACTTTCATCAGCCAAGCTAACATGCAAAGCTTCATGATCCGCTTCAGAATGGACAGCGACAGATTTAATCCCCATCTCCTTACATGCTCGAATAATCCGAAGAGCAATTTCACCACGGTTTGCTATAAGTATTTTATGAAACATCTTTTTTTCACTCCCGAATGAACTCCCTAATCGTGAAGGCGGACTATTTTTTAATCACGAAACCATAACTGATTAAAGTCGCTCGACGACAAAGATCGTTTCACCAAATTCAACAGGGGTTGCATCTTCTTTAACAATCTCAATAATTTTACATTTAAATTCAGCTTCAATTTCATTAAACAACTTCATAGCTTCAACCAAACACAAGGCTTGCCCTGTTTCAACCACATCACCAACTTTGACAAATGGAGCAGCATCAGGTGAAGGCTTACGATAGACAGTGCCAACCATAGGAGATGGAATTAAATCGTATCTATCGTCAACTATCGGTTCAGTAATAGGTGTTGATGGAGCAGCCGAAACAAGAGGGCTTGGCATTGCAGTAATAGGTGCAGCAACTGGAGCAGAAACATGAACTATTTCTTTATCTACCCCCCTTTTGATATGTATTTTCCCTTCCGGGTTTTCCATATTAAATTCTGTAATATCAGTATCAGTAACGAGTTTGATTAAGCTTTTAAGATCTTTCAGTTCCATTATTTTTCCTCCTGAAAAACTTTATTAATTTATTTGCCTAAATTGTTTAGGAATTGAAGTTAATGCCTCAAAACCATCTTCAGTAACAACTATTGTGTCTTCTATCCTTACACCACCGGAATCGGGAATATAAATCCCCGGTTCTATAGTGATAACCATCCCAGTAGCCAAAATCTGATCTGAGTTAGCTGAAACTGCTGGATATTCATGAACATCTAAACCAACTCCATGACCTAACCCATGGCCAAAATATCCACCAAAGCCTGTCGATTCAATATAATCTCTTGCGACAGCATCCAATTCACAAATTTTAAGGCCAGGACGAACAGCTTTTAAAGCTGAATCATGAGCTTCTAACACAATATCAAAGATTTGTCGAAGTTTTCTATCGATCGTACCCAACGCGAACGTTACAGTTTCATCAGAGTGATATCCATTAACTCGGGTTCCAAAATCTATCGTAACGAGTTCTCCGAAAGTCAGCTTTTTCTCGCTTGCTATCCCATGAGGTAAAGCACCACGATGCCCCGAGGCAACAATAAAGTCAAATGCAGTGGCTTCGCCTCCATGTCGCTTTAAAGAAAACTCAAGCTCTAGCGAAATTTCACGTTCACTTACCCCTGGCTTAATGAGTGGGAAAACTTCACCAAAGGCCTGTAAGTTAAGATTTGCGGCTTTACGCAACGATTCTAACTCTTCCTCAGACTTTATTCCACGAAGAGGTTTTAACTGGCGACTAAGCGCTATCAGATCAAAAGAACTTCCCAGAGATTCAGAAAGGTTATCATACAATGAAACACTAACTTCATCTGCATCAAAGCCAACCTGGCCTCCAACACAATGACATAACTCCTCAGAAACTGACTTTAATTTATCACGATAACAACAAACCCGAGCACCAATCACCTGTTTTTGAGCCTGCTCTTGGTAACGAGAATCAGTTAGAAACACCGATTCATTGGTCCTTAAAAGCAAAACGCCATCTGAGCCGGTAAATCCGCAAAGATAGCGTATATTTGCTAGACCAAAAATCAGGATTGCATCAAGATTTTCAGTTATGAGGAT
>JADGDX010000019.1 GCA_016744675.1 Desulfuromusa sp. | reverse complement strand
TCAATTTTATTTCATAAGCATTTCATCAATTTCCTTGTTTGAGAAAATCAATAAAATACATCATTTTGTTATTTTAGAAGTTTAATTTGAAGTGTTGAATCATCTTGGCAGGATATTGATTTGCAATTAGAGCTGAAATCATGGCAACACCATGTGCACCAGTTGGAGAAATATCTGCCAAATTCACTTCTTTGATCCCACCAAGTGCATAGACTGGAATATCAGTATCTTGACAAATCAATTTTAACGATTCAATCCCTTTAGGTTCTCCATAGGATGATTTAGATGGTGTGAAGAAAACTGGACCATAGGTTATAAAATCTGCCCCCTGACTTTTTGCAGATTCAACTTCAATTTCAGTATGGGTAGAAGCTCCAATGAGAAAATTTGGCCCAAGAATATGACGAGCAGTCTTAATCGGGAGTGAATGTTTTCCCAAGTGGACACCATCCGCTTCGATTGCCTGAGCTACATCAATTCTGTCATTAATAAGGAGGAGACTCTTATGCTTTTTGGTGAGTTCGCGTAGTTCTGTAGCTAATGGTAAAAGCTCAGCGGCAGAAAGGTCCTTTTCACGTAACTGGACCATTCTTACGCCAGCTAGTAGGAGTTCTTCAATAACTTCGAGAAAATGACGTCCCTTTTGTATTTGATGGCGGTCTGTTATTAAATACAGTTTGGGCAGTGTTAGATACATGGCTCTCTTATTATAATGTATGAGGATGTTTTCTTTGTTCTGCTTAGCTAAGCTAGTGATCCCTTTTTGATTTAACTCACTTTATTTAAGAATGCCCCATCCCAATCTTTCCAAACTGCTTCATATCCTTTTGACTTGAGTAACTCTTCAACTTCAGCAGGTGTACGTTCATCGCTAATACTGAATTGTTCTGCATCCTGATTTTCTTCTCCGTAACCCCCTGGTGCGGTACAAGATCCGGCACTCATTTGAGTAATACCAAGAGGGAGGAGGTTGTCACGCAGCTCAGCACTTTCACGCGTTGAGAGAAGTAAGCCAGCATCAGGAATCAGTAACCGCAAGGCACAGATAAATTGGGTGAGTTGGCGGTCATTGACAATACTATTCGGTTGGAACCCTCCATCGGCGGGACAAAGGCGTGGGAAGGAGAGAGTCACTTGGGATCGCCAAAATTTTCGCGCTAAGTAAAGGGCATGAAGGCCACTATAGAAAACATCAGTTAAACTCTCTCCTAAACCTAACAACGATCCTATTCCTATTTTACGCAGACCTGCAAGGCCAGCTCTCTCTGGTGCATCAAGACGGTAATTAAAGTCTCTCTTTGGACCATAAGGATGAAGTGTTCGATAAAGTTCTGCATCATAGGTCTCTTGGTAGAGGGTAAGACCATCAACACCGGCATCAACCATTCGTCGATAACCATCAGTATCCATTGGAAAAACTTCTATTGAAACAGATCCGCAATATTTCTTGATTATTTTAACGGCACCCTCCAAGTAATCAATTCCGGCAACCTTTGGAGCTTCACCCGTTAGCAAAAGCATATGTCTAAATCCTTGCTTGCGAAGGATTATCGCTTCTCTTTCAATTTCTTCATGAGTCAGTGTTTTACGAGAAAAATGGTTGTCAGCACTGAAACCACAGTACTTGCAACCATTAAAACATTCATTTGAGAGATAGAGTGGGGCATAGAGAAGAATGATTCTCCCAAATCTTTGGCTGGTGATTTTATGCGCACGTTCAGCCATAGTTTCTAATTGGCTGTCAGTGATGTTTGGCGAAATGAGTCGAGAAAAATCATCTATGCTTAATCGTTGTTGTTGTAGGGCATGATCGATTTCTGCTGGTGTCGTACTTGTTATTTTATTTAATAGCTCTGTCTGCGGATAGAGGCTTAGTTGCTGGAGGAAACTCATCAGTCATTCCTTAAAAAGCCAGTGAGCGGACTTGAAGCCTCGGCTTGTTGACGTTGTGTTCCAAGGCCAGCAAGGTAAGCTTCACGACCTGCTTCGGTTCCTTTTCGAAAAGCTTGAGCCATCAGCTGTGGATTGGGTGTGTCGGCAAGAGCTGTGTTAACAAGAACCGCATCAGCTCCCATTTCCATTGCCTCTGCAGCATGAGAAGGAGCCCCAAGACCAGCATCTACAATAACTGGAATGTTCGATTGCTCTATTATGATTTCAATGAGATCACGTGTACGTACGCCTCGATTTGTGCCGATTGGTGCCCCTAAAGGCATGACGGTCGCAGTTCCGACCTCCTCTAGATGTCTGGCTAAGACAGGGTCTGCTGGCATGTAGGGAAGGACAATAAATCCTTCTTTAACCAAAATCTCTGCTGCTTTGAGTGTCTCAATCGGATCAGGAAGAAGATAGTACGGATCAGGTGTAACTTCGAGTTTGACCCATGGTTCACACCCTGCAGCACGAGCTAAACGTGCCAATCGAACGGCTTCTTCAGCATCACGTGCGCCACTGGTATTTGGTAGTAACAGGTAGCGGTCAGTATCAATATGTGACAAGAGAGAATCTTCTGGATTGTCGATGTCAACTCGTCTTAACGCAACAGTAACAATTTCACTACCAGAATGTTCCATAGCATCAACCATCGCCTGGTTTGAGGCAAACTTTCCTGTGCCAACCAGTAATCGTGAATTGAATTCTCTACCTGCAATTATAAGTTTATCCATAGTGTTATCCTTATTTAACCCCCACCAACAAACTGCACCAGTTCAATGGTGTCACCCGATTTAAGTTTTGTCTTGTCGTGTATCTGTAGTGATAAAATTTCACGATTCAATTCAACAACGACGCGATCTGGCTCTAAGTTTAAACTTTGTAGAAGTTGTTGGATCGTTAATTCGTCTTGATACTCTTTGTTTTCACCGTTGATTTTTAATTTTATCATTTTTTTCATTCTGGAGATTCGTTTAAAAGGAGACGCAGTACCGCATTTGCTTGATGATGAGCTACGATACCAACACGAGGTGCCATTAATCCCCGGCCCGGTTCGGCAGCAGTAACACCGTCACCGCAAATAAAAAAGTGGTCTGTCACTTTAGTAGTTTTGATGCTATTTGACGTTTCAAAACCAGCAATTCCTGATGCAGCAACGAGAAACTTTTGCGGGAAATCTTTAAGAAAGCAGTTGGTTAACATTGCTTTTTCGCTTGCATCATCAAAGGCCTCAACCAATATGTCAATGTCAGCAAAGAAATCTTTGATGTTATTGGGAGTGACTTTTTCATGGTAACTTTTGATTGTTAGTGATGGATTGATACGCTGAAGATTGTCTCGTAGAGCAGTAACCTTGGGCAAACCAATCTGATCAATAAAAAACTGCTGACGGTTTAGATTGGATGGTTCAACAACATCAAAATCAACGATATTTAGTTGTCCAATGCCAATCCGAGCGAGAGCAACCGCCACTTGAGACCCCAGCCCTCCGACCCCAGCAATACCAATTCGTCCTTGTTTTATCTGCTTTTGTACTACAGGGGTGTGCCGCGCAACCATTAAGCTTTCAATTTCCTTTGGTGTTGGTTGCTCTCCCCGTTTAATCATAATGACATGATCACCCTCATTTAGTTTAAGGTCAATCATTGAGGGATGCCCATTTACAATCAGGACGTCGGCATCTGCCTTGTATCGCTGACGCAGCGAATACAGGCCAATATTGTTTTCTATTTCTATTTTTTTTTCGTTCAAATAGATCAGCATAGTATTTGTAAATAATAAAAAAACCGCCTGAAGGCGGCTTCCGATAGAGAATATCGGTGTTTTTTGCCGCTTCCCTACGCCGGTATCAACCGGATCAGGTTCCAAGGGTCGTTCCATAAAATAATGGAACTCTCAGTAACAAAGACGCCCCTAGCGTGGTGTAAGAGTTTGTAAAAGTAACAGTCTGCTGAGGCGAAAGTCAACTGGTAAGCAGCTATTATGGTTTAATATTGATCTTAATGTTTGATCTTTTGACCTGATTTCGCTTAGGATGCGGCCGGTCATAAAGTAGAAAAAATAAGGGAGATAAAATGTCAATTTCAGAACGTTTTCGTCAAATTCTGGAGCAGATCGACCGGAACTCGGATCTTTTATATGAAATATTGCCAGAGGGTGCAGCAACTGCATTGCGCTTGGTTGATATTGCCGTCGAAGAGATGCAAGATTGGGTTGATTCTGTAGGTGAAATTCCACAATTTCAGCTCGAATCCAAACTCTCTCCTGTCCTTTTAAAAGTTCACGCAGATCTTGACCGGGCCAGAGTTCTGTTGGAAAAAGATGAACATGAAAAGGCGAGCCAAATTATTTGGGAATTAGAACAAGGCGTTTATCGGTTATTGAACGATTTATAAGATTTATACATTTTAGGGAAGTTACTGCTATGGAAAAAGAACAAGAAATTAAACTTGAAATTCAAATGAACGACGAAGTTGCAAGTGGACAATACATTAACATGGCTGTCGTCAATCATAATGACAGTGAATTTGTGATTGATTGTATTTATGTCCAACCACAGGCACCTAAAGCTCGTGTCCAATCACGTTTAATTACATCTCCACAACATGCTAAACGTTTGATGATAGCCTTGCAAAATAACATTGAGAGTTATGAAAAGATGCATGGCGTTATTGATCTTCCCGAAAGAAAAGGGAGAGACAATAATGATCAGCCGATGCATTAACTAAGACAGACAGAATGAGTCTATTCTTGTTGTTTTAGTCGCCTATGTGTTTTCGTTAGCATTTCAATGGTAGTATCCCAATCAACACACTTATCGGTAATCGATACCCCATACTTCAAATCTTTAAGGTTTTTGGGGATGCTCTGATTGCCTGCTTTCAGATTACTTTCAACCATAATGCCTGAAATAGATCCAGGGGCCGCGATGAGTTGATCAACGATATTATCGAGGACTTCTCCCTGTCGAGTGTGGTCTTTGTACGAATTAGCGTGACTGCAATCAACCATGATAGAGGATGGTAGCTGGTTTTTTTGCAAAAGGTCGGCAGCTTTTTTAACAGCCTCGGGATAGTAATTCGGAGAATCATCTCCTCCTCGCAGGACGATATGGATATCTGGATTTCCTGATGTGTGAACAATGGAAGTCCGTCCCTCATAGTTAATCCCCAGAAAACTATGCTCACGGCACGCTGCAGCCATAGCGTCTGTAGCTATTTTTAGCCCGCCATCTGTTCCGTTTTTAAAGCCAACTGGGAAGGATAGACCACTTGCCATTTCACGGTGTGTTTGTGACTCAGTTGTACGGGCCCCTATGGCTCCCCAACTAATGATATCTGAAAGATACTGAGGAGTGATTGGATCGAGCATTTCGCAGGCAATAGGGAGCTTTAGAGACGTTATTGCAGTAAAGAGCTGACGTGCTACACCGAGGCCTTTTGATATCTGGTGGCTTCCATCCATATCGGGATCATTGATAAGGCCTTTCCAGCCAACAGTCGTTCGAGGTTTCTCAAAATAGACCCTCATGATGATAAAAATTTGGTCTTGTAGGTCTTTTGCAAGAGCAGAGAGATTTTTGGCATATTCAATGGCAGCAATAGGGTCATGGATTGAACATGGACCAACAACAGCCAATAATCGTTTGTCCTCACCTCGAAGTATTGATTTAATTGTATTTCGACTTTTATTGACAAAAGATGCGTCATCGAGAGACAGAGGGAAGACTTGCTTCATGTCCTGTGGGGCTATAATTGGTGTCACTTCAAGGACATTAATATTATTTGTTTGAACCATTCGTGTTGACCTCTCTACGGGTACGTTGACCTTTTGGGTTGTTTGTCGAGCCAACTTAGCTTTTTTTTCACATGAAGTCAAAATCACTCATACTGACGAAAGTGTAAGGGAATCGTTTGACAGGGTAGAGCCCATTGGGTATAAAAGCCCATATTTACAACGATTGTTGCGCAGGTGAAAGGTGTTATGAGGTTATGAGTGTTTTTGTAATAGCAATTGCCAGAATTATTGATCTGGCATTTAATCTTTATACTTTTATCGTTATTGCGAGGGCTTTGGTTTCCTGGGTCAATCCTGATCCTTATAATCCTATCGTTCGCTTTTTACATAATGCAACAGACCCGATATTGTATCGTTTACGCAGGTTGCTCCCTTTTTTGCAGGTCGGTGGTTTTGATTTATCACCTATTGCTTTATTGATTCTTCTTTCGGTTGTGCAACAGGTTCTCGTTTCATTTTTGTACCAATTGGCTCAATAATTCGAGTCCCAGAGGGATAAATTATGCGAATTACCCCGATAGAGATTCAGCAACATCAATTTAAAAGTCGTATGTTTGGTTATGACACCTTGGCTGTTGACCATTTTTTAGAAATGTTAGCTGACGAGCTCGAGCACTTGCATAAGCAGAACAACGAACTGAAGGAATCATTAGCTCGTACTCGGACGTCTCTCGAACAGATGCGAGACCGTGAGAAAGCTCTTCAGGATACACTGATGACTGCCCAGCAAGTGACAGAAGATCTCAAGCTCAATGCCCGCAAAGAAGCTGAAATAGTTGTTGCTGAGGCGCACCTTGAGGGCGAGAGAGTTGTCCGTGATGCCAATGAACGACGATTGCATTTGGTGAGTGAAATTCATGATATGAAGCGCCAAAAAATATCTTTCGAGCTTGGCTTGAGAAATCTTATAGAGAATCATTTGAAATTGATCAATATGGATACACTATTGATTGAGGAAGATGAGGACCCATCCCCTGTGTTACGCCCGCTGATCAGTGATGAAGATATAGACGATCAGCTTGATTTCCCTTGATGAAATGTCTGCAAATAAACTTGTCTTGACACTCTTTCCCCCAACAACTTATTATCCAGCGCTGTTTGTCACAATATCGTTCCAATGATGAAGGGTAGTATCATGCCATTATACGAATATCACTGTGAATCCTGCGGTTTTAACTTTGAAGTCCGTCAAAAGTTTTCAGATGATCCTATTTCAAGCTGCCGTCAATGCGGTGGGCACGCCAAAAAAATGATATCGCAAACTGCTTTTTCTCTCAAAGGGGGAGGGTGGTATGATCAGGGGTACTCTCATAGTAAAAGTTCTCCATCGAAAACGACGGCGCCCCCAGCGAGCGAAAGCAAATGCGCTTCTTGCCCAAAGGCTGTCAATAGTTAGGTCTTTTTTTGAAATTACTAGGCCCCTTCCGGAACTGATTCTGGTAGGGGTTTTTTTGTTTTTGTTGCTGAAGAATGTTGGTTTACAAACTGAGTCTGCTTACGTATAGTTCGGTTTTGATGACAGTATGATTCTCTTATTAATGGAGGTTTTCAGGTGGCGGAATTAATTGACGGAAAAGCGATTGCAGCAAAGATGCGAGAGCAGATTGCAGCTGATACTCAAGAACTAATAGCCAAAAAGGTCACCCCCGGATTAGCGGTTGTTTTAGTTGGTGAGGATCCTGCGAGTCGGGTTTACGTATCGATGAAAGAAAAAGCCTGTGCAGCTGCTGGGATTTATTCTGTTGAACACAAACTCGCGACCGAAACCAGCGAAGCTGAATTGTTAGAGTTGATCGTCGCATTGAATGAAGATGAGAAAATTGACGGGATTCTGGTACAATTACCACTTCCCGATCATATTGATGAATCTAAGGTTTTGGAAACTATCTCTCCTGCGAAGGATGTCGATGGTTTCCATCCATATAATGTTGGACGTTTAGTCACTGGCAACCCGGTTTTTCAGCCCTGTACTCCGTATGGTGTTATGAAGATGCTTGAATATACCGGCGTCGAACTGAAGGGGAAAGAAGTCGTTGTTGTCGGTCGATCTAATATCGTTGGTAAACCCGTGGCTTTGATGTGTCTTGCTGAACATGCGACTGTGACTATCTGCCATTCCCGAACAGCTGATTTGTCACAAAAAGTTGCTTCAGCCGATGTTGTTATTGCAGCTGTTGGTCGACCGGAAATGATTAAGGGCGAATGGATCAAAAAAGGTGCTATCGTGATTGATGTTGGTGTAAATCGGGTCGGTGAGAAGAAGTTAGTTGGTGATGTTGATTTTGCCGGAGCGTGTGAAAATGCTGCAGCTATTACTCCTGTTCCTGGTGGTGTTGGGCCTATGACAATTACGATGCTTTTGTATAATACATTGCTCAGTGCGAAACGTCGTGCTGGAATGGTTGATTGATCTGATAGTTTAGCGATCAAGCCTTAAGTGTTTATTTTATATAATATTTTATTATCTCGAAAGAATAACTTTCTAAGGAGATTAAAGTGAAAAAGACACCTCTGAATCAGATTCACCGCCAATCAGGTGCCCGTATGGTTGATTTTGGAGGATGGGATATGCCAGTACAATATTCAGGTGTTATTGCTGAACATTTAGCGGTGCGAACTACAGCGGGTCTGTTTGATGTCTCCCATATGGGAGAAATTGAAGTTTCAGGTTCGCACGCTATGGATTTTTTGCAATATGCAACGACCAACGACGTTTCAACTTTGTCTGATGGACAGGTTCAATATACCGCACTTTGCTATGAAACCGGCGGCGTTGTTGATGACTTAACTCTCTACCGTTTTGCGTCAAATCGTTTTCTTCTTTGTGTTAATGCGTCTAACACCGACAAAGATTTTAGTTGGTTGTTAAGTTTGCAAGATGGTTTAGAATTTGATGATTTAAATATTATTAACCGTAGTGATGATTATGCTCAACTTGCTCTTCAGGGGCCTGTTGCTGATGACATACTTGGAAAGTTGACGGCAGAGAACCTTGCCTCTTTGAAATTTTACCGTTTCATTGAAGGTACAGTTGCAGGTGTCAATACGATTATATCGCGGACAGGTTATACTGGCGAAGCTGGGTTTGAACTCTATTGCCCTGCAGAAGATGGCCCTAAGCTTTGGAGTGAACTGATGAGTATCGGCCAGCCTTTGGGATTGTTTCCGATTGGTCTTGGTGCTCGAGATACTCTGCGTTTAGAAAAAGCATACGCACTATATGGTCACGAAATTACTTCTGAGATTATGCCGATCGAAGCACGTTTGGCATGGATTACAAAACTCAACAAAGGGCCTTTTATCGGTCGTGATGCCATGTTGAAAGCCAAAGAAGCAGGCTTGTCGCGTAAGCTTATAGCCTTGACTTTGACTGATTCTGGTGTGCCGCGTGAAGGATATCCGGTTTTTTGTAACGGACAGGATGTTGGCTATGTCACTAGTGGAACAATGTCTCCAAGCTTAAAGAAAGGGATTGCTTTGGCATTGGTAGAAAAAGCCATAGCAGATGGAGACCAACCGTTGGAAATTGGAATTAGAAAACGTCATATTCCGGCCGAGCGTACATCCTTGCCTTTTGTCTAATTATTACTTGCCCAGTGGGCTTTTCTGTAGAGGAGGATAGCATGGATTTTCCCGAAGAGTACAAATACACCGAAGATCATGAGTGGGTGTTGGTTGAAGAAGATGTTGCAACGATCGGTATCACTGATTTTGCTCAAGATCAACTTGGCGATATTGTTTTTGTTGAACTTCCAGAAGTTGGTGACACCTTAGAGGTTGGTGCCTCTTTTGGGGTTGTTGAATCGGTGAAGGCTGTGTCCGATGTCTATGCTCCAATCAGTGGTGAGGTTGTCGAAGTTAATGAAGCGCTTCCGGATGATCCAGAAACTCTTAATAACTCTCCTTATGAGGAGGGCTGGATGATAAAAGTTAAGGTTGCAGATCTCTCTGTGGTGAATGAATTAATGGATGTCGCTGCTTATCAAGAATTTACTGAGAAAGACTAGAGACGTTTTGGTCTTGATAGTTACCTTCTGTAAGTTGAAGTAATAGTTGAAAGGATGATTATGCGTTATCTGCCTCATACTGATGTGGATGTACAGCAGATGCTCGATAAAATCGGGGTGTCAAATATTGATGAGTTGTTTTCTGGAGTACCAGAAGATTGTCGGTTAAAGAGACCACTCGATTTGCCTGCTGCTAAATCAGAATCTGAAGTATTACTCTCATTGCGTAAATTAGCAGAACAAAATGCAACAACATCTCAGTGGGATTCTTTTCTTGGGGGTGGTGCATACAACCACTTTATCCCATCTGTTATTGATCAACTTATCAGCCGAAGTGAATTCTATACAGCTTATACTCCTTATCAGCCAGAGATCAGTCAGGGCACTTTACAGGCGATATTTGAATTTCAGACTTTGATCTGCCAACTGACTGGGATGGATGTCGCAAATGCATCGATGTATGATGGGGCGTCCGCCTGCGCTGAAGCTGTTTTGCTGACTGTGAGAGCAGGGAAAAAACGCAATAAAGTTCTTCTGTCAAATGCACTTCCTCCACAATACCGTGAAACAGTGACGTCCTATTGTCGTTATCTGAATGTTGAGTTGATTGATATTCCATTGAACAGTGGCACAACAGACCAGGATAAATTGATAGAATTACTGGATGATCAAGTTGCTGCAGTTGTTGTTGGCTATCCTAATTATTTCGGTTTAGTTGAGGATATCGCTGCGATCGCAGAACATACACATGCTCATGGTGCACGATTGGTGACAGCAGTTCCTGAGCCTCTTGCACTCGCCCTTTTTAAATCACCTGGTGAGTTAGGTGCGGATGTTGTTGTCGGTGAAGGACAAAGTTTTGGTGTGCCACTTTCCTTTGGGGGCCCTGGAATCGGATTCTTTGCTGTTCGTAAGAAGGATATGCGGGTTTTACCTGGCCGTCTCGTTGGAGAGACATTGGATCAAGATGGTCAACGGGGGTTCGTTTTAACACTTGCAACGCGTGAACAACATATCCGCCGCGAAAAGGCGACATCCAACATTTGCTCAAATCAGGGTTTGTGTATTCTGATGGTAAGTATTTATCTTGCATTACATGGAAAACAGGGCTTACGTCAATTAGCCGAAGTGAATTACGCAAAATCAGCATATGCTAGAGAAAAAATATCTCAATTGGATGGATTTGACGTCACTTTCTCTGGGGAGTCTTTTAACGAGTTTGTTGTGACTTGCCAAGAACCTGTTGCTGAATTAAAAAAACGCTTGGAACAGCAACACATTCTTGCGGGAATTTCACTGGGACGAGATTATTCTGAATTGGAAAATGGTCTGTTGATTTGTGTTACCGAACAAAATAGCCGGGAGCAAATTGATCGTTTCGTTAAGGTTTTGGCCGGAGGTGATGCGCGATGAATACTACGAGCCGTGGTTTAGTTCTCGATGAGGATTTGTTGTTTGAAAAATCTCAGCCTGGACGAATTGGTTACAGTATTGCCGAATTGGATGTCCCACAAGTCTTTCCTGAAGGCCATTTTACTCGGGGTGAAATAGCTGATTTTCCAGAGCTTTCAGAAGTCGATGTCGTTCGCCATTATACCCGCTTATCAACTTGGAATTATGGAGTCGATAGCGGCTTTTATCCCCTTGGGAGTTGTACGATGAAGTACAACCCTAAGGTCAATGAGGTAGCAGCGCGTTTTCCAGGATTTTCTGATATTCACCCTCAAACACCGGAAGCTCTCAATCAGGGTGCGTTAAAGTTGATGTATTGCCTGCAACGCGATCTTGAAGAGGTTTCTGGTTTTCCAGCCATGACGTTACAGCCTGCTGCCGGTGCACAAGGTGAATTTGCTGGGATGTTAATGATTCATGCTTGGCATGAAGCCAATGGACAGAAGCGGAACAAGGTTATCATCCCCGATACTGCACATGGAACTAATCCCGCCTCAGCAGCTCTTTGTGGTTATGAGGTCATTACAGTTGCTTCCGATGGTGTTTTGAGTAAAGAAGCTGTTGCTGCTGTGATGGATGATGACGTTGCTGCTTTGATGGTGACCAATCCAAATACGCTTGGTTTGTTCGAAGCTGATATTCGTGAAATTTGCGAACTGGTTCATGAGCGTGGTGGGTTAGTTTACGCTGATGGCGCGAACCTTAATGCTTTGATGGGGATTAGTCGTCCTGGGGATCTGGGTATTGATGTGATGCATTTCAATTTGCATAAAACATTTTCAACGCCCCATGGGGGAGGTGGCCCCGGCTCAGGACCTGTCGGTGTTGCGGAGAAACTAAGGCCGTATTTGCCGGTTCCTGTTGTTGTAAAAGATGGTGATGATTACAAACTTGACTATAATCTTCCTGATTCCATTGGACGATTGAAGTCTTTTTATGGGCATTTTGCCATTTTAGTGCGTGCATACAGTTATATACTTTCGATGGGTGGTGAAGGCTTAAGGCGAGCCACTGAGTTGGCCGTTTTAAATGCTAATTATATCCGGGCGCGTCTCGAAGGTTCCTATGATTTACCTAATAAACAGCGTTCTTTGCATGAGGTTGTTTTTTCGGAAGATGCGTTGGAAAATGATTGTCACACTCTGGATGTTGCAAAGCGCTTAATCGATTATGGATATCATCCACCAACGATCTATTTTCCTTTGGTTGTCCATGGTTCATTGATGATTGAGCCGACTGAAACTGAAAGTAAGCAGGCGGTTGATGAGTTCTGCGATGCTTTGCTTGCAATTGCCGAAGAAGCAAAGGTGACGCCTGAATTGCTCAAACAAGCGCCAGTTCGTTCTAAGGTGAAGCGGTTGGATGAGGCGACAGCTGCGCGAAAACCAAAGTTACGTTGGGGACAAGATTAAAAATAAATATTTAGAAATGCCCGGCTTGACCGGGCATTTTTTGTGTCAACGGCCATAAATATATCGACCACTTAGTCTGTAGCTGAAGTGGGCTCGTATTTTAAGTTGCTCATGAGGGTAGTGTTTGGTTAGTGGACCAAAAGGTGCTGCACGATAGACGGCTTGTATTGCCTCAAAATCGAGAAGATCTGAGCCACTGGTTCTCACGAGATCAATATCGATCAAATCTCCTTTGGGGTCAACAATGATCAGGAGCTCAAGTGTCCCTTCAGTTTCACTCAAAATGGCTTCGGCTGGATAATTCCAAACCAGCTCTATCTGATCGTGAAATCGACGGAAAAATGAAACCAAAAGGTTGTGCTGTAGGTTTAACCAGACAGTGTCGCCGATTTCTATGTCTTTGCGATCTTTAATGCGATTTTGATCCCCCTGGCTTCCTTGAACTATTTGTTCCAAAGACTCAATGTCAGGACGAAGTTGTTCCGGAGATAATGATGGAACTTGAACCTTTTCACGACTCTGTACGGTTGGTTTTGTCGGTCTAGGGATATTACCTTCTGTTTGAATAGTGCTTTCTGGAGTGATTTGTTCTGTTGCGTTGTTTTCTTGAGCTGGTTTTTTCTCCTGATTGCTTCTCGTTGTCTGATATTTTAGGGGTTTCTGTATTGCTTCAGTGGTCTGATCGCGTACATCATTTCCTCGTGGTGATTGTTCTTTTTTGACTATCTGACTGTGGTCTGCTTTGCGAAAAGACTTAACGGGTAATTCTGGTTGAGTTTGAGGTGGTTGTTGGTCAATCTCGAACTCTGCAGGTTTCTGCTTCTGTGGAATGTTTTGTTTTTTAGGTCTATCGACAAGATGAACTCGTGTCGGTTGTTGTTTTTGAACAACTAAGTCTTCTTTTTGGTCGAGAAGGGGGAGCCCCAGAAACATAACCAGGTGCAGCCCTATTGATAACAGCAGACTAACTATGAGCAGTTGTAATCGGTCGCGAGAAGATTTTGAATTCGTAGAATAAGTCGGGATCATATTCTGCGATTATAGCGAGTGTTGATGGCTGCGACCACCCCGATGTTACACTTAAATGAAAAATGATTGACCCTCGCTTTTGCCATTAGGTATAAATGTTACGGCAGCTTAAAGTCAATTTGGGGTTGCTTAGCATGTATGTCACTTTATATTTTTTTTACAAGTTCAGATAATATATCTATGTGATTCGACAGAACTTGATAGTTCATATAATAATTTCTCGAGGAGGTTAAAATGCATCTTGTTGATCAGATTAAAGCCAAGGCCCGTGCCAATTCACAAACAGTTGTTTTACCCGAAGGTTATGATGATCGTATGATTGAAGCTTCGGCACAAATTGTTGGCGACAAGTTGGCAAAAGTTGTTCTACTTGGAAACCCCGAAACGCTTAATAGTAAGGCTGCTGAACTAGGAGTGACTTTGGAGGGTGTAAGCCTCGTTGATCCCGCTCAGTCTTCTTACCTTGATGCATATGCTGATGAACTTGTTGAATTGCGCAAGAAAAAGAACTTAAGTCGTGATGAAGCAGTTGCTCTTTTAACAGGATCGGATAATCTCTATTTTGCATCTATGATGGTTCGCAAAGGAGATGCAGGTGGTGCTGTAGCTGGTGCGGCAAATACGACGGGTGATGTTTTGCGGGCGGCCTTTCAAGTTGTTGGTACGGCAGCAGGGATGAACACAGTTTCTTCTGTTTTTTTGATGGTGACAAAAACACCGGAGTTTGGAGAGAATGGAACCATGTGTTTTGCTGATTGTGCTGTTAATCCGAATCCTGATGCCCAAGCCCTGGCTGAAATTGCAGTTAGTACAGCAGCAAGTTGTAAAAGTTTCCTTGGGGTTGAAGCACGAGTGGCCATGTTGAGTTTTTCAACGAAAGGCAGTGCAGCACATAGCGATTGTGATAAAGTTCTTAAAGCACTTAAAATTGCACAGGAACTCGCTCCTGATCTTTCAATTGATGGTGAACTCCAGGCTGATGCTGCTTTGCTTCCAAAAGTTGGTGAGAAAAAAGCTCCTGGTTCTACTGTTGCTGGCCAGGCGAATACTTTGGTGTTTCCTGACCTTGATGCCGGTAATATTGGTTATAAGCTGGTTGAGCGGCTTGCTGGAGCTGAGGCCGTTGGACCGATTATCCAGGGATTAGCGAAGCCTGTTAACGATCTTTCTCGAGGTTGTTCAGTTGCTGATATTGTCAGTGTTTCTGCTATTACAGCAGTTCAGGCTCAAGGTTGATTTTATCTTTTAGAGTTCGCCCTGATGTGGTTTTTGGGGCGAACTCTTTATTTTCTTGTCTTACAGTTCTGATCCTGAATGAGTGGAACATCCATGATACAGCTATACAACGTAACAAAAAAATACGGTGGAGATTCTACAGCGATAAAGGATGTGACACTCCAGATCTCTAAAGGTGAGTTTGTCTATATTAACGGCGCTTCTGGGGCGGGAAAAACGACTCTATTACGAATGCTCTATTCTGCTGAAAAACCAACGCGTGGGCAGATTCTGATCGATCGGCAAAATATTTCACGTATTCGCAGCAGGCAGATCCCTTATCTGCGGCGTAAAATAGGGGTTGTCTTTCAGGATTTTAAGTTACTGCAGAGTCGAACTGTTTACGAAAATGTTGCTTTTGCTTTAGAGGCCCAAGGTAAAAAACGATATGAGGTGAGTAAAAAAGTCTATCAAGCCTTGAAAGAGGTTGGCTTAGAGCATCGCCTCCAGCGAAAACCTCTTGAACTCTCTGGTGGAGAGCAACAGCGGATTGCTATTGCAAGAGCTTTGGTTGTTGATCCGCTGATTTTGCTTGCTGATGAACCGAGTGGAAATCTTGACCAAGATGTCACTTTAGAGATTATGAATTTGTTTAAGCAGGCAAATGCACGGGGAACAACGGTCCTACTTGCCACTCATGACCATAGTTTGAATAAGCGTTTCCCACGACGGATTATTACTCTAGATCAGGGGCGGTTGATTGGTGATCAACAGCCTCTTCAGGCATAAAAGTGTCAAAATTAGTTTTCATACTTATCGTATTAAAAAAGAATGGGGGAATCAGCGGTGCTGGATAAAATTCGCTATTTTATTTTGCGTGCTCTACGCAATATGCGCCAGTGGCCATTTCTTTGCACTGCATCCATTTTGACAATGGCTATTGCTTTAGCGACTGTTGCCACCTTTTTTCTCGTCGTTGTTAATATTGAGCAATTAGCTTTGCGCTGGACACAGGAAATCCAAGTCATTGCGTATTTAAATAAAGTTCCTTCTCAAAATAATGTTGCAAAATTGAAAGATCAATTAAGTCGCATTTCTGGTGTTGAGACAGTTATTTATGTTTCTCAGAAAGAAGCTCTTGAACGTTTCAAAAAGCGTTTAGGTGAGGACGCTAGTTTGCTCGAAGGGGTTAAGCGTGATCTTTTACCTGCTTCTTTTGAGTTGGGATTATTCTCTGAATATAGGAACCAGCAACAAATTGCTACAGTGATAGAGCATCTAGAAAATATTCTTGATGTTGACGACCTTCGCTATGGACAAAAATGGCTGGAACGATTTAATGACTTTGCTAAAATTCTTCGTTTTATCGGTATTGTGTTAGGTGGGTTTTTATTGTTTGCGGCGTTATTTATTGTTTCGAATACCATAAAATTAACTCTTTATGCTCGGCGGGATGAGCTTGAAATTATGGCATTGGTTGGGGCGACAATGCGCTTTATCAAAATTCCTTTTATGCTTGAAGGAGCTATTCAAGGATTGCTAGGAGGCCTTCTCTCGTTATTGTTTTTAACGATTTTTTTCGTTTTTGTTATTTCGCGAAGTCTTACTTCTTTTTGGCTGACTCCAAACAGTTTTGATCTTTTATTTTTGACAATGAACCAACAAATAACACTGGTTCTGTCCGGCGTTGTTTTAGGCGTTTTGGGCAGTTTGTCGTCATTACGTCGCTTTGTCCGTTTCTAACTTATGAACAATATTCTGATAGTTGTCATATGTTGGCTGATGTTCTCCTTGTTTTTATCCCCTTGCTGGGCTGATTTAACAGACAGCCGTACGCAATTGGATAAAATAAAAAATAGGATTGACCATGCTGAAAGCGCTCTTAAAAATAAAAAGAAAACGGAAATTAAAATAAGCAGAGAGCTTGCTATGATCAATAAATCACTTGATCATATTGGTCAGAATGTCAACGAACTCAAAGCTGCCTTAAAGACCCTCAAACGAGATATCTCTCAGCAGATTAAGTTACTTAAGCAAAGCAAGAAAGATGTTGGCAAGGTCAACTTACAACTGGAAAAGAGACTTGTCGCCCTATATAAAGAAGGGGAAACTGGTCCTTTAAAAATAATCTTTTCTGCAGACTCCCCAACCGAAATGGCACAGCAATATCATTATCTGAGTAGAGTTCTTGAGTATGATAAAGATTTATTGGGCCAGTATCGATTAGCAAATCAGCAACAGCAAAAACATTTAGTTGGGTTAGAGACATTGAAAAAACAACAGTCTGATTTGTTGGATACCGCCAAGCAGCAACAAAGTGTTGCCGAGCGAGGTCGCAAGATTCAGTCTCGTCTTTTAAGGCAGGCTCGTGGTGATAAAAAGCAGTTGTCTGTTGAATTGTCCCAGTTGAAGGAAAATGCAGCACGGCTCAAAGCATTGATTGGCAGAATTAAGAAAGAACCTGAACCACTAAGGGGGCCTGCCGTCGGTCATTTTGCTGTGGGTCGCGGTAAACTGGATTGGCCAATTAATGGCCGCGTGATCATTTCATTTGGAAAGCAAAAAGATGCAAAATTAGGAACATATTACGAAAGTAATGGTATCGAAATTGCTGCCTCCCAAGGAAGTCCTATCCGTGCTGTTGCATCAGGAAAAGTTGTTTTCGCCGACTATTTCAAAGGATATGGCAATCTGATTATTCTTAATCATCCAGGTAATTATCACACTCTTTATGCCCAAACGGATCGAATGCAGAAAAAGATTGGGAGTATTGTTTCTGCTGGTGACTTACTTGGATACAGTGGTTTGGGTGGTCGTGATAGTATGTATTTTGAGATTCGCTCGAAAGGTTCACCTGTCAATCCTTTAACGTGGTTGCGACGTCGTTAAGTCAGAAGCAGCATCATAGCGAGGTTCTTATGTTCAAAATAAATCAGGTCCTTTCATTGGGCTTTGTCATTATGTTGATAGCTCTGAGTCCTGTAATTTTTTCTGTTGATGTGCTTGCCAACGAAGACAATGATTATAAAAATCTTGAAGTATTAACAGATGTTCTCTCTTTGGTAAGGGGGAGTTATGTTGAAGAAGTCGACATGGATACGCTCATTTATGGTGCGATTCGTGGCATGCTTGACACTCTTGACCCCCATAGTAGTTTTTTAACCCCTGAGATGTATGAAGCGATGCAGGCTGAGACACACGGTGAATTTGGTGGCTTGGGGATCGAAATTACTGTGAGAGAAGGTGAGTTGATTATTGTATCACCTATTGAAGATACGCCTGCTTATGCAGCCGGAATCAAAGCAGGTGACACAATTATTAAGATCGATGGAAAAGCAACCCGCGATATGGAAATTATGGAAGCCGTGCGAATGATGCGTGGTTCCAAAGGGGAAGCTATTACGATTACAGTCAGTCGAGACGGTGTCGTAGACCCACAGGATTTTACGATTGTTCGTGATATTATTCAGATTCAGAGTGTGAAAAGTGATTTTCTTAAGGACAGTTATGGTTACGTTCGAGTTCTGCAGTTTCAGGATCGTACCGGGAATGATTTAAAAGATCATTTGTTAGCTCTTCATCAGAACTACGGTGAAAAACTGCAGGGTGTGATTCTTGATTTACGTAATAATCCTGGAGGTCTTCTGGATCAAGCTGTTGCTGTGTCGAACCTTTTTTTAAAAGAAGGCTTGATTGTTTACACTGAAGGGCGGGATTCTGAAGTTCAGATGTCTTTTTCTGCACAAGAGGATGGAACTGAGCCTGACTATCCTCTGATTGTGTTGATTAATGGAGGAAGTGCAAGCGCTGCTGAGATCGTTGCTGGTGCACTACAAGATCATGGCCGGGCAATAATACTTGGTACTCAGAGTTTTGGTAAGGGGTCTGTCCAGACGATCATTCCCCTTGATGATATGTCTGGTTTGCGTTTGACAACTTCACGTTATTTTACCCCTTTGGGCCGTTCCATCCAGGTTCGTGGGATTCGTCCTGATATTATCGTTCCTTCTTTGACAACGGCCCATTTAGATGGGACAAATATGTCAATCCGGGAACAGGATTTGGAGAACCATTTTCAGCCAACACTTGAAAATGAAGTTGATATGCCGAGAACTCAACCGGAAGAAGAGATTGAAGAAAAAAGTGGGTTATCTAAAGACAGTTTGGACAATCAACTATTAAGGGCGATTGATCATCTGAAGGGTATAAACATTATAAATAAGAATCGTTCGGTCAGTTAATTAGTCAATGCAATTCATCTGATATATTGAAAGATTATAGAATCAATGACAATCAAGAAAAAGAAAACGAATAAAAAAACATCTCGGAAGTCGTCTAAACGTTTACATTTATCTCAGAACTTACGTATTTTACTCGCCTCTGCTTTTCTTATTGGTTTTGTTGCGTTGAGTCTCTTGGCCTTGGTGAATTTACAGGACATTTTTTTGCCTGAGTCATCAAAATCACATAATAATTTTGTGTATGAAGAGCCGCACGATGTGATCCATGAATTAAAAGTTTATAGCTATGCTGATATTCGTGAGCTGATAGAAAACCAACTCATTAATGGGCCTCACTCTGTTGGTTGGCGTAAATTACAAAGTCGTGACACTGTTCAGGTTAGGAAAATATTTGGTGATTTCCCCTCGGCTCCCTTTTTAGCTGAATTGACAGCTCACATTGAGCAAGCGACTTCTGCCGCCCATCTAGAAACCAAAAGAAATGATGGTATTATCCATCTTTATTGGCATGATGAGTTGCAGATGGAATTGAAATATCAAATTCCAGATGTTATCGGTAGCCAACGGGGAAGAATTGCTGTTGTTATGGATGATATGGGCGGTTCTTTGAGGACTCTACGCGAGTTGCTTCGTTTGGATATCATGATAACACCAGCAATTTTACCTGGAACAAACAATGCGACTCCTGCAACCGATTTACTGCAGAGCGAGGGGCGTGAGTATATGATTCATATGCCGATGGAGCCTCGTAGTTACCCTCGTACTAATCCGGGATCAAATGCTCTTTTGCTGGGGCAATCTGTTAAAGAAACTCGCCGTTTGGTGCAATCATATATTGATGAAGTTCCGGGTGCTGTTGGGGGGAACAACCATATGGGGTCGCGCTATACGGCAGATATGGAAGCAATGCAGATTGTTTTAAGTGAGATGAAGGAGCACAATCTGTTTTTTATCGATAGTCGCACTATTGGTAATTCTGTCGCTTTTTCAGAAGCCCGGAAAATGGGGCTAAAAACAGCTACACGGAATATCTTTCTGGATAACCAGGACGATGTCTCTTATATCAGGATGCAAATTCGTAAAATGGCAAAGATGGCAGGTAATAATAAAGAAATAATTGCTATTTGCCATCCGTATTCAAAAACACTAGAGGCTTTTCGCTTGGAACAGGATTGGTTGAAACAGCAATCGGTTGAATTTGTTGCCGCATCTGAACTCGTTCATCTTTATTAACTGCTGTCATTCTTCTCGATTGTCTTTCTCGAGAGTTTTCTCTATGAGAATACGATTGAAAACCATCTTCCATTTCAGATAGTTTTTCTGTTGCAACTGCTCAAGAGGATTTTCGTCAGCTTGACGGATGAGCAATTGCTGCATTTCATTATGATCTTCTCCCGTTTTGTTAAACAGATTGAGAAGGGTCTTTTTTCTTTTTCGCGGAATTCTTTTGTGCTTGTTAATCAAGATATCTCGACCAGATATTTTTTTTCCATCTTGATCCAGCCGAGACAGATCGACTCGTATTTCATCGCCATCCCCCAAAGTTTTTTGGAGAAGAAGGAAGGGGCGGTTTGCAGCTCCAACAAGAATCTCTTGAAGTAACTGTTGTTGTTCTTTACCGTTAAGCTCAGGGTAGAACTCATGCAGTAAAAGTTCAAAAAAACAATCTTCTTCGATGAAACCACTTAAACTATTCGTTATGTTTTCCAGAAAATATGCGTTAGGCCAGATGTTCTTTTCTGGAAGAGGATTGTCGCAACATAGACAGGTTTTATGTAAATTCTTCACTCTTGATGTGTATTCTTGGAGAAAATCATCTTCTTGATCAGATATTGCATTGACGATTTCTTTAAGACGTGTCGGTCCGTGCTCAAGATATTCTAGGTATATCTGGCGAGTTAGATGGCTAAGTTGGAGATGAACATCAGTATTGCGTCCGTGAGTGATCACTGGATGTATCTTCCCTGAAGGGTTGGTACTCAATGATTCAACTTTTGGACTTTTTGCGATAAAACCCTCAAAGCAACGATAGCCGCGATTGATGGCATAAGCTTTTAATAGCTGGTAAGAATTGCGAAAAGGACCATCAAAGCGAATACGGGTATCTATCAGGCAAGGAAGCAATTTTAGAGCAGACTTTGAGCGTTTCTGACCAACAAGAAAATTAGACAAGTTGAGGCAGTTTTCCAGAGAGGGTGCATCTTTTATCGGGACGATAATGCGATCAGCAGCAAAGAGTGCGTTTTGTGTGTAGAGATCCAGGGTTGGACTTGTATCAATGATGATAACCCCCTGCATGGATGAATGTGCTATCGCTTTGGCTAGATGATCGACCCCTTTAATCTGATTTTGGTTTTCAAGGAGGGTGCGACTTGATGGGATATAATCAACACCGTATTGTCCTGTTGTTAGAAGATCTGCTGGGTTTTTATTGCCGAAAAGTCCACTCACGTTATTTGTTTCGATACTTTTTGTTAAGCAAAACATCTGGTCGACTGTGAAGTGGTTATCGAAACTAAACAAGGTGACCGGAAGGTTTTCGGCGAGTCCCTTCAGATAAATAGCCAAGTTTGTGGCGAGGGTCGTTTTTCCAACACCGCCTTTTTCACTGGCGATGGCAATGATATACGGTCGTGCCATGAAAACTCCATGCATAATTAATAGATAAAGTTAACTTGTTTTAGGAGATTCTTCTCCCGCTGTCAATCATTGGGCAGGGGAATTGATAAATCTCTGGAGATACTAAAATATCAAAATCATAATTCTTAGGTTCATTGAAAAATTATTAAATCAACAGGAACCGATGACATCTTATGAGTTGATTGTTTATAATTCACCTTTGGGATCTAATGGGAAAAAGGTTTGTATCACGTGAAGAATATGTCAACAGCAGTTTCCGTTTCTACATTAGTCAATCTCTTGCAGGAGTTGGTTGAGGATAATTTTGTTGAGGTTTTGGTGCGAGGAGAATTGAGTAATGTTTCGCAGCCTCCATCTGGTCATTATTATTTTACTCTGAAGGATAAAGGGGCTCAACTCCGCTGCGCGATGTTTCGTGGTCACGCGAGAATGTTACGCTTTAAACCGCAGGATGGCCTCGCAGTGATCTGTCGTGGTCGGGTATCGATCTATCCACAGCGTGGTGATCTTCAGCTCATTATTGAAAGCATTGAGCCTGAAGGGGTTGGCCATTTGCAACTAGCTTTTGATCAACTTAAAGAAAAGTTGGGGGCAGAAGGGCTTTTTGATCAAAAACTAAAACAGCAACTTCCCTCTTTTCCTCAATCAATTGGCGTTGTTACTTCATCGACAGGAGCAGCTTTTCAAGATATCTTGAATGTGTTGCAGCGTCGTTCTTCAGGTTTGCGCGTTATGATTAGTCCTGTTCGGGTTCAGGGGCAAGGTGCTGCCGAGGAAATTGCTGCTGCAATCAGTGATTTAAATAAAGAGGGAAGCTCCGATGTATTAATCGTGGGGCGGGGAGGGGGCTCTCGAGAGGATCTCTGGGCTTTTAATGAGGAAAACGTTGCTAGAGCCATTGCTGCATCAGAAATACCGATTATTTCTGCTGTTGGGCATGAAATAGATTTTTCAATCTCTGATCTTGTTGCTGACTTGCGTGCACCAACACCAAGTGCAGCAGCTGAACTTGTTGTGGAGAATCGACTCGATTTAGAGCGCCACCTCGACCAGTTAAGTCTGCGCCTTGCAGGGCAGATGCGATCACATTTATTACTGCTTTATAGTCGGCTAGAAGGCTTGGAGAACCGACTGCGTGCTCCAGGAGAACTTCTTGAAAAACAGCAGCGCCAATTAGACCTGCAAATAATGAGAATGCACCAGGCTATGAGTACGGTTCTTAACCAAAAAAATCATCATCTTAACCTTCTTATGGGACGACTTGAGAGCCTATCTCCGTTGGCAGTTTTACGTCGAGGATATACTATTGTCAAAAGGGACAAATCTGATGAAGTTATCTATCAGATGTCACAGTTGAAGGCTGGAGATCTCTTGCAGCTTGAATTTGCAGAGGGGCAGGTAGCGGTCACTGTTACATCAATCGATAAAAAAGGTGAGAAATAACGTTTTAAGCACTTGACGGAGGGCTGAAGTACTGTAAATAATCAGTATTTACTATAATTATTGAAAAGAGATAAATACATGGGTGTAAAAAGTAGTTTTGAGTCTTCATTGCAAGGCTTGGAAGAATCTGTGGAGCAATTAGAATCGGGAGATCTTACCCTGGATCAGGCATTGAAAGTTTTTTCCAGTGGGGTTAGTCAGGCTGAGACTTGTCGTAAAGCATTGCATCAAGTCGAGCTGCAGGTTGAACAGTTGTTGCAAGCCGATGATGGAACTTTGCAAAGTGAGTCGTTTGATGGTGAATAAGGAATGGCAATTACAAGATTACCTCAAAGAGAAAGTTCAGATTGTAGATTCTGCGCTGGATCGTTATTTGCCTGAGGGGACGACTCTTCCTGCTTTTTTGCATGAATCGATGCGCTATTCTGTTTTTGCTGGGGGGAAAAGAATCAGGCCGGTTTTGATGTTAGCAGCGTGTGAAGCGGTGGGGGGTGAAATTGAAAATATTTTGCCTGCAGCGTGCGCCATTGAAATGATCCATACTTATTCATTGATCCATGATGATTTGCCCGCAATGGATGACGATGATCTTCGTCGTGGAAACCCGACCAATCACAAGGTTTATGGCGAAGCGACTGCAATACTAGCAGGAGATGGGTTGCTGACTGAAGCATTTATCCTGCTTTCAAATTCTTCTCATTTTGGGGACGTTTCACCCGAGGCCTCTCTTGAGGTTATTCATCTTCTGGCGAAGAGTTCAGGTTCACGAGGGATGGTCGGCGGCCAAGTTGTTGATATGGATGCTGAGGGTAAAGAGATTGATCTTCCTACCCTTGAATATATCCATACACACAAAACAGGAGCTCTCATCTTAGCTGCAATCGAAGTTGGTGCGTTATTGGGTGGCGCTTCGGATAAGCAGCGTCAAGCACTTTGCCAATATGGTGAAGCCGCTGGCCTAGCTTTTCAAGTCGCTGATGATATCCTAGATATTGTTGCTGAACAGTCTCAGCTTGGTAAAGACATCGGAAGAGATCAAGAGCGGGGGAAAGCGACATATCCGGCGTTGCTTGGATTGTCTGGGGCACGGCAGCGTGCGAGTGAATTACGTAATATGGCATTGTCTTCGTTGAATATCTTTGACGATTCAGCCAGACCATTACGGGAAATTGCGGGTTTTATTATAGATCGCTCCTGTTAGGGTGTAAGCTCAATTTGTAAAACTTTTTGATATACGAGGCAGTTGAATGACAAATATTCTTTCACAAATAAAATCTCCTGATGAATTAAAAAACCTCGATAAACAACAGCTTTTGCAGGTTGCAGCAGATTTGCGCGAGAAAATTGTTGAGACGGTCGCAACGAATGGTGGACATTTAGGGAGTTCACTGGGTGTTATAGAACTCACGATTGCTCTCCATCGCGTTTTTGATTCTCCCCAGGATCAGATCATATGGGATGTAGGGCATCAAGCTTATGCCCATAAATTATTGACCGGTCGCCAGGATAACTTTGGAAGTCTGCGGCAAAAAGATGGTGTGAGCGGCTTTCCCAAACGTGCAGAAAGTGAGCATGATACTTTTGGTGTCGGTCACTCCAGCACTTCAATTTCCGCAGCTCTGGGAATGGCAGCTGGACGAGATATTGTCGGAGATGACAATAAGGTCATTGCCGTTATCGGTGATGGCTCACTCACTGCGGGAATGGCATTTGAGGGTTTGAATCACGCTGGACACCTGAAGCAAAAATTGGTGGTGATTCTAAACGACAATGAGATGTCTATCTCTCCTAACGTCGGGGCATTATCATCTTTTATGAGTCGAAAAATGACATCTGAGAACTTTATTCGTTTTAAAAAAGAAACGGAAAATATGCTCAGTTATGTTCCGGGCATTGGTCGTGATTTGGTGAACCTAGCCAAGCGAGCTGAAGAATCTTTAAAAAGCTTTATGACACCAGGGATGTTGTTTGAAGGATTTGGTTTTGATTATTTTGGACCCCTTGATGGACATAATCTGGATGAATTAACAGAAACATTACATAATGTTGCGCAGATCAAGGGGCCAGTTCTTTTACATGTTTTAACCAAAAAGGGCAAAGGTTATAAGCCGGCGGAGAATAATCCTCCTAAATTTCATGGAATTGGACCTTTTAATTCTCAAACTGGGGAAACGACAGGAACCAGTGGCGGTGTTGCTCCTTCATATACCAAGGTTTTTGGTGACACTCTGATAGATCTTGCACAAAAGGATGAGAGAATTGTTGCAATCACAGCAGCTATGGCTGAAGGAACAGGATTGAGTAAGTTCTCTGAGGTTATACCTGAACGTTTCTTTGATGTTGGTATTGCTGAACAACATGCAGTGACATTTGCCGCGGGACTTGCTTGCCGGGGCCTGCGTCCTGTCGTGACGATTTATTCGACTTTTATGCAGCGAGCTTATGACCAAGTTCTTCACGATGTTTGTCTGCAAAATTTACCGGTAACATTTGCTCTAGATCGGGGCGGCCTTGTCGGTGCTGATGGCCCAACTCATCACGGAGTGTTTGATCTTTCTTTTATGCGACATATCCCTCATTTGGTTTTTGCTGTACCTCGCAATGAAGTGGAATTGCAGAGATTGATGAAAACAGCAACTTTATCAGAAGGCCCATTTGCCTATCGTTATCCTCGTGGAAATGGTGTTGGTCTGCCGCTACTCGAGGATATTGACCCCATTGAGTTAGGGTGTGGGGAGTTGTTGCGTGAGGGGGACGATGGACTTGTTGTTGCCGTTGGAGAACTTGTCAACGAAGCTATGATTGCCGCAGATCAACTGTCTGAAGAAGGAATTCAGATTGCTGTTGTTGATGCTCGCTTTGTTAAACCTTTGGATAGTCATTTGATTATTTCTCAAGCAGAAAAAGCCCCATTTGTTCTTACTGCTGAAGAAAATGCTCTTCAGGGCGGGTTCGGTGCTTCAATTCTTGAGCTTTTGAGTGATACTGGTTTGATGACCCCTGTATTACGAATTGGAATACCTGACCATTTTGTAAGTCAAGGGACTCAGGGGGATTTACGCTCTCAACTTGGTCTTAATGCCGAGGGAATCGTCAATAGAATTAAGCAGGCGACTGCTCTTACAGATAGTTCAGAAACAAAAGTAGGGCAGGGTTGAACATTTTAGTAATGAAATTTTTCTTTTGCTTGGACGATAGTCATGTTTGAACTTGTACTGATTGGTTCAGTTGCTGGTTTGGTTATGGGAACTGTTGGTGTCGGTGGTGGTGCATTGATTATCTTCTCTCTGTCATTTTTTGCAAACTTTCCGCAGAAGCTTGCACAGGGGACAACATTGTTCATTGTTGCTGCTCCAATAAGTATGTTAGCTGCAATTCGTTACTATAGACAGGGTTATGTTGACATCAAAGCAGGGTTAGTTGTTATGCTCTGTTTTATGGTTTTCAGCTTGATAGGGGCTCATTTCGCGACACAGCTTCCAAGCGAACTGTTGCGCACCTTGGTTGGTGTTATGTTATTACTCATGGGAACAAAACTTATTTTCTTCAGTTGATGTCAAATGCTTCTGTCTGAAGGGGGTTATTCTATGGCAAGAAAAATATTTATTGCAGCAACGGGAATGAACAGCGGCAAAACAACCACGAGTCTCTCTTTGATGCATATGGCAAGAAAAAAGTATTCGCGTGTAGGCTTTATCAAACCTATCGGTCCCAAGCCAATTAATTATAATGGCCACGTCGCCGATAAGGATGCTGTTGTTATTGCACGTAACTTTGATTTAATCGATGATCTAGCCCTCATGTCTCCTTTTGTTTTAGGTCAAGGTGATACCCGACGTATTATGGATGGTCTTCTAGATCGTGATGCAATAGCTCAGCAGATGTTTGATGCTATTGCTGAACTAGATGCTAAAAATGATTTTTTAATCATTGAAGGTGCTGGTCATACAGGTGTCGGAACAGTGTTTGGCTGTAATAATGCTCGCATTGCCAGAGAAACGAATTCCCCAGTGCTGATGGTCACTGGTGGTGGTTTAGGTAATGTTGTTGATTCTGCCCAGGTTAATCTAGCTCTTTTTCAAAAAGAGCAGGCTAGAGTAAAAGCTATCTTGGTCAATAAGATTATTCCTGAAAAAAGAGAGCAGACATTATCTTATTTGAGTAACGCTTTTGCTGCTGATGAGATTCCGGTTGTCGGAGGATTTAATTATCATCCTATCCTGGCAAACCCGACGATCCGTCGTATTGCTAGCGTTTTGGATGTAAAGCTACGTGCTACTGAAGTGCAAGCTCAACATATTGTCCATAATGTTCAACTTGGGGCCGCTTCAGCACAACGTGTGGTTGAATTGCTTGAAGATTCCACTTTGTTGATTGTTAATAGCAGCCGGGATGAGCTTCTGGTGACCATATCGAACTTGTATCAACTAGATGAATATCGTGACAAAATTGCTGGAATTATTATCCCGGGAATCGGTGAAATTAGCTACATTACACAAAAAATAATTGATAGCAGTGGAATTCCATATATGCGAGCAGGTAGAACGTCTTCAACTGTTTTTGAAATTATTAGAGATGATGTTTCTAAGCTTACTGCAGAGGATACACATAAAATCAAGTTGATTACTGATCTTGCTGAAAAGCGTTTCGATTTTGATGCGATTGATTTCTTATTGGATTAAGCGATCAGGATTAATTATTAAGGCTTTTAATGGAGAGACATTATGCTGATTCGAGTCCGTTACAAAGATGGACGTATTGATTTAATCCCTTCACAACAACTTAACGAATTGATCGTGATGAATGAAATTGAGCAATTTGAGCGTTCAGCGGGTTGGGTAGTTGTTGGTGAGGACCCTGTTAGGAGTACATTGAGGGGGCGATATGTTGGCCCTGAGCGGAGACGATAGTTTTTGTGTGATAATTGATTATTTGAGAAGATTTATGTGTTGTTGTAAATTAACCTATTGATATAACAGTGATTATCTCTGAAGGCCCTTCTCATAAGATCCCATTGATGATATAGTGATACATATATCGGAGGTGTTTTATGCGAGAAATATCAGTTGTATATGAAGATGGTATGATGGACATGGTTAAGTCCAACAGATTGCAAAGGCTGATTGAAAAAGAGACAATTGTTAAGTTTCAACGCTCTGACGGTTGGGTTTACCCAGAAATTGATCCAGTCAGAATTGTAGAGAATGTTGTTTATCAGGGAGTTGAACGTCGATTTGCATAGCATCTCTTATTTTATTTATTAGCTAAGAAAAAGGCTCATCGTTTCTATGATGAGCCTTTTTTATTATTTGAGTTGCAAATTTGTTAATGCCTTACGATATTGCTTGAGAATCGTTATGACTTTTTGTCTCTGCTCTTGTCCTATCCGTAATAATACTTTTTGTCCTGATGAGAGTCGCTCAAGTTGTGGGTCTGCATACGTAAACAGTACTGCTGGTTGAGCGAGTTGAATAGGGTCGGGAGTGTTTGGTGTCTCTAGTAGATTGTCGAGAACATAGACCAAACGATCATTAAAATATGCATGTTGATAGCCTAATTGCTCATAGGCTGTTTGAAATAAAGGGTAAAAATGAGTATAAATCTTCATTGCAGAATTGAGGTCTATTGATTCAAGGAAAATTACATAAGAACTGTAACGTTTATTGTTTCTGCTGCTGGTTTGTGGTGCCTCTACTGTTCCTGACACCAGGAACTTCCCTCCCGGGGCTTTGATAGGGAGGTGAGCTCGTGGTAATCTTTTCTCTGGTAGATTGTCAATAGTGGCAACAAACTTTTGAATGAAATTATCCATGAACAATAATTTGGTAAAATTATTATTTTCAAATAGGCTACCGAGAGAACTTTGAATGCTCTGATCACTTTCATGGATAGACGGTAGGCTTTCAGGGAGTTGAGGCTCCTGAGATTTAACCACACTGTCATTTTGTTTAGGTGGTGGAGAAGGTTGCTCGAGCACAGGCTCTGGAACTGGATAGTGAACAATCGGCTTTTTTAATGGCTTCGGTGGCGGAGTAAGTTGTTGGGGTTGAGATAGTTCCTGAGTCGGTTTGTCCTTGAAGTAGTTTGCTAAGCCAAATGCTCCAATTGACACAAGTAGAATGAATATGACCAAGCTTGTTCTATTCATTGATTGTTCTCCTATAAATCATAATTTGATTTTATTATGACCAGTATTTCTTATCAATTCCAGTGGTTATTTAACTTTATTAAGTGTTTTTTGCATTTGTGATGATGATCTTATGAGAATGGTTAAGGAAGAAATATTAAAAAAGAGAACCATTGGGGACGAATCAGTTCGTTTATTTCATGGCAGAGGGCAATGCTATCCGGGCTATGACGATATTGTGATTGATTGGTTCAGGCCTGTTATTTTGATTACATTGTACCGCAGCCGCGATGATGCTTGGTTGTGTCAGCTTGTTGTCCTTCTGCGTTCTTTGCTTAATCATATTCAAACGATTGTTCTTCAGGAAAGATTTATTCGTGATTCCCCAAGTCGAATATTATTTGGGCAATTGCCTGATCAGGTCAATGCTGTTGAATCTGAATTGAAATATCGATTACGCTTAAATTCTGCACAGAATGTCGGTTTTTTTATCGATATGAAACAAGGGAGAAGCCTAGTTAGAAAAAGATCAGAGGGAAAGAAAGTTTTAAATCTCTTTTCTTACAGTTGTAGCTTTTCTGTTGCTGCACTCTTTGGTGGGGCTAACCATGTAGTCAATCTCGATATGAACCGCAGTGCTTTGGAATTGGGAAAGTTGAATCATCAAATAAATCAGATCGATCTACGTAAGGCTAGTTTTTTACAGTTTGAATTTTTTAAGAGTATCAGCAAATTGCGCAAATTAGCACCTTTTGATTTGATTATCTGTGACCCTCCGACCGATCAAGGGGGGAGCTTCTATGCTCCGCGTGATTGGCCTAAATTAGCTAAGAAACTGCCGACGCTTTTGGGCTCGGAAGGTGAAATGATACTCTGTTTAAGTAGCCCCTATTTAACACCTGAATGGATTCAATCTCTCGTTGTAGAATACTGCCCCCAAGCAAGTCTTTTAGATACATTCTTCTCGGGAGATGATTTTCCAGAGTTAGTCCGCGATAAGGGGTTGAATCTATTACTCTATAAGATTAATAGCGTCGGTTAAGTATCTGCCTAGATCGAAGCTAATAGGATCATTTAGTTGATTGTTTCACAAATTGTCTATTGATTTTCCAAATGTCGGGCTATACTAAGTTATCTATTTGTAGAGTGTGTTGAAAGGAGTTCGAAAATGCCAGTCGTGACTGTACGTGCACTTGAGGGCATCAGTGCCGAGAAAAAAGAAGAGCTGATGGATAGAATTACTGTTGTCATGAAAGAGGTTTTAGGGAAAAACCCAGAAGCAACTCATGTGATTATTGAGGAAGTCTCTGCGGAAAATTGGGGGATACGAGGTAAAACTGTCGCAACGACTCGTTCTGGAAAATAAATCAGAAATAAATGAAAAAAACGGCCGTCCAAAAGACAGCCGTTTTTTTTTATTTATTTCAAATCGAATTTATTTGCAGGAAATATTGTCTCCGAAGATAGCAGCAACGATTCGGGTTGCTTCATTGGAGGTGACTTGATAGTAAACCTCAACCCCTTCGCGGCGACCTGTGATAATGTTCTTATTTTTTAACAATGCAAGGTGTTGAGAAACTGTTGCTTGGGGAAGAGAGAGACATTCCCATATCTTTTTAACATTACAAGATTGTGACATGAGCCCTGCAACTATCTTTAGACGAATAGGATGTCCAAGAACCTTTAGTATCTCTGACTCTCGATTATAATCCTGCTCGGAATCAAAAGGTACTTTTTCAAACTTTGTCGTCATAATCTTACTCCTTAGTATATTTAGTATATATGGATATTAATTGTAACAAGCGTTTTCGTCAAGAAATGATTGTTGTCACGATCTATTTATTAGTCGTTTTGTAGGCTTCATTCTTCCCCGAAGGTTATGATTTTTTATGAAGAAAAAGATATTAAAGGTTTTTCTTATTTTATTCCTTGTTTTGTGGTTTCCCGTTATTTCATTTTCAAACGTTTTGACCCCACTGGATCATCCCGTTATGGATTTAGTAGGAGAATCTCTTAGGTATGATATCTCTTTCCTCTGGTTTGACACCCTTGCCGAAGGATCACTTCAACTGCTCCAGGGAGAACAAGAAGGGACATTTCATGTGATTCTCGAGGCAAAAACATTGGGGGTGGCTGCTTTCTTTACTAGAGATCGTGTTGAAAAATACCAAACATTGATGGAAATTGGACCTTCCGGATTATTGCAGCCTCTTTGGCACAGTTCTCATACTATTCGGGGTAGTCGCAAGTCTCGTAAGGAAAAAATAACAAGATATACCTATGATTACAGTTCTGGACGGGTGAGATATGAAAGGATAAAAAACGGTCGTCAACGCTCTGACAAGTGGTTTGATATGGATGAGGGGGAGCCTCTGTTTGATATTTTGAGTGCCCTGTATAATCTACGGCTTGGTTTCTTTGGGCAATCAGGAGAAGAAATTATTGAAATACCGACATTTCACCGTAAAGGAACGCAGAAAATTGTCGTTAAACCACTCCTGAAACTGAATAAGAAGGATAAGAAGTTTTTTGCAGGTGACGCCGTTCAGTGTCGTATTTTAGTTGATCCTGAAGTTTTCGGAACGAAAGGGCGTGATGTCTTTGCTTCTTTCGACTTCAATATGCGCCCTCAAAAAGGAATTATTAAGGATGTTATTGGGATGGGAGATGTTAAGGGAACGCTTCGAACCCCATAAGACAGGTGGAGGATATTGTGCAAGGAAAAGATAAGATTTATGTTATTGGGCATAGAAACCCTGATTCAGACTCAATTTGTAGTGCGATTGCTTATGCTGAGTTGCGCCGTCAGCAAGGGATAAAGGGAGTTGTCGCTGCAAGAGCAGGAACGATAAATCATCAGACACAGTTTATCCTTGATTCGTTGAAAGTTGACGTTCCAGAGTTGCTATCTGATGTACATCCCCGGATCAAAGATGTTGTGACAGAAAAGGCTATTACGATTCATCGATCAGAACCTATGTCAAAGGCGATCGAACTGTATCACCAGCATCACATTCGAATCCTTCCGGTGGTTGATGATGATGGCATAGCCGAAGGATTGTTGTTGTTAAAGCGTGCGACTGAGTTTTTTCTTGTGCCAGGGGATCCTGAGACAATGAGACGGATTCGGGCATCTCTCAGTTCTATTCAAAGCTGCCTAGGAGCAACAGCACAAAACCTGTTAAACGCAGATTTGATTGAAGAGTTTGATCTTCATGTTGGTGCTCGGCGAGAAGCCAGTTTTAGCCGTTGGGTTGAAGAAATTGTCCCTGAAAAAACTATCTTGATTACAGGTGACCGCCCTGGGATCCAAAAGCTTGCGGTTGAGGCTGGAATTCGTTTACTCATTATTTCAGGCAACTCTCCTGTTGATCGTGATTTACTGACGACTGCCCAAGAAAATAATGTCTCTATTCTCGTCAGTCATTACGATACGGCCAATTGCGTCTGGTTGACACGGATGGCAACTCCTGTTGGGCTTTTAGCTGAAAGTGACTTCATGGTCGCTAAACCCAACGATTTACTAGAAGATCTTCGTGTGAAACTAACCCATGGTAAACAGAGCGGTGCTATTGTTTGCTCTGCCAATGGGCAAGTTGAAGGGATGGCAACAAAAAGTCATTTAATCAAAAACTCACCCGTTAAGTTAGTTCTTGTCGATCATAATGAGTTGTCTCAGGCCGTCCCTGGTGCGGATAAAGTAGAAATTATCGAAGTTATTGATCATCATCGTTTAGGAAACTTTCATACTGACCTGCCGATTAGGTTCATAAATCAACCCCTTGGAAGTACGTGTTCATTGGTTGCGACACTTTATCAGCAAGCTCAAATTAAGCCCGAGAAAAAAATAGCGGGACTCCTTTTAGCAGGACTATTGTCGGATACAGTTATTTTAAAGTCTCCGACCACGACTGATATTGATCGTCAATTGATACCATGGCTCGAAAAATATTCCGAACTTGATCATCAGGAATTTGGTTCGCAGTTATTTGCCGCGGGTAGTCCTATGGCAAGTGGGGCTCCTGCACGTAAACTGATATTTAATGATTTTAAAGAATATGGAGTCAATGCAGGTGTGCTTGGGTTAGGGCAGGTTGAAGTTGTCAACTTTCATTCTTTTCATCTGCGTCAAATTGAATTGATGGAGGAACTTGAATCAGTGCGCAATGAAAAGGGGTACGAACTAGCAGCCCTACTGGTGACTGATATTGTGTTAGGGAATAGCTTGCTATTGACAGCTGGATCAAGCGAATTGCCTTTTATTATTGGTTATCCTCAGGAATCTGACAATATTTACCGCCTAAAAGGCGTTCTCTCGCGGAAAAAACAACTTGTACCGCACTTGTTGAAAGTCTTTAAGGGGGCATGAGGGATAAAAAAAGATAAAAAATGGCCCCGCGTCAGGAGGGAGAACACGGGGCAAATAGTTTTCTTGAGAGAGAATTTTTCTTTCTTTTAATTTTATTATACACCGCTAAACATTAATGTCAACTAAAAAACATAGATTAATTTGAAATATTTATTAGGGGGCTCTATGGTGTTGGGTATGTCACAACAAAAGGCAGATCCAATCACTGGACCTGCCTTTATAGAGGAACCTATTTGCACGGATAAGTATCTATTTAATGTGACATTGCTTGCACTTTGTTGGCCCTTGTTTCATTTCTTTATGGCAGTTTTTACATTGTTTATGAAACGCATCTTTTGATTTTGGAGCATTTTCATTGACCCCATGACAACTTTTACATTGCTCAAAGCTTTCAGTATGATGACATGTTGAACATTCTGTCACGCTTTGGTGCTTTATGTGGTTAAAGGTCACTGTGCCCATCCTAGGGGTGAATTTAATTTCAGCGGGTCCGTTCGTGTTTGCTGTGACGATTGTTGCTATTGATGAAACGAGAATAGTGGCAGATAGCAAAACGATCATTTTCTTCATAACTTCCTCCTCTAAGTTTAATTGGCTCCTTGAAGATGATAATTCCACATTGAGTCACATTTTTCATTCGACATCGATTGGAATATCGTAAGATGTCGGGTCGATTTGATGTGATTATAGAGGGTTACAGGTTGTCTTAGGGAAGAGTCAAGTGGACTGTATTTACTTTGTTTACACGATTAAGGGCTCTCTGATAAACTTCCTTCACAAAATTTCAGTTATATGGATTTAAAACTATGGAACCACTTAATCCCCCATCTGTTGCTATTGATGGTCATACTGTACGAAGAATTCGTGAAGAAAAGCGTTTAACACAATTATATGTGTCAAAGGTTGTTGCTGTGACAACGGACACAGTTTCACGTTGGGAGAATAATCGTTATCCGACCATAATGCGTGAGAATGCCCTCAAACTTGCAGAATCCCTCGAAGTTGATCTGGAAGAGATTCTGAAAAAAGAAGTTGAGGATGAAATACTTGTTATACCTGAAGGGAACGCTCGGGCTGGTCATAAGGAATGGTTCTATTTTGCCGCTGTAATTTTTAGCATTTTAGCTGGTTTTTTTTATTACTTATTTTTTTTACAGCCATCAACAGTTCCAGTCCTAAATGCCAAACGGATACTTCCTTTCAATGCAGCTCCTGGAAGTAAAATACTAATTCAAGTTGAACTCTCAGCAGAAAAGCCCCAGAAGGGGATGATTCTGAAGGAGAACTTTCCCATTGGTTGGCACTTGTTGGATTCTCAACCTAAAGTTTCTCATTTAGATAATGAGGCCGGTGTTGCAAGATGGATTTTTAGAAATCCTCTATTGAAAACGCAAGTTTTTTACCTTCTTCAGGTACCCGAAGAGGTACCCTCTTCTTCTGATTTGACATTCTTAGGTGAATTGATTGCTAATTCAGATGGTGAAAAATCATCTGTTTTTCTACAATCTAATGGATCTATGGGAATGATGCCATTTCACTGGGCTGATTCTAACGGAGATAATGTCATTGATGATGTCGAGATTCTTGAGGTTTCAGATTTGACCGATGAAGCGGAATCTTTAAATCTGGACTGGGACCTTCTCGAAATTATTTGGGAAGAGGGGAGTTATCGGTGGTCAGATGAGAAAAAACAATTCATTCCTGTTCAGCCGGTATCAGATTAAGTTATAGTTATTTTTGAAATTATTTTGACAATAGATGGGGAAGTTTTAGTATTTCAAATCATCTATGTTGGTTGTAAACTGGGTGATTGACGTTTTCTATTTAGAAAGTTTGTGGGTTATGGAATCAGTTATTGCTTTATTAAAAGATGAATTGCAGGAAGTTGAAAACCAGTTTGAAAAGAATCTGGCTTCTGACGTTCAACTTGTTAGCCAGGTTGGAAATTATGTTCTTTCAAGTGGTGGAAAGCGTATCCGTCCGATGCTGTTACTTCTGTGTGCTCGGTTGTGTGGCTATCAGGGTGATAAGCATATTGAGTTGGCGGGTGTTGTTGAATTTATTCATACTGCAACGTTGCTTCACGACGATGTTGTTGATAGTGCCAATTTGCGACGTGGAAATCGCTCTGCTAACTCTGTCTGGGGTAATCAGGCTTCAGTGCTAGTTGGTGATTTTCTTTTTGCTAAATCCTTTTCAGTGATGGTTGGATCTGAGAGTTTGAGAATTTTGAAAATTCTTTCTGATACAACAACACAATTAGCAGAAGGTGAAATTCTCCAGCTTATCAATACCTGTGATCTTGAAGTTGATGAGCCACGTTATTTACAGGTTGTTCGTGATAAAACAGCTATTTTAATTGCTGCGGCTTGCCAAGTTGCGGGAGTTCTTGCCGGAGTAGATGAGAAGAAGGAACTAGCCTTGCGAGAGTTTGGACTCGAAATAGGGACGGCCTTTCAATTGATGGATGATGCCCTTGATTACGTTGCCAACGAAGAGGACTTTGGTAAAGAAAAGGGTCATGATCTTTTTGAGGGGAAAATGACTCTTCCTTTGATTCATGCTTATGCCAATTCTACTGAACCTGAATGTGAAGAAATATCGAGAATTATTGAAGCTGAAGAATTGGCGAAAGAGGATCTCAATTACATTTGTGCCTTAATTGATAAAAAAGGGGGGATTCTCTATACCCACACTAAGGCTAGTGAAAGGATTGAACTGGCAAAGCAGCAATTAACTTGCTTTCCTGACTGTGAAGCACGAAAGGCTCTTTTTACTTTGGCTGATTATGTTGTTTCACGAAACAAATAGGGCAGTGTGAAGCCCTTTTTTGCGAGTTGCTTTCATTCCTTCCTCTTCTTATTAGACCCATTCAGCACTATGTATTAAATCATCTTGAGAGTTCTTTTATCCTTTCTATGCTCTTGTTTCAAATTCGTCTATAATCTGCCCATGTTTCGTATCAACTTACATAAAAAAGTGCTGGGAGCTTTTCTTTTGCTCTCACTGTTGCCGTTGGGAATACTTCTGTTTAACTCCCAACACAGTTTACGTCTCGTAGAGTCATTATTGCGACAGCGGACAACTGAGGCCCTTGATAGTCAGGCGGCAAAAGCGCTTGAAAGTCAGGCCCAGATGGTTGCTGCACGGGTTTCTGCATTTCTACATGAAGTTGAAGGCGACCTGCTAGATTTATCATTATTATCTCCAACACAGACAAACTACCTTAAATTTACTCATGGTCATCTACGTGAACTCTGGTACCGCCAGGGGACAAATGATAATCCGGTTGAAATAAGGAAAAAAACTTTTCTCTACAGCGAACTTGCCTATATCGATTCTCATGGTCAGGAACTAGTTCGCGTTGTTGATGGCGAACCATCGCACCACTATCGTAATGTCTCAGACCCTGCCAATACGACCTATAAAATGGAGACGTATTACCAAAAGGCAGCCCAATTGGATTCTGGTCAACTCTGGGTATCGCGACTACATGGTTGGTATGTCAATCGGAACGATCAACTGCAGGGCGCTCAAACCCCCCTTGAGGCTGTTCAGGGGACCCGATATCGTGGTGTCATCCGATTCGCAACCCCAATTTGGACGAATGGTGTGTTTAAAGGTGTCGTCGTTTTGTCACTTGATCACCGCCATCTCATGGAATATACACAACATATTTCCCCTTCTGGAGATGGTGATGTTGTTTTCCCTTCTTATTCTAGTGGCAATTATGCCTTCATGTTTGACGATCAAGGCTGGATGATTACCCATCCGAAGTATTGGGATATTCGTGGATATGATTCTGATGGACAGTTAGTTCCCGCTTATAATTCTGAAACTCCGGAAATAGACATTCAATCAGGTCGGATTCCTTTTAATCTTTTCGCTGCAAGCTTTATCCATCCAAACTATCCTCTTGTTGCGGAAGCTGTTCTTCGTGATGAATCAGGGGTAGTTGAAGCCACTAATGTTGGTGGCTCTAATAAGATTATGGCTTATGCGCCGATCTATTATGATGAGGGTGTGTATCGTAACTATAGCATTTTTGGCGGTATTACAATTGGAGCAGAAATAGATCAATTTCATCAACCTGCTGTTGCAACATCCCATCTTATACGACAACAGATTAATAATTACTTGAAACAATCGTGGTTGGTGGTTTCACTCACCATTATGTTTGTTATTGCAACCGCATACATTCTTTCAGATAGTATTGTTCATCCCATTTTATCTCTGACTGATGCAACACGACGAATGATTCAGGGAAATCAATCAGCTGCCGTTCTTGTCAATTCTCATGATGAGGTTGGTGTTTTGGCTGATTCATTTAATATGATGGTTGAAGATCTTAACGGTCGGAGAAGGCGCTTACTGCAAACCCTGCAGGCTTTGCGTCATTCTCGTAAAGAGATTATTCGCGAAAGAAACTTTAAAAATACTGTTTTCGAAAATATCGAGACGGGATTATTAACCTTTGATGCCGAGAATAAAGTCACCTCTGCTAATGGATCTGCTTGCAAGATTCTTGGTATAGAGCGACCCGGAAATGATTGTAGCTGGAAAAAACTATTGATTGAATGGCCAGAGTTCCATGAAGTTTTGGAACTGTGGTTCCAGGCAGATCAGGATAAGGAAAATAACTCTTTCCGTAAATATGTTCCTGTGGAAAGAAGCGGGCGAACATTGACATACCGGATGGCTATGTTCCCATTGAGCTTCCGCCAACAAGAAGGGTGGCTGTTGACGATTGAGGATCTGACTGAACGGGTCAACCTACGGCAACAGATGGCAAGGATGGATCGATTAGCTTCACTGGGAAGGATGTCAGCTGGCATCGCTCATGAAGTACGAAATCCTTTGACCGGTGTTAGTCTTATGCTTGATGATCTGCATGACCGATTACTCGGAAAGGAAGACCATCAGCAATTGATACGCCGCGCACTCGGCGAGATTGAACGACTCGAGTCTCTGGTGAATGAAATGTTGCACTTTGCTTCTGTCCCCACTCCTAGATTAGCGTGTGGACGGGTTGAAGAAGTGTTACAGGATTCTTTGTTTTTGGTGCGTAAACAATGCCAACGCCAAAGTGTTAAATTAATCGAAGAGGTGGATTCAAATCTTCCAGACCTCTTGATGGATGCTGACCGTTTGAAGCAAGTTTTGTTGAATTTGCTCAATAATGCATTAGATGCAATGCCAGATGGTGGTGAGTTGAAAGTCATTGTGGAAGCTTCTGATGCTGATATGTTGATTCGTTTAGTTGATAACGGAGTTGGGATTCCCTCTGAGAAGGTGCCGTTAGTTTTTGAACCATTTTTTACCAGTAAGGGGCAAGGAACTGGTTTGGGGTTGGCAATAAGCTACAATATAATTTCTGATCGTGGGGGAGAAATTCAGATTTCGAGTAAACTTGGTGAAGGGACGACGGTTACAGTGTCGTTACCTATCAACCAAGTTAGTTGATATAGTTATTATTTAATTGTCTATATAGCAGGAGCATTTTCATGGAAAAGATCCTTATTGTTGATGATGAAGCTTTTATTCGGGAAAATCTTGAAAGGATTATTGCCGAAGATGGTTATCGTCCTATTTCAACTGAATCTCCAGACGAAGCGATACGCATCGTTTCCGAAGAAGAAATTAGCCTAGTGCTCCTTGACTTGAATTTAGGCAGTAGTAGTGGTCTTGATGTATTGCGTTCGATGCGTGAGGTTGACCCTGAAATTCTAGTTATTATCATTACTGGTTATGGAACGGTTGAAAGTGCAGTTGAGGCGCTTAAGATAGGTGCCTACGATTATATGAAAAAACCATTTAAGGCTGATGCTATTCACCTGATTGTTAAGTTGGCATTGGAAACCCAGAACCTGCGACGTAAGGTCAAACGTCTTTCCCGTGATTCTGATGGTATCAATATGGTTGGTAATAGTCCTGCCCTTATTGATATTTTTCAGCAGATTCGTGAAGTTGCAAAGCATGAAATAGCAACTGTTTTAATCACCGGGGATAGTGGAACGGGTAAAGAACTTGTTGCTCAGGCAATTCACAATCTCTCTCCACGAAGCGAACAGCCTTTTGTCGAAATCAACTGTGGTTCGTTACCGTTTAATCTTCTTGAAACTGAATTGTTCGGTCATGAAAGAGGGGCCTTTACCGATGCAAAAAACCGTAAAATAGGTCTATTCGAAGAAGCTGATGGTGGTTCAATATTTCTCGATGAAATCGGAGAAATGGATATTAGCCTTCAGGTAAAGCTACTCCGTGTTCTCGAGGATCGTAAAATTCGTCGGCTCGGTGGCAATCGTAATATCGATATCAATGTCAGGATCATTGCAGCAACAAATGCCGATTTAAAGGGTGCCATTGAAAGGAAAGAATTTCGGGAAGATTTATATTATCGTTTGAATGTTTTCCCTATTCATATTCCACCGCTTCGTGACCGACGCGAAGATATTCCCCTTTTGCTGGAAACTTTTCTCCAGCGATTTAGTACTGAATTTAATCGTGCTATTCGAGGATTCAGCCGTGAATCCCTCGATTTGATGATGCGATATCACTGGCCCGGAAATGTCCGTGAATTGCGCAATGTTGTTGAAAGAATCTGTATTATGCACAATGTTGAAAGGATTCTTCCCGCCCAGCTACCACGTGAAATTTGGGGTGAATCACCTCAGAGTGAGATGCCTTTTGACTGTGAAATTCCCCCAGAAGGGATTGTTTTAGATGATGTCGTAGGCCGAGTCGAGAAAGAGCTTGTTGAAAAAGCTTACAGGATTACTGGAGGAAATGTTGCTAAGACAGCACGAATTCTCAATGTGCCTCGCGGAACCCTTCGTTACAAGTTAGAAAAATATAAGATCGAGACTTCAAACGATCTTAACTCTCTTTAAACCCTTTGATTTGTTTAAGGGGAAGTGGAATTTTATTATGCCCACAGCCGGAACACCCTGAACAGCCTTGCTTTGCTCCTCTAAGGGTTTTGTAAATATTGTGAACAACGTAAGATGCCGCTGCGATAATAATCAGATATGCAGTGATTTCGTCCCATAAAAACATCATATTCCTTTCTTCTTTATTGAAGGTCATGCGGTATTCACCTCAGTTTCCACCGCATTTCCTTCATCAAACTTATCTGTTAAAGGATGAGTTTTGTTCCAATCTGATAGATGCTGACAGCCATTGTAAATCCTAAAATTGTATTAAAAGTTGTTGCAAAAATAGCCCAACGCCAGCTTGATTCTTTGGCCATAGCCACAACAGTAACAACACAAGGTGCATAAAGAAGGACAAAAACAATCATGGCAAGGGCTGTAAATTTATTCCAACTTGGGTCAGAAGCGATTCTTGAAGATAGTGTGTCTGCTGCTTCTGGGTCGACATCTCCTAGGGAATAAGCGGTTCCGAATGTTGATACAATGACTTCTTTTGCTGCGAAACCACCAACCAAAGCAATATTGGTTCGCCAATCAAAGCCCGCGAGCTGGCTGATTGGCTCTAAGGTACTACCAATCTTCCCTGCAAGTGAGTAGCGCAGTGCTGTTTGCCCTTCTTTATTATTTATCTCTACGAGCGCTTTTTGGCGATCTGTTTCATTTCCAATTGTTCTGAGTGCTGATTGTCGCTCTATTTCAAATTGACTGGTCTGTTGCTCAGGTAAGCTTGGAAAAGTCATCGCAGCCCAAAGTAATATCGAAACTGCCAGAATAACAGTCCCTGCTTTTTTGATGTATTGCCACGTTCTCTCCCATGTATGAATAAAGACACCACGGATAGTGGGAAGGCGATATGGAGGTAATTCCATTATAAAAGGAGTTGATTCCCCTTTGATCACGGTAGATCGAATTAATTTAGCCACAAGCAAAGCCATAACCCATGCAAATAGGGTGATGGAAAACATAATCTGAGCTTTATAGTCGGTGAAAAAGGCTGCAATCAAAAGAAGAAATACGGGTAATTTGGCACCACAGGGCATAAACGGAGCCGTTAATAGTGTCGCTAGCTTTTCTTTCGGGCTGCGCAAAGTTCTCGTTGCCATAACCCCAGGGACTGCGCAACCTCCAGCAATTCCACCAGAAATGATGAATGGCATTGCAGAATAACCGTGGAGACCAAAAATGCGCAGCACTCGGTCAAGCATATAGGCCACTCGTGCCATATATCCTGAATCTTCGAGAAAAGAAATCATCAGAAACATGATAGCTATCAAGGGGACAAAACCCATAACACCACCAACGCCATCTATTATTCCCGAAACGATGAGTGACTGGAGTAACCCTTCAGGGATTATTGAGGTTGCCGTAGCAGATATCCAACCAAAGAAATTTTCTAGCCAAGACATGGGTATTTCCCCGAGGCTGAAAGTTACTTGAAACATTGAATATAAAACAGCAATCATTAGTATCGGACCAAAAAAGCGATGAACAAAAACCGTATCAATTTTGGCGGATATATCGATTCTTTCCTGCCGCGATTTTTCTTGGGTGACGATGTTGTCTTTAAGGATTGAATTAATCAGACCGTAGCGATAATCGGCGATGATCGCTTCAGGTGGGATGTTCAGGGTTTTAATGCAATGCTCTTTTGTTCTTGAGACAAGCTCTTCGAGTTGTGTAGAAATCTTGTCATTTATCTTTCCGTGACGGATGATTTCAGTGTCATTCTCCAAGTATTTTAACGCAATCCAGCGTGCCGGATATCGATCGGTTAGATGGTGATTCGAATGAATGATTTCAGTTAATTCATCAAGAACGAGATCAAGCTCAGTGCCATATGAAATATTGAGGGGAGTCCATTGCTGATTTTTTTCAAGTGCATGTTTAACAGCAGTTTCGATGAGTTCTTTTTTTCCTTGGCCTGAACGAGCAACAGTTTCTACGACTGGACAGTTAAGAACCTTTGCTAGTTTTTTTGTATCGATTCTTAAGCCTTGTTTGCGTGCATCATCCATCATGTTCAGAGCTAGAACGACTGGGATACCTAGTTCAAAGAATTGAATAGCTAAGTAGAGGTGGCGCTCAAGCATGGTCGCATCAACAATATCTACAACAATGTCAGGTTTCTCGTTCGTTAAGAAATTACGTGCAACTAACTCTTCTTCTGAGTAAGCCGATAGGGAATAGGTGCCAGGAAGATCAATAAACGTGACACGGGTTCCGTTTATATTAACAGTTCCTTCTTTTCGTTCAACGGTAATACCAGGATAATTTCCAACATGCTGCCGCGAACCTGTTATTACGTTGAAGAGAGTGGTTTTCCCCGAATTAGGATTTCCAGCAAGAGCAATGGTTGCAGTCGAACCTTCTTTGAGTTGCCATTGAATGCCTGCCCCCATTTTTAGACCTCAACTTTCTTAACTAAAATATGATCAGCCTCATTATTACGAAGGGTGAGGGTGTAATTCTTTAATCTAATTGAGACAGGATCTTTGAGTGGTGCTCTCCCCAGAATTTTAATTTCTGTTCCTGGAGACAGGCCCATTTCGCGTAAACGACGCCCAATTTCTCCTTCTGCTGTCACAGCAGTTACGATAGCTTTTTCTCCTGAAGCACTGTGGCGCAAAGATTTGTGCATGATTAATTCCTTGGGAAGATGAGTCACTGAAACTGAAGATGAAAATGGATATCATTTAAAAAGAAAGATATGAGAGTTGAGTAAAAGAGTCAAGTAAATATTCTAAAGAAGAAAAAATAACAAACTTGTAAGAACGGTGAGCTTCTAACGCTTTCTATCGAGAATGCTTGTGATTTCATCATCAAAAACATTCCAGACTTTTTCAGAAAGTTCTTTCATAAAATCATGATTCGAAATATTAGAAAGTTTGATGTTGGGGTTAGGGTTTTTGGAGACCTCGTTAGGAAGGCAATATTCTGATTTAGTATAGCCCTGTTGAAATTCTAACGCTAATCCGAGGATGAATGAACGTCGAACCGCATCCTTGATATCTTGAGGTTTAATCTTCAGATTGAAATCACTCTTTAGGCAATCAACAATCTTTTGGGTGCCAATTCCTTGGGTAATATCAAAAAACTTACAGAGGCCAATCATATCAAAGCCCACAATGTGGAGTTTGTCCTCTGTAATGACCTTAACCCAAGAATCTACATCGTCAATTCCTTCCCGGATTAGGGTGCCATATGATCCCATTGACATGTGGCCACCGGCAATAGCCCAGCAGTACCCAGGATTTGTCTCAGGTAGGTACGCGGCAATCTCGAGTCCTTTGACATGGTAGGCATAATCGGTGTCACCGGTTTTCTCTGAGAGTCGCATAGAACCAAAACCGATATGAGAGAGTTTTCCTTCACCTGTTTGGCAAATTAGGTCGTAGATTTTGTCATAATCGCCGAAGTTTGCGCCATTAAAAAGAGGCGTTTCGGGGTGTTTTTCATTGTATGCAAGGGTATAGGAGATGGTCACACCAAGAGAAATAGCATCCATACCATAATTATCACATAACTGAATCAGTCGTCCGGCTTGACCAGCTTCATGGATACCGATATTTGTGCCAAGAAGGTTGAGAGGTTCATAGTCAAACTTAGCTATGAATTCACCTCGGCTGCCGTTTGGATTTTTTTCTGATATATAGTTGTGACAGGTGATGCCACAGCGGTAACAAGCTGCTGATTGAATATCGTATGATTTCTCAACGTTTTCACGAAAGAGTTCTTCAGGGAGATCATTGCCTTGGGGGCGATAATTATTGATTGGAACAGCATTGAAGGGCTGCATGACATCGTATGCAGCCCATGTTCCACCGCCGCCACCGCGTTTAATTGGTTGCAGTCTTGCGGCACCGCCACCTTTAATAACTTGAGTGTGAACTTTTTTAACTGTCTCGGTTATGGCTGTGTTCTTGTCACAACTTTGGGCGACAAGAGCGACAATATTTTTATAGCCCATCATACTGCCCATGCCACCGCGACCAGCAAAGCGCATTTTATCTTCACCCGATTTCAATTGATTGACTGTTGATAAAGCGACTGACCCCATTGCCACGTGTTGCCAATTTTCCCCAGCCTGTCCAATCGATGCAAAATGGGCATCATCATATTGTTTCTGGAGAGTCATAATTTTATCATGAGTTGATAATCCAAGCAGATGCTCAGCAGGCTTTAACTCAATGTGAGGGCCGTGACTTGTTTCTTTAATCAAAACATAGACCGGAGTTGTTGACCGGTTTTCAAAAATTATTTCATCCAAACCCGTCCATTTGAGCTTGGCACCGAACTTACCACTCCCTGCTGACCACATTGCAGCAGGGAGCCCTGCTTGTGATCCTTTGATCGGACTATAACTAGAAAAGTAGGTTCTAAGGCCTGTCATGGCACTACTTCCGGTTAACAGTCCCGTGTTGACAATCACTGGATTTTCAGGGCAATAAGCTGATTGTATTGATCTTTTTTCAAGAATTTGAAAAGAACGTCCAAACCCACCCAAAACATCTTCAAGGTTGCTACACGGCACATCTTCAAACGTTTTCGAACCGTCTTCAAGATTGACGATACCGCGACGGTAGAGAATTTTTTCAGGATGTGCAACCGGATCAGTCGTGAGAAATTTCATGGGTTATTCCTTGGATGAAAGTCTTGGTTAGCCGCCCTCAAGCAGTGGCAGTAACATCAGGGTATCACCGTTATGTAGAGTGTCTTCTGCTTTGGCATGCGTCCCGTTAATCAGAATGATCCCCAGTAGTTTAGCGTGAATTTGTAATTCGTCAATAATTTTTTGGGCACTGCTGCCATCAGGATATTCCAACACTTTTAGTTTGAATCGATCGATGCGAAAAACCCCATGGAGGCTGACTGTGATTTGCATGAGCTGTTCTCCTAAGTTGTCGATTCCCTAAAAGTCGAGAGGACTTTTTGCGTTCTTGACAGTTGTACTTTGAACCGTATGGGTGTAGATCATTGTGGTGCGAACGTCTGCATGGCCAAGTAATTGCTGAATTGTCC
>JADGDX010000018.1 GCA_016744675.1 Desulfuromusa sp. | reverse complement strand
CTGTTGCATGATAACTGCTCCACTGCCACCCTGCGGGTTTGGCACAACGACCTGCCCTCACTGGATTTAAAACGATATAGCGGCAGAGCTCAAGAAGATAGGATTCTGCTGTTTCAAGACCTGACCCCGATTTTTTGTGAAAAGGTTACCAGATCTAAGGGTGCCACGCCATCTACAAAATTCGATGGTAGACCCCGTTTTTCTGACCCCGTTTTTTTGCTATGAGCCGGTGATATCACCTACGAACTAGCGATATCACCTACGAACTAGCGATATCGCAAAGCTGAACGCTGGTGAAACAGAATAATAAAATGGCTGAACAATGACCATATATCGCATAAATTGACATAATTGCCACCTTCAAAATCCCTTCGGCATAAGTAGTGCATTAACGCACCGGCATCGGTTAACCTTAACGTAATGATCAACCAACTTGAAAAGGAGAATGTCCAGTGCGTGGAAACACAATCACTAACCTTGCAACAACAACATTTGTACTGATAGCGGCACTACTGCTATCAGTAAGTTTTGCTCAAGCGGCAGTAGACTATCCAGTTATGCCCTTTAAGGTCATCAAAAAGCTTGAGATCCCTCAAGGGTCAACACCGGAGGAACGGCACGCTCTCGTTCTGGAAATTGCTGAAATCATAAAGGATAACATTGAAGACTATTCTCATGATTATCTCAAATTAATGACCTCAATGGACGGCATGGAACCTCATTTTCCCGTCGAAATTATCCACTTCCCAACAACTCCAATCTCAGGACAGGATGAGTTTGCTGCTGAAGTTGAGGTTTTGACCGAAAAAGATCTCTATTATTTTGACAAGTTTGGTAATGGAAAAGCCATCGGTGGCCCTTGGTCAATTACCATCTTCAGCACTTCCAGCATGACAGCGGAGATGATGACTCAAGTAGGCAAGAAATTGGATCTGAAGTTAGGCCCTGTAGACCCGAAGGACTACATCATCGTATCCATTATCAACCCGCTGGCAGTCTCCAAAGTTTCCTATCAAGAATTAAAGTCGAGAGATAATCGCAAGTTCAATTTGCACTGCCGAAACGTTGGCTATAAGCTTCAAAGAGCTTTAACCCGTATTCTTGACGAACAAACCCTGTACGACTGGAAGACAAACGTCAATCCAATGTACGATGGACTCCTTCCTATTCTGAACAAAGACTTAGACAAGTTAACGAAAGAGGAAATCACACCAACCCTACTTGTTCCCGATATTAATGCTGACGTTGTTGCCGATACCTACACCGATTACGTCAAGGAACTTGCTCCAAAATACAAGCCCGGCGGTACTTTTGCCAATACCAACAAAATGGTTCAAGTCCTCTTTGGTGATCTTTTTGCGTGGCAGGATCCAAACGCTTCCTTCGACTGCGATCTGAGTGCCTACGGCGGCCCTGTTCTGCACTATGACAATTTAGATGATTTTAAAGCGCAGTTTGGTGGACTTGTTGACTCAATGTTTGGCCCTTTATGGGACAACAATCTGACCTCTCAGGGGTGGAAATATGGTCGCAGATTACAGTTTGGAGAAGATGGAAACATCAATCTTATGGAAATGTGCACTAAATTCTATGCCATAACTGCACTAGGGACAGGCCTACACCACACTCCAGCCATGCCGTGTATGGTTAGCATCTATCAGGAAGGCGATGATGCAGGCTTAAGTATGTACACAGCCAAGGCAACGTTTACCTTCTTCTTCAAGGATGCAACAATGATGATGGAGATGTTGGATATGCCTGTACAGGCTTTCATGTTTGCAGCATTTCCAGACTTTATCTATAACGATGAAGCAGCACTTCTTAATGGCTCACTTGACAATCTTAACGTTGACCCAGCCTATCGTTTCAAGATCAAACGATTCAGTAAATAATCAGCGTAACCAGCAGGTTAACCGAGATAGGCTTGCTGGGGTGGAAGACTTGTAAGGCATTTTGTGTATATGTCCCGCCGCCCAGAGTAGCGGCCTCCGCCCTTCAAACATAATCGATATTTATTTCAATGCCGATCGCCAGTTGCGGATCGGCATTGTCTATTTTTTCGAGAGACTTAGATACATCAACTTGATCAACAAAAACATGAGGTCAGATCTTGTCCTGCTATATTTTAACTCGAAACAGTCCGGCTAATCGTTGAATAATGTCACCCAAGATGATCTGCTATTTCTTCTCATGTATAGCCATGACCTAAATGAGCAATTTAAGTAGAGATCAGCATGTCGTTATGCTACCCCAAGACCTAACCCCGTTTCTATATTGCTGATTTTCCCAAAGCAGAAAGTCAAACTTTGGCAAACAAACTAATGTTAGGATTATTGACACTGACTAATCAAAAGAGCTAACCTTTTTGCCTTGAAAGTAATTCTCACAAAGGAGCCCAGCCCAATGATTATGACCAATGTTAACACCGTTCCCGGAAAAAAGATTGTCGAACATTTTGGTATCGTTCAGGGCAGTACAGTCCGTGCCAAACATGTCGGTCGAGACTTTATGGCCAGCCTTAAAAACTTGGTTGGAGGTGAGTTAAAAGGATACACCGAGCTACTACAGGATTCACGCAAAGAAGCGATGAAGCGCATGGAAGAGCAAGCCGCTCTGATGGGAGCAAACGCTGTGGTTAATATCCGCTTTGCCACATCTTCAGTTGCTCAAGGAGCTGCCGAGCTGTTCGCATATGGTACAGCTGTGCGGGTTGAATAGGAGATATCCATGGAGATTCTTCTGCAAAACTTTGACATGATCATGTTCTTGACCCTCATGGTGATCGGGTATGGCATGGGAACATGGGCGGAAAAGCGACACTACCGTTCCATTGAGCAACGAGAAAAAGAACTGATAAAATTGGCGGTTGTCACCGCAGAAGGCAGCTTTCCTGATGGAAAGGTCGCCGATTCAACATTGGTTTCCGGTAGTGTTGTTATTTCTATCGATTACTTTAAACGTTTACTGGCAATCCTGCGTAACATCTTTGGTGGTCGGGTTAAGTCATATGAATCCCTCGTTGACCGTGCCCGCCGAGAAGCGATCCTGCGCATGAAAGAACAAGCCAAAGAACAGGGTGCTGGAATGATCATCAACATGCGCCTTGAAACAGCCACTATTGGTCGCAGTGCCAACAAGAAGAAGCGGGTCGGCAGCATTGAAGCCTTTGCCTATGGAACCGCCATAGTTATGAACAAAACATGAAATTCACCCCGAAACAGCTAGACGAAAACGTCAATGTGTCTAAAACACACCCTCTGGTCGAATTGTTATGGCTCATCGGAGGGTTGGCCTTAATCGCAGGAAGTGTGTTCTTTCTTCTCGGAGTAACGACTGACTGGGCCGCAAAGAAGACACCTGTAAGGGTCGAAAGCTGGCTAGGAAACCTGGCGATCAACGAATTCCCAGCTGAAGAGAGTCCAGCCTTACAGCAAAGACTCGACGCACTTCTAGCAGTGACCCCAGAAGGCTCCCCCCTACACGATTATCATTTTAAGATCTATCGGGTTGAAACCGAGGACGTCAACGCCCTCGCCCTGCCGGGTGGGCGTATTGTTGTTTTTGACGGATTACTTGAACAAGTGGAATCTGAGAATGAATTAGCCATGATCTTAGCCCATGAATTGGGGCACTTTGCTCACCGAGACCACTTACGTGGTCTCGGCCGTGGACTGGGGCTTGCAGTTGCTTCAATCCTGTTTTTGGGTGAAGATAACTCTGCCAGCGACCTGATCTCCAAATCGCTTTTAACGTTCCAAGTCAAATATTCTCAAGACCAAGAATCGGCTGCTGATCAGTTTGGCGTTGACCTGCTCACGGCGCGCTATGGTCATGCTGGAGGCGCCACGACCTTCTTTGCTCGTTTGGCAGAAGATGCTGGCAGTAAAATCCCTTATGTTCTGGCATCACACCCCCACCCCGATAATCGCATCGACGCTTTAAACGAACGAATTGAGCAGAAGAGTTACACCATAGAAAAGACTCTTCCAGTGGCAAAAGATTTGCTCCTGCCACAATAACTATTTATTTCGCTACCCTCACTTCACGAACAGTGCTTTCAGTTTTGTTAGCAGCCACATCCCAGATGACAACTTTATAGAAGTAGCGCTTCCCTTTTTTCACTCTGCCATCGACAAACGTCTGTTCCTTAATCCGAGCATGACTGATTTTCAGAAAATCACGGTTATTATGACTGCGGAACACATTAAACCCGGCAAGATCAGTATCTTTTGAAATCACCTTTAAATGGACCTCACCTTTGACGACACTTGCTTTAAATGATGAAATTTGAGGTTTGATATGATCACGAACCGACAGGTTGACTGTTGAAGAAGGCTCTGACTCGTTACCCGTTTTATCGACAGCCACAACCGTATAAATAACAGGAACATCAACCCGTGGTTTTGAATCAACAAAAGCAGGGTGAACAAAGACGCTCTTGTTGATTTTTGCTCTCTTTCCAGCGACTTCACGGTAAACGTTAAACCCTGCCAAGTCGTAAACATCAACCTGCGCCCATGTAAGCGCAACCTGTCCTTCACGGACTGATGAACCCGTAATCGATGGAGCTTTTGGTGGAGTCACATCGGGTAGCTGGATCTTGGAAAAATCTGATGGCTCAGATTCATTGTAATGGGTATCAACTGAAGTGACACGATAGTAATAGGGATGACGAGAAAGGTTCTTGCTCAGGACATCGGTATATGTAACGGCAGCAATAGGGTCGTTGTTTAACAAGGCCCAATCGGGATCATTGACAGACATGGTTCTATAAATGCGGTACCCCAGCAAGTCTTGAGCTTTTACGTCCCCCCAGTGTAAATTGACATTCGCCTCTATCACATCAGCGACAAGGGTTTGTGGCACTTCTGGTGGGGTCGCATCTTTTGCTAAACCTTGCCCGTTCAATGATGGCAAAGATTCATACCCACCTTTATTGACCGCAGTAATAGAGTAAAAATAATTAAGATCGACCTCAACGTTATGGTCTGTGTACGACGTTCCAGCAATAAGCTCTTTATTGAGTTTCTCCCCCTTCCCTTCATAATTACGAGTCCGGTATACATTGTAACCGATGATATCTTTATCAGGAGAAGGGTTCCATGTCATTGAAATCGAGGTTTCAGCAGATTCCATTTCGGGCCGCAGCAATGGTGCCGGGCGAGGATCTACCTTGACCATCCCGAGGACAGGTATTGACACTGGCCCTGCATCAGCAAAAAAATCGACCCCGTGGACCTTATAAAAGGCCAACTCCCCTGTTTTCAATGTCGTATCAGAATAAAAGTAAGGAGCAACATCAATCGTACCGTTTGCATTTTTACTGACTTGCACTTGGATAGGAGCAGTATTTAATTTCTTATACTCACCATTGTATTGGTCACTACGATAGACATTAAATGCGGTGTAAGGCTCATAACCTTGCCATTTAACACCCACACCCCAATCAAAGCGATGGGCTTGAACATCCCATAACATAAGAAGTTGTTTGACAATGCCGGGAGCAATTCCACGAGTGTTGGTATGGACAAGTTCACCACGCTTGAAGACCTCCAAAGTATACAGCACAGCCTTCATATCAACAGGAGGCTTGTCTTCATAGTACTGCCCTAAAGCTGTCGCTACATTGGGCTCCATAACCGAAAGATAGAGCAACATGTTGAGTCGATTCTCATTTTGAGCGAGAGATTGGTTCTTCTCCGCCTGATTTTTGGCCGTTTTGAAGGGAAACATCAGCTTCAGCGCCGCTTCATTATCGGCAAGAATCGTTTTAGCGGCAGCAAAATCAGCCATTTTAAGACGAGCGATTTCCTCTTTCTCATCCGGATTTGCTGCAGCCGCGCGCGATAGGACATAGGTATAATCAAAGTGCTTATCGGTCACAAGCCAACGCAGCTTCACTGCACCGGTAGTACTCTTAACCTCAAAAACTAACCCCGGATCTGAAGGGGCAGCGAAACCAAAAACCGGCAAACAGAAAACAAACAAAAGAATGCTCAAATATTTCATATATTTCATCCTTAAATCACGATTAATTCGAGCCATCACTGTACACCTGCCCCTCATAAGTCAATCCATCGCTATGACTCGTGTTTGACGGCCGACTGGTCCGAAGTGTATTCACATTGCTATTGTAATAAAGGTCACGCCCTGCTTGCACACTAAATTCTCGCCCATCTTCATTAACAACATTGCTTTGCTGTAATCCTTTATCACTGATTCGTAAACTGCCGAAGTGGAGTAAATTTCTGTTCCAATTGCGCCAATATTGCAAATACCCAACCATGACTTGCCCGTTAAATTCGCCCTCAGGCACCAATTCTAACCGATGGTCCAAAGAACCGGCTTCACTACGAACAATATATTCCCCTTCAGTCGCGAGAAAGGATGATGCCGATTTAATCCCAATTAAGCTCCATGGACCAAAATCCCAGTCTTGTTCTTCATTTTCAAATCTAGGGGAAACCCCAACCGACAAGGCAACCTCACTCCAGTTAATTGGAGCAGCTGTAGAAAAACGCAATTCAATTGATCTGAAATCAGCAACAGAATGACGAGCAAAGGATTCTTCTCGGTAATCCTCAAGTTGCTGTTCCAGCGCAGCAATCTGGGTCTGCAAAGATTCGCACCCTTCCATGGCCTTTCGATAAATATTTACTTGAGTATAAACGGGCAATATCGTACGAATGTAGTCCCACCCCCAGCCGCTAGGGAGCGAAAGACCTTCAATATCATAGGGAGAATCATACTGCCCACAGACCGACCCCTCACGCCACTCAACGTGGGTTCCTGCTCCAGCCCCCCAACCACTGCCGGTATCAACAACAGTAACGGGATACGACATCGGCTCTAGTTCCATGTTTTCCCAAAAGAGAGTCCTTATCTCTGTGTCAACAATCTCTTTTCTTGCCCGCTCCATATCGGCATAAAAAGCTGCCTGATCAACGGTGTAATTCACATAAAAGTATGGGTCAGTCACTGATGCTTCAACAACATCTGCAGTCGATCCATAGGGGTGGACATCTTGACCTTCTGCCGGAACTTCTAAAGAAAAACGTGAAACGTAAACTTGATCCGCAGATCCAAGCACATTATTCACAACCTGAATTTTATAATCACCATCCCAGAACCAGCGATAATTTGAGTCGACCTCTTCCTCTTCCTCTGCCGTAGCAGAATCGTCACCATTTCCGGCCCGGGAACTCTTGCCACGAGAGGCCCGTCCACGAGCGGTCTCAGCACCGCTCCTAAGGGTCTGACTGGCACCCATTTGCTTAGTTGCCTTTGTTCTGTCTACAACCTCCGCAGATCCAGTGCTTACAACGGGTGAAGTAGCAACCTGAGCCTGAGAGGCCGCGCTATTGGCCTGAGAAACAACTGAACTATAGATGGTAAATGGGTTCTGATAGCTGCCGTTAGATAGCTTCTTTGCCGGAGCTTTAACTCCGGTTGTGAGATTCTCAACCATCCGTACCGGCATCAAAGGTTCATCCGGGGTAAAGCGCGTCAAAAACCGCCGAGATCCCGCCTGATGGTCGTAGGTCACAAGATTACCCGTAATGGTTCCAGGAATAATGTCATCCCTAGCATTCACGAGTTGGAATTGTAACTTTTCCAGAGGGAAATTGGCCTTCCACTGCTCCCCATCCTGAATCGCTTTTGAAACGATGTAAATATCCGTATCAGCATAAACAGGGGTTGTTGAACGACCAGGATAAACTTCATAAACCCGCTCTCTAAAAGAAGGATCCTCTGAGGAAGTTGTAAATGTTACCTCGACAACTTCCCTCTTGACCTGCTGACCAATCGAATAAGTATCATAATTCCACTCATGCAACTTTAAGATTGTTTCATAGGTAATCTGCTGTCCGGAAGGATAGACCGCACCAGGATTATACTGCACCCCAACCGTACTATTGAGCCCACCAGTGACTGGAAGCTGATTGATCCCTGGAGATGAGACACTAATAGAATCGGGGACCTTTACACGATCTACAAAATTATCGACAAGCAGGTAATAATATTTATCATCATCATCGTACTGAAATATTTCATTAATCGGGACATTGGTCTTAATATTGATCGGGGTGAAACGATCAACATCGGTCGCCCCCTGTTCAGGTGTTGAATATGCTAGGAGAGGCACGGTTTCAATCCCGCCATCTCCTGCACCTGCGGGAGGATTCTTTGGATAGGTGAAGGTCATATCCCAGGTGCCGGAAACGGTTCCCCATAACAATGAATAACTCACTTTACCAGCAAGACCGATATAAACCGGTGGTGCCCGGAAACGCCCACCAAGCTCAGCATAAGCACTAAATATTTCGTACTTGGAACCACTCACCTTAACCCCAGCTTCAAGACCAATCCAAACTTTACCGCGAGCGTCGACATAGAAAGGCTGAATTCCTGCGGCAACATCAATTTCACCGCCACCATAGAGACGGCCATAGAAAATCCAAGCGGAACCTTCTAAATTAAACTGTTTACGCACACCCATGGCAAGGCCAGAACGGTCGATTTGCAAATACCCTTGCCCCCCCAAATAATGAAGAACAGTCACGCTTAAGGGTTGCTCCTTTGAACCAAAGTAGACATGCCAGTCATTAGCAGCAAAAAGGACATCCACCTGACCGTTAACATCGACCATATCCATGCCACCAGCTTCTTTGGTCACCTTAATTGAAGCCGCTAAATGGAAAATGGTCGGACTGCCACCAATCTCAAGATCCACGGTTAAGTGAGGGTCAACCTGTGGATTACGGCCCTCCATGATCCATGATTCTCCACGCAAGTACACTCGCACATCTGATGGGGAAACTGTCAGGTTTAATTCGGTATACCAAGAAGTGCCATTATCTGTTGTCCCCAGATCAACAAGGGCTGTCAGAGAGAGTCCATAACCATTTGTCGCAACATAATCGGGTTCCTCCCCAGCGACAGGAGTAATTTTAACGTTATAACCAACACCTCCGCCGAGAGAATAAATATTCAGAGGCAGTGGAGCTAAAGATAATGTTGTGCCTACTTTTAGATAGGCTCGCCACCACACAAACGACCCTGTCACCGTTTCACCACTCTTAATCTTTTTACTTCCTAGCGTCAGTAATCCCGAAACCGGTAGTGAGCCACCAACCATAACTTCAAGTTCGGCTCTAAACCCGGTGCCATAAACCTCATGGCCACTATAGAGCGCAAGGTCACCTGTCAGAGTCATGGCAGGATTTGTCATGCTAATAGCGATCTGATTCATATCAATGTCGCCATTATCATAAAGTGTAAAAGCAGCGTTCCCTTCACAGAGGTTAGCAACAGTAACTTGCCCAGCCGCCCGCACATAAAACTTATTGCTACTATAGCCAAGGCCAAGTTCTGTTAAGCTTAAGTCGGCCCCACCTAGGCTGGCTTTATGACCTGAAAAACTTGTACTAACGCCGACAGTATTCACCTTGATTTTACTCGCATAAACTTCAAGGCCGTCAAGAGTCAGATCGCTCGGAAGTCCACCGAGGAGCGCTCCCTGCTTCATTGTCACATCTGTATCGAGGGAGAAGTACAGGCCATCAGTGGAATCGTAACCAGCACCTAGCTTTTTGACAGACAGATCGGCGAAACCCACATCGGCACTTAATTGTGTCGAACTTTGGACATCAACGGTAAAATCGACGACACCTTCATTATCGACGCCAAGTTGAGCATCAATATTGAGATCTTTCAGTTGTGCCAGCTTCACATTCAGGTCTAAAAAGGCACTCGAGACATTAAATCCAGCAAAAGCAATCGCTGCCTTTTTCATCAATATTGTTTCAGATCCTGCGTCGCCAAAGCCAAGAGGGCCGCTTAAATCCAAGTTAGTTATAGCAATTCCGCCAGCGATTTCACTTGCAGAAATAGACCAATTGGAGACATCAATTGCGATATCTTTTCCTTCAGATAAAGGAATACTGAGGACACCGCCAAGGGTGATCTTTTCGTTGGAAAAATCGACGGCGCCGGAGAAGTCCTTCAGCTTGAGCCCCTCAACCAGAGTTAAGGCACTATCCGTTGCATCAAAGGTGTAGGTGCCCTCGACAAGCGTTAGCCTAGGTTTTAGATCAGGAGCATTGTATGCAGTTCCGAAGGTTAGGTTGCCGTCAATCCCATCAAGAACAAACATGTCAGACAATTCAGATTGGCTTGAATCGAAAGCAACGCTTATTTCTGTCAGGGTTGCATCGATATTGTAGCCACCGTCATGAGGGACAATGACCATCGATTTACCGACAGTGTTTGCCCAAGTCACGGTCACTTGCAGACCATTGTTCGCTAAACCAAAGTCGCTAAAATTTAAGCCTTCGGTGTAGCCGGCAAGAATCCCTTGATCAAAGTTGATTGAGGCACCGTCTCCAATTTCACCAAAGACGCTGCCTCCTCTGACGCCTACGGTAACGCTCGGTAGCGATGCAGTGAAAAAGTCGTTACTGACCGTAAAACTTCCTTCAGGATCAAAACTGATCTCGCCACTGGTGAGGGTCTTTCTTTCAAGATCGATCACAAGATTTGAGACAGAGACAGGCAATTCACCAAAGGCATTTAAAATACCTGGATCAAGTGAACCGTGTAGTGCCCCCAGATAAAGGCTAGCGTCACCACTCCACACACCGTCAACCTGTGCAAGAGCACCTGTCAGCTTAAAATCACCGATGGTGACGACAATATCATCCGCCCGAAAGTCTCCTAAATCAATATCACCCTTATGGGAGATGAGAATACTGCCTTCGACTGTTTGGTTAAGAATGGTGGCGTTACCACCGAGGATAATCCACAGCAGATTATCTTTAACGGTAAAGCCGAATTCTGCCAGAGCAATTTGTGCTGAATCACCCACTTTGAAAGCGGGCAAGGATGCGGGGAACATCACCGGTTCATCAATACTTGGCATGCTGATAGAGTTTTTAGCGATCGACAGGTCGCTAAAACTAAACGTGCGCGCGACATCAGCAACAGTGGGATCAAGAGCAAGATCGCCATCGAGAATGATACTTATTTTACCATCCTCGTAGCTACCACCAATAGTGGTTAATGTGAGATCAGCAAAACCGGCGAGACTGTATGGACCAACAGGTGAGTCAGCTGCAATCACGGTCAGTTCATTCAGACCGTCATTGCTCAGACTTGCAGTGACATCGATGGGAATATTATCAAACTGGGCCAGCTTGATTTTTGCCGCCAGTGAACCTGATACGGCATTGCTGCTTACACCAAAAGAAAAAGACTGAACATCGGCCGAAAATCCTGCTAACCCAAACTTACCAATCTTTCCGGGATCGATATCAACTTCACCCGTCGTTGAGACGCCGCTAGAGGAGAGCACAAGGGCACTGGTTTCAGATAATCCAATGGAGCCACCTCCAAGATTTGCAGGCAACTGAACCTTGCCCCACACTTTGAGCTTTCTGTCATTTAAGTAGAGACGACCATTGATATTATTAACGTGGAATTCGGTCCCGGGGATTTTAAAATCAAGGCCTTCAAGTTGCTTTGCGGCGTTTTTTGCAGCCTGTTTTGCTGCGGCTTCACCCATTTCAGCGACATCTGCAACCTGTTGCACGCCCCAAGTAATCCCTTGATCTGCCAACATCGTCAACTGAGTCAGCTCTTCACGCATCTCATAACCAGAACCGAGCTTGATCCTTCCATCGAGATCGGTTAAGCGAAGCTTATCGAGCAACTCAACAGCGGTTGTATCAACAGCAAGCGTCAATTCACTAAGAATCAGGGTAATACCGTAATCACCCGTCAGTACAGGGAGCGACACTGGTTTCGTGCCAGCATTATAAGTGACAGAGCCGGCAAATCCCTGCGGGGATAGTTCAATATCGGCAAAGCTTAAATTTGTTGGCGCCTGTGGAATATCAACGCCTGCAAGTGAATTCAGGCTAAAGTCCCCATCAACCGATGCACCATCAGAACCAAAACTGACTGAGCGAATAACGGCCGTGAAAACACCAAGATCGGGGGTCAGTGGTTTTTTGAAATTGAGGACGACTGTACCGCTCGTGATTTTTTTATTTTCAAAGTCGACGGCAAGGTTTTCAAAGCTGACATTCAACTCCCCAGTGAGGGGATCTTTCATCTCTCTAGGCAGATATTCAGTTAAGAAGCCAGCATTGATAGAACCGGCACCACTGATAAGACCATCAACCATTTCAGCTTTGGTGCGCAGGCTAAAATCTCCGAGAGAAAAGGACAGACCTTCAAAACCAAAGTCGGATATTTTGTAAGTTTTATCATGGAATATTTTCGCGGTGATATTGGCCTCACCACCCATGTACTCAGCTTGCCCCTTAAGGCCAAACCAGAACAAACCATTGTCGACACCAAGGCCGTATTCTTCAAGGCTCACCGAAGCAGCATTAATATTAATGCTTGCATTGGACAGTTCTTTCCAGCCACCCAGATCGTCAACAAATTCAATGGCTGATTTATAAATGCGTAACCCAGAAAACTCTTTAGCTTTATTATATTCGGCAAAAAGACTATGGGTTGGAGTGATCGAACCTGCGAGTTCCACATAGAAATCATCTTTTTCGTAACCACCCTTCACGCCCTTAAGGGTGAGGCTGGCAAATCCTTCGAGATCGAATGTTTTCTTCAGATTGTCAGCGTCGATAAGGAGTTCCTGGAGGAGGCCTTCTTTACTACTATCAAAAGCGGCACTCACCGCAATTTTCAATCCACCAAATTGATTAAAATCAAGATCACCAGCGAGGCTACCAGAAATTACATTGCTATTGATTCCAAGAGACAATCCGGTGAGGATCGTATCGATACCCGCCAGTGGTATCGACGGCAGGGTACCGGGATCAAAGATAAGTGGACCGCCGGTCGATAATCCGTGGGCAGCAGAAAGAGTCACAGGTTGACCTGCAGGGATGGTAATACTGGCATTGTTCAACTCTGCCGGCAGGTGAATTGTTCCCGCGATAGAAAGGGATTTCCCGCTCAAATTGATAGAACCACCAAGATCGCCGATAGCAAATCCGCCCGGAAGAGTTAAGCGGGTCAAAGACGCTTGGGCTTCTGTGGCACTGTTTTTACCCCACGAAATGGCATTGTCAGCAAGTAGTTCCAGATCCGGAATTTCCAGATCGTTAAAGGCCGATCCAAATAGAACACCGCCGCCAAAGGATTTGAGACTGACCATCGAAGCAAGGCTTTTGCGCGTATCAACGTTCACCGACAACGTATCAAGGTTTAGTTTAAAGCCATACTCCCCTTCGACAATGGTGATCGAGCGAGTCCCGGCATCGCCAATAAGATCAATATCTCCAGCGATTCCAGACGCACCTAAAAAGAGGTCGGCAAAGGGGATATCACTGACGGGCAGCCCGAGACCGTCAAGGTCAATGGAACCGTCGATAGAGGCACTGGATGTGGTAAAGGTGATTCCCGCAAAAGTTAATGTCACCGGCCCCAAATTCACATTAAAAGGTGCCGCAGGAGTATAGCCCACTGAGCCCAGAGAGACGGAACGGTTGGCGACATCGACCATAAAGCCATTAAGCTGAACGGCTAATTCTTGTGCTTCATTCAACACCCCAGTCGGCAGAGAATCGATCAAGGCTTGAGGTAATCCACCAATGTATCCTTGTGTGCTATTGGCGACAGCTCCGGCTTCGTCAATAGCATCTCCTTTAACCTTGAGGAAAAAGTCACCCAAAGCAAAATAGATATTGGAAAGATCAATGCCATCAACACTGGTTGTTCCATCGTGGAAGATGCGCGCTGTCGCCGTTGCGGAACTACCTCCGAGACTGGCTTGACCTTTGAGACCAACCCAAAACAGGTTATTATCGACACCAAGGCCATACTCGCTGAGGAGGACTGAAGCCCCTTCAAACCCGACACTCGCGCCACTAATTGCGTGCCATCCTTCGAGAACTGAGGCGAGAGAAATGGCATCGCGACTAATAGATAAACCCGTAAAGGCTAATTGCTCACCAATGCCATAAACCGAAGAAAGAAGATCATTTGTCGGCGTAATGGAGCCATCAAGATCAACAGAAAACTCTGAGCTTTCATAGCTGAGTTCAACTCGACTGAGTGCCAGTTGAGCAAAGGATCCAACATCCAAAGTGCGGGTCGTTCCTTCGTCAATGGCAGCCATGGCGAAGCTAGAAAGACCTGACTGGTCAATCTGCGCTTCGATATCAAGAACAACACCGCCAAAATTCTCAAGGGTTACACTGCCAGCGAGAGAACCTGAAGGGATATTGCGACTCAGATTCAGAGCCAATGCTGTGAGTGATGTTGGAAAACCAGATAGATTAAACGTTGGAGGAGTTCCCAAATCAAAAATAATTTCACTATCGGTGGAAAGACCTTGCCGCGATAATGTCAGTGGCTTATCGGCCGGCAAAGACACTGAGCCACCACCGAATTCGGCAGGAAAATTAAACGCACCCGATAGGGAAACCGACTTGTCCGCCAAACTGATCAACCCTCCAAGATCACTGAGGCTGAAATCGGTATTAGGTATGGTGATCGAGCCAGCAACATTTTGCACAGCAGCAACAGCATCTTCCCCTGTCGCTTGTGCTGCTGCAGTTGCCTCTGCTATAGCCTGCGTCCCGTAGGACAGGAACTGGTTCTCTAGTAATTGCAAATTAGGGATTGATATACCGCCATAACCACTACCCAGGAGAATCGAGCCATCTAAACTTGCAAGACTGATGGGGATGTCGTCTGCCGTATTAATTTTGATGGACAACTCATTGAGCGCTAAACTCACCCCATAGACACCGGGAATAATCTCAAAGTTCTTCGTGGGATCATCTGCTGCGACCAATGGCACGGTCGTGTTGATGTCTGTGGGAGAAAAACTAAGAGCGGAAAAATCAATTTCAGGAGGAGAAGGTAAAACCAGCGGGGGCAGAACAATCGAACCCGTGGCTGAAGCACCATTTTTTGTAAAGGTTAAACGTGTCAGGGCAAAACTCGCCCCGGCATAATCAAAATCAAAATCGGGCTCAAAAACAACCGAGCCATTCACAATCTTTTTACCCTTAACCTCCAAATCAGCAATTTGTAGAATGAGCTCATCAGTCCCCGGTTTCTTGAGGTTGGCAGGGACAAACTGAGCCAACCAACCAAGAGCCAGGGTGGCCTCTCCAGTCAATTTATCTTCAACGGCTTTTGCCGCCGTTGTCAGCAAAAACTCACCTAATTGATAGGCGGTTCCCGTGTCAGCGACATGAGATCCTAGCGGCGAGTCATCAAATATTTCAATCCGTTGATCTCGCCTTACCACTCGGATTGAGAAATCGTATGGCCGTTCTAACTCCGGTGAAAATTGATATTTCCAGCGGCTATCACCTTTAGCTGTTGCCCAAGTTTCACCGCCATCCATGGTGATCTGAACTTGCAACTCATCGACAGGGATATGTTTTTTTTCACTTTCTAACAATCCCTTGACGATCACCATCCCATTACGCAAATCTTCTGGATAAAAAACAATCTGCCGTTCGTCAAAGTTGTCGAATTCCTGACCATTGACCGTAACATAGTCGAGGTAACCTATGTCTGAGCCTTCGTAATAAGCCTGCGCAGGCGAGAAGATAACAAACAAGCAGAAAAATGCGATAAGAAGGCGGATAGTGCGTTGCTTCATCATTTTTTGAACCCTTGAACGCAAAAGCCGCTCACCATCCCAAAAAGGACAATGAGCGGCCAGGTTTCATAACTTAGAATGTAAACAGGTATGCAAGCTTGACGAGATGTTCTTCATAATCCTGATCCGGTGCCGTTGCATCAGAATCATATTCGCGACGCTCAGCACTCAAGCGAATTGACTTCGACCGATCCTCACCAGGATGGTAATCGGTGCGGAACTGATAGGTGATATATTGGCTATCTGCCGTTATATCATTATCGCTATTTTTTGTTGAAGCAAACAAATCCATCGACCAGAGATTTCCGGCATCATAACCAAGATCAACACGGCCTCCGAGGGCAGTTTGATCTCCGCTATCCCTATCGATGTAGTTTCCATCCAGAGTCACCGTGACACGCACCATATGATCATCAGCAAGACGTTTTTTCCATCCGACAGTTCCCCGCAGAGTGCTGATATTCTGGTCCTCAGCTCCGCTTGCATCATCATCGATCAGGGTGTATGTCACTCCTGCTCCATAACGCCAGCCGCTTTTGGGCCGGTTGGTAAAATCGGCTTCAATGATGTGCATATTCTGATCACTTCCGCGACCACTACTTCTTTTGCCCTGCATGCGTAGACCAAGATCACCGCGTTTCATCCAATCGGGCCGATAGGTCAGATAAAGAACAGCATCGCGGGTCACCAGAGTGTCTCCAAGGGTACCGTCGAGATTGTCACGGCTGTGCTTTAAGGTCAGACGCGCCTTGAATTCACGGTTGACCATCCACTCGGTATCATTTTCAAAACGTTCACGATCTGCCGTTGCACTGGCGATCACAGGTTTGAAATCTGTATCAAAGCGCTCATACAAAAAGTTTAATCTTAATGCGCGAGGAATCGGTTTAGTGTAAACCTTGATGCGAATCGCCCCTGCATCATCGTCATCGAGCCGATCGCTTGTATTCACGTCACTTTGAGAAAAAGCTGCTTCCCCCCGTAAAGAGACATAACGGTTGAAGCGCCAGTCCCATTCAACTCCAGCAGTTTTTGCTTCTGCTGCATCAGTTGTCAAAGTATCTCCAGCTTCAAGAGTAGCAGAATCATCTTTGATGTAAGAAACGGAAGCCCCGAATGATTGCGCTGGAGCGTAATTCCAGGTGACATCACCACCAGCAATATAACGGTCAACCGATTCATCTTGCGATGAGTTGTAAAACTGTTCCCAAGAAGGCTTCTGTAAACCACCAATCAGGCCGAACTTCCAACCTTTATCTCGATCGCCAACCCGATAAGCAGCTTTTGCCCCTCTCGCATTCGTACTTAAAACCATCGGGTTAAAAGAAGCTGCAACGTCACCGACCTCCAAGTGAAGAGCATCAGTCTTATAAAAACCACGCAGGTACATCAAACGAGCATGCCGACTATCGACCTGCTCGTTGTTGGTTGCCCGACCGCGAAGGTCGAGTCCAAGTTGTCCCATTTCAACCTTCTTTTGCAGAGAAACACTCAATTCCTGACGCCAAGCAGTCCCTTCATCCAAAGAACTTCCAGAATTTCCACTGACATCCTGCCATTCCAGCAGGGTTTCAGAGCGACCACGGATTTGCCAACTTTGATCGTCAGCCGCAAACAAGGCTCCAGAGAACACAACAACGTGGCAGACAAACATCACTACGAAATATTTCATAAAAGTTATCATTTGAATATATCCTTGATTGATTCAGCTTTAATTATGGATAGCTAGACACGTTGTTGTTTTCACCACCAGCCGTACCTTCATCAACAACATTTGTCGAATCAAGTGTCACCTGCCCACCGGCATCCATGCTGGTTTGGCTTATAACAGTCACAGTTGCACTGCCACCAGCTGAAATCGGAGGAATGGTTGCAACGGCGTCATAAACGACATCACCATTTGTCCAATGCAAGACACAAGAAGCGCTAGCAGCTGTTCCAATATTGTCAATATATACATCAGCTTCAGAAACCGAATACGATATGTCAACAATGACTAAATCAGGGAAACTCTGGGCTGAGGAGTTGCATGTGTTGTTGTACCAATCTCCACCATTTGAAGAACAATTCGATCCATCACACAAGCTGAGATGGTCTGGGCCACACACAGCACCTTCTTCAGCAACATATGTTTCAAGCTCTTGACCTGCAATCGGAGGAACTTCATCACGCCATTCTTGCAGGCTGCCGCCAAACAGATGATTTCCTTGAACCTCGACCAGAAGATAATCACCGTCCACTTCATCAAACAAGAAAACAGAGGCCCCTCTTCTGGTGATCTGCTGCCCATCGTCCAAGTTTTCGTAACGCTTCTCCCATTCAACATGCAAGAATTGCTTGACGTTGTCTGGGACAACTTTCTCATTCCAATACTCAACCTGATGGATCTCGTAGTTACGGAAATCACTGTAAAGTGCATCAGTAAAAGTAATGTAATCCTGTCGGAAGCGATCATCCGAGACATAATCAAGAAACGAGCGGGCATCCTCATCTTCATAGGCGGCCATCATCTCTTTAAATACCGACTCAACCTGCATTGCACGTGTTTTGTCCTGAACAATCAACTCGCGGTCATAGCTACTAGCGCAGAACCCTGTTGTTGTAAAAAAACAGACAAGAAGTAACGATAAACAGACTTTCACAATACTATTTAATTTCATATGACTCCCCTGAACATAGGTTTAAAGAGTGTTAAAAACCAAAAAAACACGCAATACCAATTTAATTTGTTTATATAAATATTTTTTCCCAGGCAGGCTAATTTCACTACAAATAGAACAATTAATTAAACATACAGCAATAATTCTAGGTGTTTTTGAACCAAATATGGAATCTAGCATACTTCATACAATTATCAATAAAAAAATACTTTAATGAAGAAATCAAGGCTAAATTTTTAAAAAGTGCGACAACACAAACAGAAGACTCCATTATCAACAAATCCACAGTACTTCACTACGACAATAATATATTTATGATACAATAAGAAAACTCAACAAAGGAGATATCTCAATGCGAATAATTAAACCATCTCATTTTTCACTGGTAGTATTTCTTATTCTTATATGTATCAGCACTGCCATGGCTGCCGACATTCCCAAGCGATCCTCTGATGTTCAAAGAATTACCATTGCAGAGCTTCAAGACCTACAAACGAGCGATAATACTGTCATCATTGTTGACACCCGAAGCGCGAGCCAGTGGCAACGGGCAAAAGATAAGATCCCTGGGGCAGTCCGTGTGGCCACCAATGATGAGCTTCAGGAATTTAAAAAGAAAGTTCCGCCTGATACAGAAATCGTAACTTACTGCACTTGACCAAGCGAAGGCACCAGTGCCCGTGTGGCACTGACGTTGATGGAGAATGGATTTACCCGTGTGCGAGCGCTCCTCAAAGGATATCGCGGTTGGAAGAAGGCTGGCTTACTAGTCGCCCCCAAATAAAAAAACCAAAGCCTGTCCTTCTCCCGTTAGGGGGCGGGGCAGGTCATTCGGTTAAAATTGCGGCACTTGGTTGAAATACGTTCAACTAAATATTTTTGTGTCGCCAAAGACAATCCAAACAGGCCAACCTCTTTTACCAAGTTTTCAGGTTGACCATTACAACCAAGATAACCGTTAATTTTCGCAGCGGCTGTTGACGCAACAAATTGTCCATCATTTGGATATATCTGTCCAAATTCAGTCATTATCTTATCCAAGCTGCGCACATAGTATTTTTGATGATAATCTTCGGCTGGGTAAAAATCACCCGCTTCTTCTATCGCAGTGTAAATATGTTTGTGTTCAAGCATTTCAAGTAGATCGCGTGATTGTTCCGCTTGAGCTCGCTGTTTCTCTGTCACATAGAATATTGCATTTCGGTATTGGCGACTAAAAACATTAAAGGTTGGATCGTGACTGCCCCAAAAGATCTCTAGCAATTGCGGATAAGACACCTCACGTGAATTAAACTCAACTTGAACGGCTTCACTATAATCCTTCATCTTCCTGTAGCTGGGATCAAGCTCTGACCCTCCGGCATATCCAGAACGAGTACGATAAACACCTTTGACACTCCCAAACCGGGAGTCAATTCCCCAAAATCAGCCGAGCGCAAATATGGCGATTTCTGTTGCTTCGGGAAACTGAAAATCTATCTCAGGTCGAGCGACGCCATCGCCTTGATCAGCATATGCGGTATTTGCTTTAGGCATAAAAGAGGCCGACTCATCGCCAATCAGATCAAAGGACAATAGTAAGCCAACACCGATGAAACCGCTAAGAAGCAACGTAAAACCAAGACGTTTCCCGAAACATGTCGTTTGTCTGCTATGCTTAAAGTTCATCTTTCCCCCCCATTCTCGTGACCACACAACTCAAGCGCACAATCTAGACAGGTTGAAGAGATTGTTCGGCAGAAAGTTTCTTTTTTCGGCTACTACTCTTTCTTCAATAAATGATCCCATTTTCAACCCAAGAGAAATCAACTAACTGAAAAGGAAGGATTCTCAAGAAAAGAAATCCCGCCCCTCTTCTGGAGTTTCAGGGTGCAAAGGAAAAACTGTCCAGCATAATTCTAGGTCGAACTCCTGGGACAACTGCTTGATGCGCACGGCATCAAAATAGCACCAAGGTCACACATAATCATAAAATATCTCAAGTTGACTCATAGGGTAAGATTACCAGATTCGCAAGCGTTGAGGCAAACAGGCAGAAATATGATCAGTACACTTACCTTCATTTAAACGACTCTCTTTGATCAGAATCAAAAACAATCTTAAAAAGTCATGTTAAGGTCTGAGAAAGGATAGGAGGACATCTCAATGAAAAATCTACTTTACCTGCTACTACTATTGCTCCCCACGGGGGTTGGAGCAGAATCGACTATCAACTGTCACTGTTTTCAGGATCGCACTTTCAATCACCGTGATACCGCAGCGGCTGACCCCTATTTTCTTGCAACAACTCAGAACTCCTTTATCTCATTGATCTATGGAGTTGAAAAACGCAACTTAGTCAAAGCAAAAATGTCTGGCACCAGCGGAACTCACCTGTGGATTCTTTATGATGTTGCAATGCGCAGCCGACAAAGTCTCAACAAGGTTGCTGAGTCCTACCAGAAGACCAAGAGCTGGAGGGGAGTTTTTGGAGAGTTAGAACTGACCCAACAACAGCTCGGGGATACCTATTGGGAGAAGAGTACAAATCCAGACCAATTGGCTGACCATATTGTTGATATTCAGTTAAAGCGGTATTTCTCTGCGACAACAGACCAAATCAAAAGCTGGCGGGAACGGGGCATGAACCGCAAAGAGTTGCTTCTGGCTCTCCTTCTTAAAGAAGACCCTGTCACAACCTACAATCAGGTTCGTAGCAATATGCAAACATGGGGAAGATTACTTTATGAAAAAGGGCTTCTTGATGGCGATGCGATCAATCAAGAACTCCAGAAACAGATGTCTCAATCATAACATTAACTCGAAGCAAAGCATGCAGCACCAACGATTCCAGCCTGGTTAAAAAACCTGGCCGGAGTAATCTCAGCCTGAGCTTGAAGGTAAGGAAAAAACATCTCATGCTCACTGCTGATTCCACCACCAAGAATGATGAGCTCAGGACAAAGCAATCGTTCAACTTGAGCCAAGAAGACATTTAAACGCTGAGTCCACAATTGCCAACTTAACCCTTCTTTCGTCTTAACCGCAGCGGCTGCATAGTGTTCGGCGACCCCCTCGTTCAGGGGAAGAAAACCCAACTCTAGGTTTGGAATCAAACGTCCTTGAAAAAACAGTGCTGATCCAATCCCAGTTCCCAAGGTCAAAGTCAGGACAGTCCCCACCCTTCCCTTGCCTTGGCCAAATTGGATCTCTGCCAACCCTGCCGCATCTGCGTCATTCACGACAAAGCAGTGACATCCCGATTTTTTTTCCAAAAGCTCTTGGACATGAACGCCGACCCAACTTGCATCAATATTTGCAGCAGTTTTAGCTACGCCACCCTGAATGACAGCCGGAAATCCACACCCGACAACACCACCCCAATTGAACAACGCCACTAAATGGCAAACAGATTCAATCACAGCTTCTGGCGTTGCGGGTTGAGGTGTGACCACCTGCAACCGTTCAGAGACAATCTGCCCAGTTTCAATAGAGACAACCGCACCTTTTATAAAACTTCCCCCAATATCAATACCAAGAACCTGCATATGCGATATTCACTCCCCCGAAGAGACAATAAACCTTCCAAGAAGTAATTGTAGCAGAAGCTTAGGGGAATAAAAAAACATTTGATTAAATATTCTCTCGTACGACACAGATATATTTTATCATTCTGAAAAGCTGTGCTATCCTGCTTTGTCACTGTCATACAAAAAACAGCATGATTCTTGGATTTCATGATGAAGAGCAAAGCAGAATGAAACTTAAAGATGAACAAAACAAAAGCGTTTTCAGCGGCGTCATGCTTGGTTACGTGGTTTTGCTGCTTCACGTCCTGTTGATGATCGGACTTGGAGTTACGGTTGTTCTGATCAAAGGAATTTACGATTTCCGCTGGTTGATCTTGTTAGCCGGTATCGTTTTGATTGGCGTGTCAGGGTACTACTTTTACCACTATTTCAGGCAACACAAACAAAAACTAAGCGACCTCATGTCTGACCCAGCATTTACGGATCGAACCCTCGAAATTAGTTTAATGGGGGGAATGGCAACAATGCGACTAGGGCACAAAGATGATGGTGTAAAACTGATTCAAGCTGACCACGAAACAGAGATAAAACAACTGGAATCGTCACAATCAAAGCAGTTCAAAGAACTCTCAGAACTCAGTCGAATGCTGGATGACGAACTCATTACCCGTGAAGAATTTTTACGCCTGAAACAAGAGATTGTGCGATAAAGAAAAATAGCTTCAACATAGGTTAATATTGGAGGGAATATGCCTCATTTGAATTTAGGAGCCAGCGAAGGAAAGCTCGTTCAACAATTAGGGCAAATGAGTAACCGCCACGGGCTGATTGCCGGTGCCACTGGAACGGGAAAAACAGTGACGCTGCAAGTTCTTGCTGAGGGTTTCTCTAAACTTGGTGTCCCCGTTTTTGCTGCTGATATCAAAGGGGATCTATCCGGGCTGGCTGCTGCAGGGACAAATCACCCTAAAATTGAAGAAAGACTCGCACAGATACCTCTTCCCGATTATCGACTGCAACCCTGCCCGACTCTCTTCTGGAGCATCGATAGTGATCTGGGGCACCCCGTCAGAACAACAATTTCAGAAATGGGACCTCTCCTTCTGACCAACCTCTTAGAGCTTAACGAAACCCAAAGTGGGATTTTATATGCCGCATTTGAGATTGCAGATGACGAGGGGATGCTGCTGCTTGATCTTAAAGACCTGCGCGCCCTTCTTCTGTGGATGAGTGGAAATGCCGCAGAGCTTCGCAATGAGTACGGTAACATTTCATCAGCCAGCATTGGTGCAATTCAGCGACGCTTGCTAATTCTAGAAGAGCAAGGGGCAGATCGTTTCTTTGGCGAACCGGCACTGCAGCTCTCAGATCTCATGCACTGCGATTTTTCGGGACGAGGAGTGATCAATCTGCTTGATGCAAGCACTCTCATCCATCGTTCACCACGTGTCTATTCAGCGTTTCTTTTGTGGCTATTAGCAGAACTTTTTGAGCAGTTGCCAGAAGTCGGTGATGCGGACCAACCCAAACTGGTCTTATTTTTTGATGAAGCACATCTATTATTTAACGATGCGTCCAAAAGCCTGCTGAACAAAATTGAACAGGTTGTCCGCCTCATCCGCTCCAAAGGAGTTGGGATCTACTTTATTTCCCAAAGCCCTCTCGATATCCCCGAAGATATCCTCGGGCAACTCGGAATGAAAATTGAACATGCCCTGAGAGCTTTCACTGCGAAAGATCGGAAAGCCATCAAAGCCGTCGCCGATTCCTTCCGTGCTAACCCCTCATTTGATACGCAAGATATTGTGACTCAGCTGGGAACAGGCGAAGCATTAATTTCAGTATTAGACACAAATGGCGCACCCACTCAGGTCGAACGCGTTTTGATCTCTCCTCCAGAAAGTCAAATTGGTCCACTTGATTCACAAGTGAGGCAAACTTTGATGAAACGATCCCCGATAGGTGCCCGCTATAACCAAAGCGTTGACCGTGAATCAGCATATGAACTTCTTAAGAAAAAAGCAGAGGAGACAGAACAAGAACAGCAGAAAGAACTCGCTCGACGAAAACTCGAAAAAGAAGAAAAACAAGCAGCGAAAAGTAAATCAAGAGGCTCTAGACGACAAAGTGCTGCCGAAGCTATGGTCAAAAGTGCCGCTCGCTCAATTGGCAGTCAACTCGGCCGGCAAATCATTCGTGGAGTCTTAGGCTCAATATTTGGGAAGAGGTCGTAGAATAAAAACACCCTCAAAATCTTACACTTTTTTTTGCATCATACTGGAAAGAATCTCTGGTTCCCTGATCAGCGCAGAGTCTAGCAGTGATGATAACTGAGCCACAGGAAGAGGCTTACTAAACAGGTATCCCTGACCCTGGTCACACCCCTCTTTTTTCAGCAGCTCTAATTGATCAACTGTCTCTATTCCTTCGGCAATAACCTCTAACCCCATACTCTTCCCTAGGGCAATAACGGAATTAACAATAGCGGTATCGTTCGTATCAACTCCCAATTCTTTAACGAAAGACTGATCGATCTTTAATTTAGAGATAGGGAATCTTTTCAAATATTCCAGCGAAGAATAGCCCGTCCCAAAATCATCTATCGCCAGTTCAACACCCATCTTATTAAACTCATCCATCTTACTAATAGATTGCTCAATATTTCCCATCACCATACTTTCAGTAATTTCAAGTTCAAGCGAACCCGGGTTCAACTTAGTCCGGTACAGAACTTCCGCGACAGTTTGTACCAAAGAAGGATGGAGAAATTGTCGCGGAGAAATATTGACAGCCATTCTGAGCGGTAAATGCCATTGCTCATGGATTTTTTTCATCTGCTTACATGCAGTAAAAATAATCCATTCTCCTATCGGAACAATGAGGCCACTTTCTTCAGCAAGGGGAATAAAATCAAGGGGGGAGACAAGCCCCAACTCAGGATGATTCCAACGAACCAGAGCTTCAAAACCAATCAAACGTCCAGAGTTCAATTCAAACTGCGGTTGGTAATACAACGTGAGCTGCTTATCTTTTAAGGCATGTCGCAATTGATTTTCCAGCAACAGGGATTCACGTGCGTTGGCGTTCATCTCCGCAGAGTAAAATTGGTAAAGATTTGCTCCCTTATTTTTGGCTTGATACATCGCGATATCGGCGGCCTGCATCAAACTGTCAGCATCCTCACCATTATCAGGATAAAGACTAATACCGACACTTGCACTCACATGAAGTTTTTCACTAGAGACTTCCATAGTACTCGACATATCTCTGAGCAATTTTTCAACATAACGGCTCACATCATCATTTCTTCGAAGGTGCTCTAAAATAATGACAAATTCATCACCGCCTAATCGAGCTAAAGTATCAGCCTCTCTCACCAAACTATTCATTCGTTCAGAAACGGCGCAAAGAACTTTATCTCCGACATCATGTCCGAGAGAGTCGTTAATATTTTTAAAACGATCTAAATCGATAAACAAAATTGCCAGCCGCGATTTCATCCTCTTAGCGCGGGCAAGAGAATGCTCTAAACGATCATGAAAGAGAAGCCGATTAGCAAGTTTTGTCAGGGGGTCATGATGAGCGAGATAATCGAGATGGGCCTCACTATTTAAGAGTTCTTGATCGCGGCTTTCAATTTCTGCAAGCATCGCATTGAAGCTATCAAACAAGCTTCCCATTTCATCAGAACTCACTTTTTGAACACGGTGAGAATAGTTTTTCTCTTGGGAAATCGTTTCCATAGATAATGCTAGTGATTTTATCGGATCAGAGATGACGCGCTGCAAACTGTTTGCCATTAAAAAAGCGAGCAGTGAATAGAGCAAAAAGATTCCTACACCGATCCATGCATAATCAATAAAGATGCGATTAACCTTGGCAAGATCAACACGAATCATTAATTGCCCATGCGTTTCTCCATCAAAAATAACCGGCTCAAAGACATCCAGATAAGCCGATGAAAAGATGTGACCTTCACGCAAAATGATCGCAGTTTTAAGCTGATCATTACTAGTGTCTCTAGCCAAGTCTTGATAAAATTCGGCAAAAACCTCCTGATTTTGATTATACAGTCTGGCCCCAACAATGTGAGGAGTCGCCGCCAAAGGTTCCAACGCTAGGGTTGCCGCTTGCTGATCATTAAATATCATAGCCGCGGCACAGTTTTCGCCAATCCCCTGACTCAAAACCTGAGTATCCTGGAGCAAGTTATTGCGCAAAGACACCCATTGCAGCGCGATAATAGCGATAAAAGTGAGCACGAGAACCAGACAACTGGTCAGAGTAATGATAAATGTCAGTTTACCGCGCAGGGATAATTTATGAAAAAGTTGCTTCATTTCTCACCCCCACCCCATATCACTTCAGTCGCTAGAGAATGAAGTTTTGAACTGATTTGCAACTTTGCCGCCATTGATGCGTTTAGATTAATAGCAAAGCGGATGTTGTTCTTTACTCTGACAAGACTGATCATCCCACCCTGTCTGGCAAAACTTTCGATATCGCTAACAGTTAAAACAGGTGTTTTCTTTATCGATGCCAAGACCTCACTTGTAGGCTGCCCTTTCAAATGAGAGAGATACAAGACATGTCCATCCAGACAAGTATCTTGTGATTTTAAATAATTGACTAAAATAGGTCTCTCCCCAAGCGACAGACCCTCGAGTGAAGAAAACCCTGACGCGACGGCACCATTTCCCATTACACAAATGACCAGCGGATCTTTTGTCCCAGGAAAAGTACCTTCAGGCCATTTTACAAATTTCACGACATTATAGGTTATAGCCGCTTTGAGCTCGTGCTCATCATAAGTGTCCCCGGCACTTGCCAATAGCGGAAAACCCAGAAAAACAAGTGCTATCAAAAACATAGGTCGTCGTTCACAGAGCATCAAAATTTATAGTGCCCCCGGAGAAACACACCGCGTTCAATTTCTGATGACACCACAGTGATTATTTCTGAGGTCAATTGTTTTTTGTGATCATGGAGCAAGTTTTGGCCAACAAGTTCTAGTTGCCATTGCGGCGTAGGTTGCCAACCAATGCGCAGGCTAAGATCCCAAATCTCTGGTTGGTCTTGGATGACAATTTCGTCGGTATAAGTCAACCACAAATCGGTTTCTATGTTATATGGTAAGTTTAATCGTGACTGCAACGAACCTTGGTGACGCGCATAAAAACTGTTTAAAAATGCTTCCAGCTGACCAGCGAAATTAAAATCCATTTCCATGTAACTGTATGAACCGACTAACTTCCAATCATCGGTGAGCTGCCACTCTAGGGCTGCCTCCAAGCCGTAAGTTTCTCCTTCAAGGGCGTTATTTGCTATTCCAACAAGTTCAATATAAGCTCCATGTTCATCAACGATAATCGTTGACTCAGGATCAGGTCCAGTTCTTAGCTTTCTGTAATCATTGAAGAAAATAGAGAAATCGATGCTTATTTTTTTGTCCAGAAGAGACCTCACGCCACATTCGTAAGCAGTTAACTCTTCTGCTTTAAAATCATCAGACCCTCTGAAATTGTAAATTGCAGGAATTGCTGTCGGATTCAATTCATGCCCAGGAGGATAAAGAGCAACAACGATCTGCCCAGTTTCTTCATATCGTGCTGGAGTCCGTACCGCTCTGGATACCGCTCCCCATACAGAAAGACTGTCAGAAACCTCCCACAACAATCGACCATTGGGCTGACTTTCCCATCCAGTAAAATCGTTGTGCTCAAACTTACTTCCCAATGTCAGAGTGACATTTTTCAACAGAGGATAGTCATCTTGAATAAAAAAGCTGTATGAATCATATCGATCATTTGCCGGATCAATAGACAAGTGCGAATGAGCGGTCGTGTCGTCGAAATATGTTCTTAGATTCCCCCCCCAGGTCAGTTTATGGCCGAGGCTTAAATCGTAATTATGTTGGAACTCAAAATCTAAAACCTGTAGATCTTCTTCGTAAACAGCTTCTTCTCGATGACTATAATCAAAATAAAATTGAAAAATTAAATTCGATTTGTCACTAAACTGACGCGACCAACTGGTCAATAGATGACCGCCAAACATATTAGTGTCATCATTTAGAGGATGGTGATATTCCCCTTCGTGGCTGACAAGGTCAAAATTTGCACTGTTCTGGCCTTGATAAAAACCACCCGTCGCTTTTCCAGTGAACTGGCTTCCAAAGTAATCCCAGCGAAACCCCACCCGGCCCATGCTCATATCATCATCAGCATCCATTCCGTCTAACTGGCTATCATCACGGGCAAACCCTTTCGCCGTCAAACGGAGATAACTACCAGAACCTATTCCAGCCCCCTGCATCAAACTGAGGCCAGCTCGCTCCTCAGTACCAACCCAAGCAGTTATTTCAGTCCCAATCGTTTCTTCAGCAGATCGGGTAATAATATTGATGATGCCGTTCACCGCGTTTGCTCCCCAAAGAGAAGCACCCGGCCCACGGACAACCTCGATCCTTTCTATTTCTGCCAGAACCAAATCCTGAACATCCCACAATACTCCAGAGAAAAAAGGCGTATAAACGCTACGTCCATCAACCATAACCAAAAGCTTATTGGCAAACTGCCCGTTAAAACCTCGCGCACTGATCGCCCAGCGATTGGAATCGAGTTGTGCGACATTGACCCCTGGAACCATTTTTAACAATTCAGGAATGCTATTTGCCCCTGACCGGCGAATATCTTCTTGAGTAATGACATAGATAGCCGCTGATGTTTTCAGCAAACTCGTTGGCGCCTTTGCTGCCGAAGTCACTTTTAAGCCCATCAATTCTTCGAGGGACATTTCCATCAACTCTTTTGCCCCAACAGGGGCTGAAGAAAAACTGCATATCAGGCTGAGGATCGTAAGAATCTTACAGAAGTGACTGAACTTATAAGCATAATTAAATAAAACCAACATGGATAAAAAATCCCCTTTATATCTGAAAACATCAATAATTAGTCATTATAAATTCAACATGGCTAATGTCAACATAATCTTCATTATTTCATCGATTTCATAACTATATTTTATCCTTGAACATTGCTGTTCTTTAAAGGAAAATAAAGTCATTGTGACAACCTATCTGAGCAAGTCGTCACAATGACTAGTTAGACGTTATATATGGGGGCATTTATCATGTCACATCAATCTGTAGCTCTTGAGTCTACCTATCTCACTCTGCTCGATTCGGTCGATGCACTCATCTATGTCGCCGACATGCAAACCTACGAATTATTATTTATGAATAAAATAGCTCGTGAGACGCTAGGTGACGGCTTAGGCGGTAAATGTTGGGAGACTCTTCAATCCGGTCAGTCTGGACCTTGTGTTTTTTGCAGCAACGATCGCTTACTCGATAAAAATGGCAAACCCAAATCACCTTATATCTGGGAATTTCAGAATACTCTCAATAATGAGTGGTATGAGTGCCGTGACCAAGCAGTCCTTTGGCCAGATGGGCAGATTGTCCGTATGGAAATTGCAACCAACATAACTGAACGGAAACAGGCTGAAGAAACGATCCGTTTAAGTGAGGAGCGTTTCAGAGAACTATTTGAAAACATGAGTAGTGGGGTCGCTATCTACCAAGCAACAGATGACGGACAAGATTTTATTTTTACCAACCTGAATCGTGCTTCAGAAAAGATTGATCATTTAAAACGCCAAAACATTATCGGCCACAAAGTGACTGAAATTTTTCCTGCTGCTGAAGAATTTGGATTCTTAGCTGTCTTTCAACGCGTCTGGAAAACAGGAGAACCTGAACGCTATCCAATTACCGTCTATAAAGATAAACGCATCCAAGGTTGGCGAGATAATTATGTCTACAAACTTCCATCGGGCGAAATTGTTGCTATTTATGATGACATAACAGCACAAAAGCAGGCAGAACAATCACTACGGGAAAGTGAAGAGAACTTACGCACCACGCTCGATTCTATTGGAGATGCTGTCATAGCGACAAATATCAATCATAGTATTGTTCGTCTAAATCCTGTTGCTGAGCAGCTAACCGGTTGGACAGAAGAAGAGGCGCTAGGAAAGTCATTGCTTCAGGTTTTTAATATTGTGAATAAAGAGACCCGACAAATAGCAGAAAATCCTGTTGAAAAAGTTTTAAAAACGGGAAGGGTTGTTGGTCTGGCCAACCATACAGTTCTAGTTGCCAAAAACGGCCGAGAATCACAGATTGCTGACTCTGCAGCACCCATTTATGATCACAACGGCGCAATAACCGGCGTCGTACTTGTTTTTCGGGATGTCACTGAAGAATATCTCATGCGTGAAGAGTTACAAAAGATGCAACAGCTTGAAAAGATTGGAACATTGGCTGGAGGCATAGCACATGATTTCAACAATATTCTCTCTGGTATTTTTGGCAATATTGCTCTGGCAAAAAGACGTGCTGAAGAGAACCATCCCTGCGTCAAATATCTAGATCAGGCTGAGGTTAGTGCAAATCGAGCAAAAAACCTGACGGGAAAGCTTCTCACCTTTGCCAAGGGTGGAGAACCAATTAAAGACTATATAAGCCTCAGCGACTTAGTTAAGGAAGTTGCAGAGTTCGATCTTTCGGGGAGCAATATCAAGCTGGTCTTCGACTACCCTGATGACCTTTGGGCTACGAAAGTCGATAAAGGACAAATTCAACAGGTTTTTTCAAATCTCGTTATTAACGCCTCTCAAGCAATGCCAAAGGGTGGTCACATCTATATCCAGCTAAAAAATGAAGAGCATAAAAACGACTTAACAATCATCACAAGGCCAGGAAAATATGTTCAAGCGACTCTCCGCGATGAGGGCGAAGGAATTGATGAAAAGAACCTACACCGCATCTTTGACCCCTATTTCAGCACCAAACAAACGGGGCGTGGATTAGGCTTGGCTACAGTAAACTCCATTATCCACAAACATGGAGGACATATCAACGTTGATTCTAAAAAGGGGCAAGGAACAACTTTTACCTTATGTCTTCCCGCCGAAGATGAAAAGCTCTCCCCAGAGTTTTCTCAACCTCAAGAAGATACATTTTTAGATAAACAGGGGCTCAAAGTATTACTGATGGATGATGAGAGAACCATCAGGACATTAACGACAGAAATGTTGTACAACCTAGGTTGCACAGTTGAGTCTACTGATGCTGGGAAAGCAGCCATCGAACTGTACAGTCAAGCTCTAGAAGATGGGGCACCCTATGACTTGGCTATTCTGGACCTAACGATTCCCGGAGATATAGGCGGGAAGGATGCAATTAAAGAGATTCTTGCTCTTGACCCGCAGGCCAAAGCTATTGCCTCCAGTGGCTATGCTGATGATCCAGTCATGAGCAACCATACAAACTATGGTTTTACAGGTGTCGCAGCCAAGCCTTATACACAGGAAGAGCTGAAAGGAGCCATCATAAAAGCTCTAAAATTACAATAATTCTTCTTACAAAAAAAGGCCTCTCAAAATGAATTGAGAGGCCTTTGATTTGAACAATCAACCGATGACTACCAATTCTCACCTAAAACCTCAAAGTGCGCTTTAGGATGAACACAGGCTGGGCACTGCTCAGGAGCTTCGTCGCCCATGTGCAGATAACCGCAATTACGGCAACGCCAGACTGTCTCTTCTTTACGTTTAAACACGCTTCCATCCTCAATATTACCCAACAGATCACGATAGCGTTTTTCATGCTGTTTCTCGGCAACAGAAATCGCATTCCATGCCGCTGCAATCTCAGGGAAACCTTCCTTGAGGGCCGTTGCGGCAAAAGCAGGATAGAGGACTGTATGTTCTTCATTCTCACCTGTAGCAGCCGCTAAAAGGTTCTCGGTCGTCGTTCCCATCTTTCCTGCTGGGTACATTGCGGTAATTTCAAGATCACCACCTTCAAGAAACTTAAAGAAGCGCTTTGCATGCTCTTTTTCTTGATTCGCTGTCTCTTCAAAGATATCGGCTATCTGAACATACCCTTCCTTCTTTGCAATGCTGGCAAAGTACGTGTAGCGAGTTCTAGCCTGGGATTCCCCAGCAAACGATTTTAAAAGATTCTTTTCTGTTTCTGTTCCTTTGATACTCGGCATAACTTCATTTCTCCTCGTTATAATTATTAGCCATAAGGCGGCTGCCTATATGATAGGCAGCCGCCTTTTTAAAAATTAATTTTCTATCGAGTCAACTTACATTTATTCTGATGTTAATTGAAGATTCAAATCAAAAAAAGGTTCATTTCACATCAAACCGGTCAAGGTTCATCACCTTGTTCCAAGCAGATACAAAATCATCGATAAACTTTTGCTGAGAGTCTTCACAAGCATAGACCTCAGACAATGCTCTTAGTTGTGAATTGGAGCCAAAAACAAGGTCGACCCGGCTTCCTTTCCACTTAATTTTATCAGCATTCCGATCCCGTCCTTCAAAAACATTTTTATCGGCTGTTGGTTTCCATGAAATCCCCATGTCAAGTAAGTTAACGAAAAACTCATTGCTTAGGGTCTCAGATTTCGTTGTAAAAACACCAGTCTGAGATTGATCAGTATTACAATTTAGAACACGAAGCCCACCGATAAGGACTGTCATTTCTGGCGCAGTCAGCGTCAACAACTGTGCACGGTCAATGAGCATCTCCTCAGCTGTCACTGAGAATGACTTCTGTAAGTAATTGCGGAAACCATCTGCAAGCGGTTCAATAACAGCAAAAGAATCAATATCTGTCTGATCTTGAGTCGCATCGGTACGCCCCGGCGTGAAAGGAACAGTCACCTCAAATCCAGAATTGCTGGCAGCCTTTTCAACTCCAGCGCAACCACCAAGGACAATGAGGTCGCCAAGCGAAACTTTTTTACCGTCGCTTTGAACATCATTAAATTCATTTTTAATGACCTCTAAGGCATCAAGCACCAATGCCAGTTCTTGAGGCTGATTGACCTCCCAACCATTCTGCGGCGCAAGCCGAATTCGCGCCCCATTTGCTCCTCCGCGCATATCAGAACCACGGAATGTCGATGCAGAGGCCCATGCTGTTGAAACTAATTGGGACACAGATAAACCAGAAGCAAGAATGTTGCGCTTGAGGTTAATGATATCTTGGGTATCGATCAACGGACAGTCAACATCAGGGACAGGATCTTGCCAGAGCAACTCTTCTTCAGGGACTTCCGCACCAAGGTAGCGTGACCTTGGCCCCATATCACGGTGGGTCAATTTAAACCACGCGCGACCAAAAGCATCTGCAAATTCTTCGGGGTTTTCGTGAAAACGCTTCGCAATCGGCTTATAAATGGGATCCATTCTCAAGGAGAGATCTGCCGTCGTCATGATAGGTGGCTGCCGCTTGGAAGAATCTTGGGGCCCAGGGACAGCATTCGCTGCCGCAGGATCACTAGGAACCCACTGGTAGGCCCCCGCTGGACTTTTCACCAAGTTCCAATCATAACCAAACAGAGTATCAAAATAACCATTATCCCATTTTGTTGGCGTTGGATTCCATGCTCCCTCAATGCCACTACTAATAGTGTCATCACCGTGACCAGTGCCGCAAGCACTGCTCCAACCGAGACCCTGCTCTTCAATACTCGCAGCCTCAGGGTCGGGTCCAACGTGAGAAGCATCACCTGCACCGTGACATTTCCCAAAGGTATGTCCACCGGCGACAAGAGCAACGGTCTCTTCATCATTCATCGCCATACGTGCAAAAGTTTCGCGAACATCGAGGCCTGATGCAACAGCATCTGGCTCACCATTCGGTCCTTCCGGGTTAACATAGATCAAACCCATTTGAACGGCAGCAAGAGGATTGTCCAGCTCCCGTTCACCACTGTAGCGGTTGTCTCCTAACCACTTATCTTCAGCCCCCCAATAGATATCTTCTTCTGGCTCCCAAATATCCTCACGTCCGCCTGCAAAACCAAAAGTTTTGAACCCCATCGATTCTAAAGCACAGTTCCCTGCAAGAATCATCAGATCTGCCCAAGATATCTTCTTCCCATATTTTTGCTTAATAGGCCAAAGTAAACGGCGCGCTTTATCAAGGTTTACATTATCGGGCCAACTATTAAGAGGTGCAAGACGCTGTGAACCCGTAGAGGCCCCGCCACGACCGTCACCGGTGCGGTACGTCCCTGCACTGTGCCATGCCATCCGAATAAAGAGCCCCCCGTAATGACCATAGTCAGCTGGCCACCAATCTTGTGAGTCGGTCATCAGTACATAGAGATCTTGCTTCAGAGCATCAAGATCAAGCTTATTAAACTCTTCAATGTAATCAAACTCTTCACCCATGGGATCGGCATATGGAGAATTTTGATGAAGAATATTGAGCTTCAATTGATTTGTCCATCAATCACTATTAGAGGTGCCCCCACCTGCAACTTGCTTGCTTGTTTTACCCGTTACCGGACATTTGCCATGTTCGCTCATTTTAATACCTCCCCTTTCTCTCTAAATTTAAAAGTGATCCATTCATTTTCATGTCGTTAATACTAGCAACAACCAGAACTATTACTTAATAGTAACTATTCCTACCTATATAGTAAATTTTTTTAACTACAAGCAGTTTTTACACACTCCATAAACAACAACATTTTTCTTTTCAAAACGCCCCAACAAACGCGTTTCATCTGGAAGATCCGCTTCATCAACCTGCTGCCATACAAAATCTATAATTTTTTTACATTTTTCACAGATCAAATGATGATGAGGCATATGCGATACTTCAAAATGAGCCTGGCTTTCAGTTGTTTCAACCTTATCGATAAACCCCATCTCAGAGAATGTCCCTAAAGTTCGATAAACCGTATCAAGAGACAAAGTCGGCATCTTCACAACAAGACGCTTATGAAGAACTTCAGCAGTCGGGTGATCGACTGCGACAGCAAGTTCTTTAAAAATTTCAATGCGCTGTGGAGTTATACGCATATCATTTTCTCGACAAGCATGTTGAAATTCATCAACTAATTTTTTGACGCTTAATTGCATAGGGTACCCTTCTCAATCAACAATTATTACCATTTAAGTATACAATAAACAGGTAGGCGTTTGTCAAGCTAGCATAGAGGATACTAAAAACTATCAAATAATTTGATTCGAGAACAATTGACTCATTTATAATTTTAAGGTAAAAATTCAAACTCTTTGCCGCCCTAGCTCAGTTGGTAGAGCAGTTCACTCGTAATGATCAGGTCGCCGGTTCAATTCCGGCGGGTGGCTCCAGTAACGATAGGGACTTAGAATTATTATTCTAAGTCCCTATTTTATTGATAGTGCAGACGGAGCCCTAAATAGGAACTGAGGTTCCACTGACTAAATCTCCGTCGACAAACCCCTCAGCTACCAAATATCCTTATTTGCAACAGCTAATCACATCCCCCCCCTTAACAGCAATAAACAATACGTAATTGTATTTTAAAATTCGTTAGCGTATCATTTACTTTCAACATTAAATTAAAGCTTGCAGGCTATGCTCTACGGCCACCTGTATAAAGAAGAGCATACACACGCTATCAAATCAGCACATATTATAGATGAGAGAAACCCATGCCCAGCATACAATCCTCCAGCCAAATTCCTCACAAACCTCAGCAGTGGGGCAACCTTCTTCAACTGCTCGAAAATGTCAGAATTGCTGGTTGTATAGCTACTGATAAACATGGAACCATCCTCAGTTCTCAAGGAATTGCGAGCAATACACTAAAGGGGAAAGTAGGACGTTCTTTCGACCAAGCGTTGCCACAACTGTGGCCCAAAGTACAACTCACACTTCGAGATATGAAGCGTCGTCCCGAAGAATCAATTTTAGTTAATACCGGGGCAAGTTACTTAGTCTGGATAGAACCAATCATACAAGATTCTGCATGCGAAGGGGTCTACTGTTTCTTTGTTAAACACTCTGAAATTCCAGAGTTTTTAAGCCAGTTAGATTCCTTCCAAGACTTAAGTCGTGAGCTAAACACCATTATCGATTCTTCTGCTGATGGCCTCTGGGTTTCAGATGCGCAAGGTGTCATTGTCCGTATCAACCCAGCTTCGGAAAGAATAAGCGATGTAAAGGCTGCCGATATTATCGGTCGCAGCACACAAGAATTAATTGACCAAGGAATCATTAAACGCTCGGTCTTCGAAGAAGTCATTAACAGTAAAAAGGTTGTGAGTTATCTCACCCAAAGCGCTAACGGTAGAAAGTTTATCGCAACAGGCACGCCTGTATTTGATGCTTCAGGAGAGATTCTCAGGGTTGTGGTCAGCGAACGCGATGTGACCGAAATCGACAAGTTGCAACGTGAATTAGAAGAACAGGAAGCTATTAAGGATCAGTTTCGCCATCAAATTGTAGAAATGCAGCAAACTGACTTAAAGTCCCAGCAGGTGATTGCCAAGAGTCCGTGCATGGTCAAGGCTCTGAATCAGGCCATCAGAGTTAGCGAGGTCGATTCGTCGGTTCTTATTCTTGGCGAATCAGGTGTTGGAAAAGGTTTATTCGCAGATATCATTCACAAGAATTCAAGCCGAGGCAAAAAGCCAATCATCAAAATCAATTGTGGTGCCATACCAGAATCACTGATTGAAGCTGAACTCTTCGGTTACGAAAAAGGGGCGTTTACTGGGGCGAAAGCACTTAAGCCAGGGCATTTTGAACTTGCAGACGGGGGTATTCTTTTTCTCGATGAAATTGCCGAACTCCCCCTATCAGCACAGGTTAAACTTTTGCGTTTTTTAGAAGATGGCCAAATAATGCGAGTCGGTGGAACCAGCGGGCGAACAGTCGATGTGCGCGTACTAGCAGCAACTCACCGAAATCTTGAAGACATGGTTGAAAACCAGCTATTCCGGCTTGATCTATACTATCGCCTCAATGTCATCCCCATCTACGTACCGTCGGTTCGAGAACGAAAAGATTGCGCTCTGCCATTGCTGCGCTATTTTCTCAGTTTCTATGCAGAAAAGACCGGCTACAAGAAACGTCTTAGCCTTGCTGCCACCAATGCTCTGCTTTCTTATAGATTTCCAGGAAATGTTCGTCAACTAATGAACATCTGCGAACGCTTGGTTGTCATGTCGGAGAATGAACTCATCGACCTTCAAGACCTACCGAGCAACATCTTCAACCCCGATAAAAAGAAAAGGTCAGCAGTTCAGCTTCCCGAAAACATTCCCTTGGCGCAAGCACTAGAAAGCGTTGAGAAGTCAATTTTGAAGCGTTCGTACGAAAAACACCGCAATCAATACAAAATGGCTGAGCTTTTAGGGGTTACTCAAGCGACAATTGCCAGAAAACTCAAGAAGTACGGCATCAGTAAACATAAAGAGTCTGAGTGAAGTTAAAATGACATTAAAATACAGAATTGTATTTTTTGTTTCAATAAAAGACAAATCCAACCAGCGTTTTACATTTTGGCACAATCTCCAACAACACAATATCTAGGGATTTTTCACCTGAGAAAACTCAACCTCTATGCGAAAACTGACTATAAGGGACTGATTTTAAATAAATTTCCAAACTCACCCCATTTTGACCTTGAAAACTTAAATACATAAAAGAGAACAGAGTTCTAGTTTGGCTCACTTTTTGCTGACTAGACTGTAACCTCATGTAAGGTATTTGAGTATCGGCACAGCAACTCTACATCTAAAGTTATTAGTCATCGCAAACAGTTAAAACATGAACTGTTCTCAAGACTAGAATATTCCATCAACGTTCCTTGAAAATATAACTTTCGAGGACAACTCCCGCCAAGGTGCGTGGAGCCATCAAGAAGGAGAATGCAACATGAATTGTCGAGGAAGCCGTTTCATCCTGTTCGTAACCGTGATAACCCTGGTATTGCTTTGTGCCGGCCAGGCCTTTGCAGCGCAAAAATGGAAGCTAGGCCACGTGGCCCTGCCAGATGCTGACAATTCCTACCACGCAACTGCTATGAAATTTAAAGAGCTGTTGGCGGAGAAAACCGATATCAAAGTGATGGTGTTCCCACAGCGTCAACTTGGTGATGATCGCGAGATGCTTGAAGGAGTCCCCACTGGACTACTTGAGGTCACAGCAGCCACCCTAGGACCAATAAGTGCATTTGAACCAAAGGTCGGCTTACTTGAGCTTCCCTTCCTGTTCAACAACCTCGATCATCTTGATGCCGTCCTAGATGGCTCAATTGGCCGAGATCTCCTCAATGGCCTTGAAAAGGCGGACTACAAAGGACTTGGTTTCTTTGATGATGGTATCAACAACATCACCAACTCCAAGCACGCCATTCACAGTTCTGCTGATTTTAAGGGGTTGCAGATGAGAACTATCGAGGCTCCTGTACGTATTGCTGTTTCCAAGAGCCTTGGGGCCAATCCAGTTCCAGTTGCCTACAGTGAGCTCTACACCGCACTACAAACTGGTGTTGTTGACGGGCAGTCAAACCCTAACTGGGTTATTTCTTCACGTAGTCTTTGGGAAGTTCAAAAATACGTTTCGGTAACAAATCACATCTGGGGAGGTGCTGCCCTTGTTATGAACCTCGAAAAGTTCAATGCCCTCTCGGCTGAAGATCAAAAAATCGTCCTTGCAGCAGGCCAAGAAGCTTGCCAACATGGACGTAAGATGGGCCGTGACGCTGAAGCAATGCACCTACAAAAAGCCATTGACCACGGAATGATTGTCGATAAGAACCCTGACCTAGCATCAATGCGCAAAGCAACATCATCCGTCTACAAAAATATCTATATTGATCAACCGACCTGGAAACCAATTATTGAAAAAATCAACCAGATCGGACAGAAATTTTAATTGAGACAAATATGATTTTTCTCAATTAAACTCACAGAACAAATTAGATAGTAGTAAAACCGAGGAAGGAAACTCAGATGGTAAAATCGATCATCCTGCTGCTCAACTTAATAAATAGCCTCGTTTTTGGCTTGGATCACATAGTACGAGTGCTCTTAGCGGTCGGAATGAGTGTTATCTTGAGCGCAATTGTCTTCCATGTCGTTGGCCGCTATTTCTTTGGCAAGACATACATGGGGACGATGGAAATGGTTCGCTATACCATGATCTGGGTTTCCATCCTCGGAGCTGCTGCCGCATTTACTTGCAAGCAGCATGTGGTTATTGAGATGCTCTCGAACAAGTTTCCGAAACAAGTCTGGTTCTGGTGCCGTATCTGTGGGGACTTGCTCCTTTGCGGATTCTTCGTGGCGATGATTTACGGCGGGCAATACCTTGCAATCCGTAACTTTGGCCAGACCTCTTTGGGTCTACAAATTCCAATGTTTTATCCTTACCTAGCGATACCGGTGGGAGGGTCCTTGATGCTACTCTACACTCTGGCTGACCTTTTCAACACCTTTGTCGATAAATGTAATCTCCAGGTTGTCTCGAGTGAGGCCGGTTGATGATTTATCTAACTTTCGTCCTTTTTATTTTATTTGCCCTGTTCGGCGTTCCAGTAGCCTTCTCCTTGGGGGTTTCTGCTCTGGCATTTATGCTGGTGAGCGACATCCCTATGGTTTTGATCGCCCAGAAGCTGTTCACAGGGATGGATTCATTTCTTCTGACCGCTATTCCACTTTTCATCCTTGCCGGCAATTTAATGAATGCTGCGGGCCTGACAGAGGAACTAATCGAGTTCAGCAAGCTCTTTGTCGGACGCATCCGCGGGGGATTGGCCTATGCGAACGTTCTGATATCGATGATCTTTGCTGGGATGACTGGCGCAGGTGTCTCCGACACCGCAGCAGTTGGTTCAATCATGATCCCTGGCATGGAAAAGGATGGCTATAAAAAAGATTACTCGACAGCCGTCACTGTGATCTCATCCACCATAGGCCCAGTAATCCCCCCGAGCATACCATTTATTGTCTATGGATCGATCACCGGAATTTCTGTCGGAGCCCTGTTCGTAGCCGGCATTGTTCCGGGAATTCTGCTTGGCGCCTCGCAGATGGGAGCAATCTTTCTTGGATCACGTAACAACAAATTGCCAAGGATCGAGGAAAAGTTACCTCTGAAGCAAAAGATTCGTATTACAAAGTGTGCGATACTTGCGCTGATGATGCCAGTTATTATACTTGGCGGCATCATTGGTGGTATCGCCACCCCAACAGAATCCGCCGGCATTGCTGCTTTCTACGCCCTACTGATAGGTGTATTTGTTTATCGATCCATTACCATACGTAAGTTGACAAAAGTTTTAATTGACAGTGGCATCACCACAGGTGCAGTGATGATTCTGCTTGGTACTGCAGCAATCTTCTCCTACCTGCTGACTTCAGAGCAGTTTCCCCAGACGGTGTCAGAGGCAGTTCTTTCAGCCACCAACAACAAGATCGCCATTTTGTTACTGATCAACCTATTCTTGCTCATCTTCGGAATGTTTCTCGATGTTGTCCCGGCCCTGCTAATCATGACGCCTGTTTTTCTTCCTTTGGCTCAGCATGTTGGCGTAGACCCGATTCATTACGGTGTCATATGCGTACTAAATCTAGCTATTGGGCTGGCAACACCTCCGGTTGGCATGTGTCTATTCGTAGGTGCCAATATTGCAAAGTTACCGATCGAACGAATTACTCGCCCACTAATGCCTTTCATCATTGCATCCTTTGCAGCTCTGTTGATCACCACTTACTGGGAGGACCTGATTCTATTTCTGCCTAGGCTTTTTGGTTACCTTTAACAGATTGAGTTTCTTTATTACGAATTGAGGACATATGCACCTGAACCGCCTTATTAGCACGATAGATACCCATACAGCTGGAGAGCCGACCCGAGTCGTCACCGGTGGCATTTCCCACATTCCAGGGAAAACTATGTTGGAGAAAAAAATCTGGATGGCGAACAATGAAGACAATCTTCGTAAGATGCTGATGTTAGAACCCCGAGGTCATCAGGATATGTTCGGTGCAGTACTCACCGCTCCTATTTCAGAGGATGCCGATATGGGAATCATCTACATGGACAGTGGCGGATATCTAGATATGTGCGTTCATGGCTCAATCGGAGCAGTAACAGCTATGGTTGAAAGCGGCATACTTAAACCTATCGAAGATAAAAACGAAACATCTAGACAGGTCATACTTGACACCCCGGCCGGGAAGATTGACTCCACCGTCCGTCTTGATCAGGGCCGCGTCAAAAGTGTCACGATCAAAAATGTTCTCTCTTTCTACTATGACAGCCTAGAAGTTGAGCTGGATGGATTAGGAAAAATCCCGGTTTCTATTTGCTATGCGGGAAACTATTTCGCCATTGTAAAAAGTGAATATCTTAACCTGGGAGTAGAGCAACAACACGTCAATAAATTGATAGAATACGGCTTAACGATTCGAGACAAAGTAAACGATAACATTGACATCCGACACCCAGAAAACGGTGAACCTGGTCGGGTTAACTTGGTCGAATTCTATGAAGAAACGATCCCACCACGAAACGTAGTCATCTTTGGCTCGGGACAGGCAGATCGTTCTCCTTGCGGAACAGGGACCGGCGCAAAGATGGCGCTTCTTCATGCGAACAACAAGTTAAAGATTGGCCAACCCTACCCCTATCAAAGCATCATTGGCACTGAGTTCGTCGGAGAAATTTTAGAGGAAAAACAAATGAAAGAACGTACTGCCATTGTACCAGCAGTAACAGGTCGAGCTCACATCATCGGCTTACAAAAGTTTGTCATTGACGATGAAGATCCCTTTAAATATGGCTTTGGTCTTTTGAAAAGCGCATGACAATTGCTTAATGACATCATTAGGGAAGGTCGAATTTCAAAAAAAATCATTCTAATCTCGTGATTCCGACTTACTTTCCTTTTTACTAGGCATATACGATCTTCAGTAGTTCAAAAGGTGTTTAGCTATTCTTTGAGTCCATTTCTGAATACCGTCCTATCAACTTCAAGTCACTTTCTAGAAAAATGAATATAAATTTACCTATCAAGCTTGTTTTGTTCCGACGCATTCAATAGAATCATTTTTTATCTGCAATATTTTGACAGGAAAAACATGACGACAGAAGCATTGGAACCAAAACTTGAAAAAAAAACACGTCGCAAACGTCGCGAGTGGGTTCTCATCTTCTTTGCATTCCTTCTGCTACTATTAATTCCCCAACTGGAAAATCGGCTTGTTGATTTAACATCTCAACTCCCAATTAGTAACAGCATCATTGCGCTTGCAGTCATAAATCTTAACATCCTACTTGTTCTGCTATTTCTCTTTCTCATCTTCAGGAATATTTTTAAACTCATCCTCGAAAGACGCCGAGGCGTTCCTGGAGCGAAACTTCGAAGTAAATTAGTTGGAGCATTTATTGCCCTGTCACTCATACCAACGATGTTGTTATTTTTTGTTTCTGCTGGATTTATCAGTAGCAGCATCGATAACTGGTTCAACAACCAAGTGGAAAAAGCCCTAGATGAATCGCTGGATGTTGCACAGACGTACTATCAAAACTCAGAGGCTAACGCCCTCTATTATGCTGATCAGTTAAGTCAAAGAATTAAGGATGGTAAATTCCTTAATGAAGAAAACTTGCCTCAGCTCAAATCATTAATCAAAGAAAAGCAGGAAGAATACAATCTTGGAATTGTTGAGGTTTTCTCTTCGACTCATGAAGAATTAGTTCGAGTCGCTAACCCCAAACTCCCTATCATTGAAATTACAACAGCAAGCTCAGACCCCGTCAGAGAAGGCCTTCAAGGAATCCGCTTTTCACAAATAACACCAGTTGGTCAGGCTGATTTGATAAGGGGGATCGTCCCAGTACAATCAAATTGGAATCCTAAAGACATCGTTGGAGTTGTGGTTGTTAATTACTACGTCCCCTATTCATTGATTAATAAAATGAAGGAAATTGCTTCGTCAGTTGACCAATACAAACTAACAAAGTCTATCAAAGGACAAATCCAACAGAGCTATGTCATTGTTTTACTTCTCATTGCCCTCATCATTATCTTTCTAGCAACATGGTTTGGATTTCACCTAGCCAGTGGCATTACCGTTCCAATTCAAGAACTAGCAACAGCAACGACGCAAATAGCCTCAGGTGATCTAGATATTAAACTCAAAACCCGCAGTACAGATGAAATAGGAACCCTAGTTAACGCATTTAACAAGATGACAACTGACCTACGTCAAGGTCGTGTCGAAGTCATTTCTGCAAATCAAGAGTTACAAAGTTCAAACCTCGAGTTAGATCGCCGTAGAGATTATATGGAAATTGTCCTGGCAAATGTGACTGCCGGTGTCATATCAATTGATCGGTCAGGTTTTTTGACAACAATTAATAAATCAGCTGAAACTCTGCTTCACTTCAATGCAGAAAAAATGCTGGGTAAAGATTTCCGAGAAGTTATTCCTGGAAGCTACATGCCCCAAATTATGGAGCTATTAAAAGAACTCTTCCATTCAGAACGGGGGACAGTGAGGCAACAATTAACCATTCCTATCGGCAACGATAAGTATACGTTGATGTTAAATCTAACAACCTTACGAGATAAGCAGAATAACTTCCTAGGAACAGTTGTCGTCTTTGATGATCTCACTCAACTATATAAAGCTCAGCGAATGGCTGCTTGGCGGGAAGTCGCGAGGCGGATTGCCCATGAAATCAAAAACCCCCTTACTCCAATACAACTGTCTGCGCAACGCCTTCGTAAACGTTATTTAAATAAATTTGATAAGGATGATCATGTCTTTGATGATTGTACCCGAATGATTAGTGATCAAGTTGATGAATTGAAAAATCTCGTCAACGAATTTTCAAATTTTGCTCGCATGCCAGCGACAAAACCTAGTGAAAACAACTTAAATGAAGTCATAAATGAAAGCTTAACTCTCTACAGAGAAGCACATAGGAGAATTACCTTTCAACAATCTCTTGATGAAAACTTACCCAATACCATCTTTGATAGAGAACAAATAAAAAGAGTCATAATTAACCTTTTTGAGAATGCTGTTGCCGCGATCGAAGGAAAAGGGATTATAAATCTGAAGACTGTATACAATCGTGATTTGCAAATCATTACCTTTACTATTTCAGACTCTGGATGCGGTATCCCAGCCGAAGATAAATCGAGACTTTTTGAACCATATTTTTCTACAAAAAAAACCGGTACGGGATTAGGCCTTGCAATAGTTTCAACAATTATCGCAGATCATAATGGTTATATTCGCGTCAAAGATAACAACCCAAAAGGTTCTCGTTTTATTATTGAATTACCATCAAGCAACATCAGATAAGGGAATAACAAATGAAAAATATACTCATTGTTGATGATGAAGATAGTATTCGCCTAAGCCTTGAAGGGATTTTGCAAGACGAAGGATTCCAAACTTCTTTTGCTGCTTCAGGTGAAGAATGTTTATCCATAATTCAGGATGAAGACCCTGATTTAGTTTTACTCGACATCTGGATGTCTGGAATTGATGGACTGCAGACTCTCAAAAAGATCAAACAAGTCCGACCTCAACAATTAGTTGTCATGATGAGCGGCCATGGGTCAATAGAAACGGCTGTGAAAGCAACTCGACTCGGCGCATTTGATTTTATAGAAAAACCACTCTCACTAGAAAAAGTCTTATTATCTATTCAAAATGCAATGAAAATTGACCAGCTAGTGTCTGAAAACCGCACACTAAAAGAAAAAATTGGTCAAGATTACCAAATGATAGGAAGTAGTCCTGCGATAGATCAACTAAAACAACAAATCAAGATGGCTGCACCAAGCTCGGGATGGGTTCTTATTACCGGTGAAAATGGCACAGGAAAGGAACTGGTAGCTCGAGCTATTCATTTACAATCAACAAGAAAAGAACAACCGTTTGTAGAGGTCAATTGCGCAGCAATACCTGAAGAGCTTATTGAATCTGAATTATTTGGCCATGAAAAGGGAGCTTTCACAGGAGCAACCGCTGCCCGTAAAGGTAAGTTTGATAAAGCAAATGGTGGAACCTTATTTCTTGATGAAATTGGCGATATGAGTTTAAAGACTCAAGCTAAAATTCTACGCATATTGCAGGAAAGAAAATTTGATAGGGTCGGAGGAAACAGAACAATTGTGGTCGACGTTCGTGTCATTGCTGCTACAAATAAAGATTTACAGGAAGAAATAAAATCGGGAGAATTCCGTGAAGATCTCTTTTTCCGACTCAATGTTCTTCCATTTCAAGTTCCCGCATTAAGAAACAGGAAAGATGATATTCCTCGTTTATGCGAGCATTTCCTGCAGTACTTCTGCGGCAAAGAAAGTCGCGAGATCAAAACCATCTCTAAAGAGGCTTTAAATAATTTAATGGCCTATAATTGGCCGGGGAATGTCAGGGAATTAAAGAACTTAATTGAACGTTTGGTCATCATGACTCCGGACAAGATCATTCAAAGCTCAGACTTGCCGTTAGGAATCAATCAGAAGGGTAAGGAAGTTAAAACGCAGCGTGTTGAGACACATGACCTACCAAACTCATACCGTGAAGCCAAGGAAGTGTTTGAAAAGGAATTCCTATTAGAAAAATTGCGCAAAAACAATTGGAATATTTCAAAGACAGCCGAAGAAATTGGCCTGGAACGATCCAACCTACACAGAAAGATCAAAAGTTATCAAATTGAACCAAATTAAAGCAAAGAATCACTAGCACGTTTTCAAATTAATCCTTGAACAGCTCTAAACAAACAAACCCCCCATTCCGAATGATCGGAATGGGGGGTTTCGAATAATTTCGGCGGCGACCTACTTTCCCACATCGTCTCCAATGCAGTATCATCGGCGCGGTAGGACTTAACTTCTGTGTTCGGGATGGGAACAGGTGTGACCCCTACGCTATTGCTACCGAAAACCGTATAACTGGTTTCCAATCGCTTACGACTTTGACTTGATTTAGAATCTGCGAGAAAGAGTTCGCTTTACGTTTAACTTAAATGGGGCAGGGGGAAGACGAGCTTCCCCCGTCCCTACAAAAAACTATTATGGTCAAGCCTCACGGTCAATTAGTACCGGTAAGCTGAACACATTACTGCGCTTACACAT